>JAGAKD010000252.1 GCA_017625815.1 Lachnospiraceae bacterium | reverse complement strand
TAATCATACATATGATAGTATATTGCTTCTTTTATATATTTTGACTTTGGTGCTTCTTCATCGCAAAACATACTGTAAATCTCAATAAAAAGCTCCACAGTAGTTATAAAATTAAGCATTTTACCTTCATAAATATAGGCTATAATACTTCTAACTTCTACATATAAGAAGCTAAGTAGCTTTCCATAATCCTCACCTAATTTGTCCACAGCATAGTCTGGATTTGCAAAACTTTTTTCATAATTTCCTGGTAAAATATCCTTGTAAAGTTCATTGTTAATTCTCTTTAAGTATTCCAATGAAAGCTGATTAGAAGTATTTATGATATTGTATACATCATAAACATAGAGAATAAAATCTGATACCTTTTTAAAGTAATCTTTTAGCTCATCCAAATGAACGCAACCCTGCAGATTTAAATCCTCTTCTTCTATATCACTTAATCTTCCTATAGCAAGTTCTATACGCTCGCATATATCTTCTTCAAAATAATTCATTGAAGTCCTCCTTAACTATAACAATATAATCCACAAAGCTATGCCCAGAACTAAAATGTTAAGTATAATTGATATACGTTTTCCTGTAACTCCACCCTCTTGGGCGCCATTACCAATCCACGCAAAAATCTCTCCTACTATACCAAGCAATATGGCACATAGAAGTAACATACCAAAAACATCAGGTACATGCCCTTTGGTTGCTATAGAAGTAATAATTCCTGTTATCTCAATAATTAGAGCTATTCCACCCATAACAAGAGCAATCACTGTATCTGACGCTATAGATGAATCTGTAAAATAATATCTTCTTCTCTTAAATAAACCCATAAGTATTTCCTTTACGCTTAGGTTTTAATCTGCACTAAATAATATCAACTAGTTTATTTCACACATCCAATAAGCTCGTTGATATCAGCTACGTTATTCTTAATCATATAGTCCTCGATACCCTTAATAATCTCTACTGTAGCGTAAGGATTATGGAAGTTAGCAGTACCAACTGCAACAGCACTTGCACCCGCCATAATAAATTCAAGAGCATCCTCTGCAGTCATAACACCACCCATACCAATAATAGGAAGTTTAACCGCATTTGCCACCTGATATACCATACGAACTGCTATAGGCTTAATAGCCGGTCCTGAAACTCCTGCAGTCTTATTAGCCACTGCAAAGGTACGACGATTTACATCAATCTTCATACCAGTAAGGGTATTGATAAGTGATAATGCATCTGTACCTGCCGCCTCTGCAGCTCTCGCCATCTCAGTAATATCAGTTACATTTGGACTAAGCTTCATGATAATAGGCTGCTTAGCCTTAGCTTTAATGGCCTTAGTGATATCGTAAAGTGCCTTAGGGTCCTGACCAAAAGCGATACCGCCTTCTTTGACATTAGGACAGGACACATTAATCTCCATAAGGTCTATATCAGTATCTGCAAGACGTTCAACCACCTCTAAGTAGTCCTCTGTACTCTTGCCACATACATTTACAATAATCTTAGTATCCTTAGTCTTAAGAAATGGTATATCTCTTTCAATAAATGTATCTATACCAGGATTTTGAAGACCAATGGCATTCATCATTCCACCGTATGTCTCTGCGATACGTGGAGTTGGGTTACCCGGCCAAGGAATATTAGCAACTCCCTTCGTAGTTACTGCTCCAAGTAAATTTAAGTCTACAAACTCATCATACTCCATACCTGAACCAAAGGTTCCTGAGGCAACAGTTATAGGATTCTTCAATTCTACACCAGCAATATTTACCTTAGTATTCATTATAACTCCACCTCCTCAGCATAAAATACAGGGCCATCCTTACAAACTCTCTTGTTGTTAACATTTGAGTGATGGTCAACCTCCTTAGACTTGCAAACACAAGCAAGACAAGCGCCTACGCCACAAGCCATTCTCTCTTCAAGTGAAAGCTGAGCTCTAATACCATTTTCTAAAGCATACTGCTGAATGGCTCTAAGCATAGGTGTTGGTCCACAAGCATAAATATGTGTTCCTTCAATACCATATTCTTTAATTGCGTCCATAACAGTACCCTTAACGCCTATAGTGCCGTTATCACTTGATTTGTAAACCTCACCATATGGTTTAAACTCATCTGATAAAAATTCCTCATCTCTATAACCAAGTACTATTGACTTCTCGCAGTTAAGCTCCTTAGCAAGCTGAAGCATAGGAGGAATACCGATACCTCCACCTATAAGTATAGCCTTGCCATCCTCTAGATTAAAGCCGTTACCAAGTGGTCCTAATACGTCAATTGTATGGTCTGAGGTAAGCTTTGAAAACTCAAGCGTTCCCTTTCCTGCAATTCTATATACCAATCTAAGAGTTCCAGCCTCTCTATCTATCTCACATAAGCTGATAGGTCTTGGAAGAAGCTTGCTTCCATCTGCACTATATAAATCTACAAACTGTCCAGGACGGGCCTGTACTGCAATTTCCTTTGCCTCAATAATCATAGAGAAAATGTCTGTACCAATCATCTCCTGTCTGATTATATTGGCGGTCATCTTTATCTTACCCATAATAGTTTCCTCGCTTTTTGTTACTTTTTTAGATTAGTGATAAAACATATTACTTATTTGCCAAAGCTCCGTTAATATCCTCAATCATATCAATAACTGCCTGACGGCTAGCCTCTGCATATCTCTCCTCGCCAAATGAAGCATATTTCTCCTGCTTGTAGGCAGCAATGATTCCTCTTGATGAGTTAACGATTGCTCCAAGTCCATCCTCGTTGAAATAGTGAACTAAATCCTCAGCCTTACCGCCCTGTGCACCATAACCAGGTACAAGGATATAAGTGTTTGGCATAAGCTTACGAAGCACCTTACCCATCTCCGGATAGGTAGCACCAACTACACAGCCTACATTGCTGTACTTGTCCCCCATACACTCATTACCCCATTCAACTACCTTCTCAGCCACAAGCTCATAAAGTGGTCTTCCATCAACAAGCTGATCCTGGAATTCTCCTGATGAAGGATTTGAAGTCTTAACCAATACGAAGATACCCTTATTTTCTTCCTTGCAAACATCTACGAATGGCTTAACGCCATCTGTACCAAGGTATGGGTTAACTGTTACAAAGTCCTCGCTAAATCCAGAATACTTCTTAGAACCAACCTGAGCCTGTCCTAAATGTCCTACAGCATATGCTGTAGAAGTAGAACCGATATCTCCTCTCTTAATGTCACCAATTACAACTAATCCCTTGCTCTTAGCGTATTCACAAGTTCTCTCAAATGCTATAAGTCCCTCAATACCAAACTGCTCATACATAGCTATCTGAGGCTTAACTGCTGGAATCAAATCATAAGTAGCATCGATAATTCCCTTGTTGTACTCCCAAATTGCCTCAGCTGCACCCTTAAGTGTCTCGCCATACTCTGCAAATGCTTTTTCCTGAATATACTTTGGAATGTAGTTCATCATAGGATCTAAGCCTACTACTATTGGTGCATTTGTCTCCTGAATTTTCTTAATAAGTGTGTTAATCATATCTAAATCCTCCATGTGAAAAATATATTTTTATTTTGACTAGTTTCCTAGTTTTTAAAGCTCATACACAAGTTTACCATTTACTAATGTATGAGTAACTCTTCCCTTAAGAACCTTACCTGTATAAGGTGTATTAGTTGATTTTGAGGCAAATTCCTCTGCCTTAACTTCCCACTCTGCTTCTGCATCGAAGATTGCTATATCTGCTATAGCACCCTCTTCTATATATCCAAATTCTTCTGATATACCAAGTACCTTTGCTGGGTTATAACTCATCTTTTTTGACATCTCTACTATGTCCATAAGTTTAGTATCAACCAACGCTGTATAGGTAAGTGCTGCTGATGTTTCAAGTCCAGTTATACCAAATGGTGCCTCAGTAAAGAATTTGTCCTTTTCCTCCTTGGCATGTGGTGCATGGTCTGTAGAAATACAATCCATTGTTCCATCAACAAGACCTTCTATGAGCGCCCTTACATCCTCCTCTGTCCTAAGAGGTGGATTCATTTTATAGTTGCTATCAGCTTCAGTAATATCTGCATCTGTAAGGGTAAAATGGTGTGGGCAAACTTCTGCAGTAACGTTAAAGCCCATTCTTTTTGCCATTCTCATAAGCTCAACTGTTCCCTTGGTAGAGCAATGACAAATGTGAAGTCTAGCACCCAACTCTCCTGCAAGGAATATGTCTCTAGCTGTTATAACATCCTCTACAGAATTAGGTATACCAGGCACTCCGTACTTTTCCGAAGCAATACCCTCATTAAGTACTCCCTTACCTACTAAATCCTTATCCTCACAGTGAGCCATAACAAGAGCATTCATATCTGCAACCTTCTTAAGTGCATCTCTATAAAGATTAATGTCCATAACACTCTTTCCATCCTCTGAGAATGCAACTGCACCGGCTTTATTCATAGCTTCCATATCAACAAGTTCCTTGCCATCCATATTCACAGTAAATGCTGAAAGCTGTTTTACACGAACCTTTGCTTCTTTTGAAGCCTTGTCATGAACATAATTTAGTGTCTCTACTGTATCTACTACAGGCTTTGTATTAGGCATAGCGCATATAGTTGTTACACCACCTCTTGCCGCTGCATTAGCACCTGTAACAATGTCTTCCTTGTAAGTTAATCCAGGATCTCTTAAATGTACATGTAAATCTATAAATCCTGGCATAACATACTTGCCTGTAGCATCTATAACATCTACTTCTTGAGAATCACACTGATAGTCTTCCGGATAAATATTTTTAATTTTATTACCTTCGATTATAATAGTACCTTTTTTTACTGTACCTGACTTTGGATCTACTATAGAACCATTCTTTATTATCAAATCAAACACCTCCAAATTCTATTTTATAAAGTTTCTTCATCCAGCATATATGCTAAGATCAAAGCTTCCCTTATACTCTTATCACTACCATCTGTAAGAAGTGTAGCTTTAACAACACCTGTATCATCAACACTAAGTGTTTTTATATCAAGACTTGTATCTGATATCACAGATAATATATCTTTTACATTTAAACCATTTTCGCTTTTTTCATCTGATTGTAAGCTTAGCTCTAACACACCTTTTTCTAAAAGTTTTTCCTTGACTGTTAATAAGCTTTCCTCAACAGCAGCAACCCTATCTAGAAAAATACCATACTGCCTCTTGCGACTAATTTGCATAACCTTTTTAATAAAAGAAACATATTCCACATCATCTGCGTAACGCTCTGATATTTCTTTTTCTCTAAGAGGTTTAAAAACCTTATCCTGCTCATTTATCTTAATCTCAGCCACTTGATTAGTGCATTGAAATCTTTTATCAAACAGTTTTTTCATATCAGCATCAATGCTATTGATACTATTTCTAACATCATTTAAATCCATTATTTTTCTCCTAAAAAAATGTACACATAAGTATTTATTATTTTATCACGATTTAAGGTCTCGTACAAGAATTATGCAAGGATAAAAAAGAATATTTTACTGATATTTTGTAATACTATTAAAAATTAACCAAAGGAATGATTTTATGGAAAAGGACACTATATATATTTCACTTGAACAAAGCATTTTGGTGGGTTCAAGGAAGATACACATTGGTGATATTGCCACTATATATTGCAGAAATCAAGAAATAGCTCATTCTGTAAGAAAATTGGAAATCACTACTTTTCCTGCCGAAGAAGAAAGTCAAGTTGTAATAACTGCAATGAAGCTAATTGAGATTATATCCAAAAATCACCCAGAAATTCATATTGAAGTAATGGGAAATCCAGAAACTATTGTATACTACAAAAATCTTCGTCAGGGAACAAAAACAAAAGGAAAAATAAAAGCAATATTTCTAATGCTTATTGCATTCTTTGGAACAGCCTATTCAATTATGGCATACAACCAGGACGTGGCATCCACCGAACTATTATCAAATTTATATACCTTGTTTACTGGTTCAAACAAAACTGATTCTTCTATAGGATATATTGTTGGTGTTGTGACATACTCCATTGGACTTTGTATAGGAATGATTGTCTTTTTCAACCACGGCATCAATAGAAAAACCACAGATGACCCTACTCCCCTACAGGTTCAAATGCGTCTTTATGAACAAGAGGTTAACCAATGTATTATTATAGATAGTTCCAGAGAGCACAAGACAATTGACGCTGATTAAAAACGGTTTATTTATTATATTTTGTGGAATTGCAGGGGGAGCTGTTTCTGCTGGATATGTTGCATTTATAACATTGCTGGGTGTGTTTGAAAAACTTTCCGAAAAATATAAGGCGTCAAAGCATGTAATTTTAATAGAAAATCTAATTATACTTGGAGTAAGCATAGGGAATCTTATACAGCTACTGCAGATATCTATCCCCTTAGGGATACCAGGTTTTACATTTTATAATCTTTGGGGCGGTATTTTCACTGGTTGTCTGGCAGGTGCACTGGCTGAAACCCTGGGAGTTTTTCCTATTTTATCAAGAAAGTTTAAGATTAGGGATTTTCTTCCTTATGTAATTATTGCCGCAGCCTTAGGCAGAGCCATAGGCAGCGTAATCGAATCTATTTTTCTTTAATTTATTTTGAAAGGATTGATAAATATGAAAGTTAAACAAAACGATGAAGAATATAACAAATATGTGGATATAGTTACCCCAAAACATAGTCTTCCAAAAAATTGCTTTAATGCATTTATCGTTGGTGGTTTTATCTGTGTTTTAGGACAAGGAATACACGATATTGCATTAAACTATTTTGGTTGTAGTGAGGAAGATGCCGGAAGTTGGACATCCATTATTCTAGTTCTCATAAGTGTAATATTAACTGGCTTTAATTTATATAAAAAGCTAGCTAAGTTCGGTGGTGCTGGTGCATTGGTACCCATAACTGGCTTTGCTAATTCTGTAGCTGCTCCAACCATAGAATATCAAAAAGAAGGAGAGGTTTTCGGTAAAGGTGTAAAGGTTTTTACCATTGCCGGACCCGTTATTCTCTTTGGAATATTTACAAGCTGGCTATTAGGACTCATATATTTGATACTTAAGAGTATAGGATTAATGTAAGGAGGTTTTTATGACAAGCGAAGCAATAGGAAAACAAACCATAAAGTTCAACTGTCCTCCTGCTATTATAAGTAGTGCATCTATTGTTGGAGAAATGGAAGGACAAGGACCTCTTGGCTCTTTTTTTGACCAAATAGAAACTGACCCTACCTTCGGTAAAGAGTCTTGGGAATTAGGAGAATCAGAAATGCTACGACGAGCGGTTCAAACCGCTATATCAAAGTCTGGTCTTACTAAAGAAGATATAAGATATTTATTTGGAGGAGATTTGCTAGGTCAACTCATAGGCTCAACCTTTGGCATCAAAGATTTTGAAATTCCATTTTTCGGATTATACGGAGCCTGCTCAACCTGCGGAGAATCCCTTTCCCTTGCTGCTATGACAGTTGCTGCAGGATACGCCAAAAATGTTGTAGCCGTAACAAGCAGCCACTATGGTAGCGCCGAAAAACAATTCAGATTTCCTCTTGAATATGGTAACCAAAGACCACTCAGTTCCACCTGGACTGTAACAGGTAGCGGTGCCTTTGTAGTATCTTCTACAGACAACAATCAACCCATGTCAAATTATCCACATATTTCTTCTGTCACCACAGGAAAAATTGTAGATTATGGTGTTAGAGATAATATGAATATGGGGGCATGTATGGCTCCCGCTGCAGCCGATGTCATATATCAATGTTTTGAGGATTTAGAAATGAAACCAAATCAATTTGATAAAATAATCACAGGTGATTTAGGAAAAATAGGAAGTGAAATCCTTATAAAACTACTGCTAGACAATGGTTATGATATAAGCAAACAACATATGGATTGTGGTGTTGCTATATATGACTCTGAAAAGCAAGACACTCACAGTGGCGGAAGCGGTTGTGGTTGTTGTGCTGTTACTCTAGCTGGCTATATACTTCACACTATGGCTTCACATACATGGAAACGAATTTTATTTGTCCCAACAGGAGCTCTTCTATCTACAGTAAGCTACAACGAAGGACAAACCATTCCCGGTGTTGCTCATGGGTTAGTAATAGAACAAGGTTAAAGGAGTGTTGATATGGATTATATAAAAGCCTTTATTATAGGTGGTATAATATGTGTCCTCGCACAAATTCTTATGGATTCAACAAAGCTTATGCCAGGACGAGTCATGGTTATATTAGTTTGTACAGGCGCTATACTTGGTGCCATGGGTATATATGAACCTTTCCTCGAATTCGCCAAAGCCGGAGCATCCGTTCCTCTCACAGGCTTCGGCTACAACCTTTGGAAAGGTATTAAGGAGGCTGTTGATACAGACGGAATAATTGGTCTATTTAGAGGAGGTTTTAAAATGGCGGCCGTAGGAACATCAGCGGCACTAATCTTCTCATATCTTGCCTCTCTCATATTTAAACCTAAATTCACTAAAAACTAGTATCCGTTTATAAGTAGCTACTTTTAATATAGATAATATGTTTCTAGAAACATATGGTTTGTAGTAGACTACAAATCAAAAGCCCTAATCCACATTATGGATTAGGGCTTAATTCTTATTTATAATAACACATTCTAAGGTGTTGTTGGCACTGAAGGATCCGTAACTGGATCTGTAACTGGAGTCTGAGTTGTGGTCTCTTCCGGTGCCTGGGTTGTTGTCTCTGTTGGCGCCTGAGTTGTTGTAGGTGCAGCTGTTGTAGTTGGCGCCTGAGTTGTTGTCGGTGCAGCTGTTGTAGTTGGCGCCTGAGTTGTTGTCGGTGCAGCCGTTGTTTGCTGTTGAGTACTACCGCCACCACTACGCTTAAAGTTTACATGAACTGTGGCATTTGCCTGTATATTGGTAAATGTGTAGCTACCACCAGGATTACCTATAGCAATTCCGTTTACAATAACAGAATCAATCTTATAACCCGAATAAGGAGTAAAGTAAACTGTCACCGTTGAACCCTTAGGTGCTGTAGTAGACTCCGAAATAGTTCCACCCTCACTAGCAGTTGTTGTAATAGTCACACCTGCATCCTCTGGATGCAATGTACAAGTAGGTATTTCTGTACCCACTGGTGGAAGAACCCACTCCTTAGGTGCACCAACAGCGGTCTGCTGATTCTCATTTGGACCCTCTTCTACTACATACTTAACCTTATTAGGACAAGTTGATGTAGCAAGCATACCAGACTCCGCACAGAACTCTGTGAACTCATGTCCCTCACAGGTTCCAAGTGCAACATCTGTTCCACAATAATCAGAGAAGGTTGGACAATCTGGTCCAGGTGATTTGCCTGATATCTGACAAACCGAACGAGAGCCAACTCCATCTGGAGCATTAGGGAATGATACAGATGTATCAAGTGCCTTTACTTCAACTATCTTATCATTAATATCTCTCCACATATATTTGTGAGCATTTGATGAACCCATATCAACATTCATATCATATCCCATCCATATAGATGAGGTATAATATGGTGTCATACCACAGAACCAGAGGTCATAATTACTTGACGTTGTTCCAGTTTTTCCTGCACACGCAATACCTGAACGAGTTGCTGCCGGACCACCTGTACCAGCGTAAACAACTGACTTGAGTGCCTGTAGTAACTGCCAAGCGGTAGATGGCTTCATTATCTGTCTTTGTCTAATTGTAGGATCTGTATTGTCAATAACTACATTTCCATCGTGGTCAACTACCTTAGAGTATAAAACCGGTTCAGTGTATACACCCATATTAGAAATAGATGCATAAGCCGCTGTTATCTCAAGATTAGTAACACCATATGTCAATCCACCCAATGCACATGACTGTGTAATATCTGTATTTGGTGAATCCGAACCGTCCTCCAATGTTGTAAATCCATATGCAAGCAAATATTCAAAAGCCGCCTCAGGACCTACTTCCGTGATAGCTTTAACTGCAATAACATTTGCGGACTGCGCCAAAGCATCTCTAACGGTCATGTAGCCTTTGTATTTTGAACCCCAGTGATTTCTAACCACGCTACCATTGTAATATCTAAACTCTTCATCCCTTAGTGAAGAACAAAGTCCACCATATCCCAAATCGAGATACGCCGTATATGCAGCCAGAGTCTTAAAGGTTGAACCTGGTGATCTAGGTGAATTCGCTCTATTCAATCCTCTATTTGACTCTTTATCACCACGACCACCAACCATAGCAAGAACATAACCATTGGTGTGATCTATAATAGTAAATGAAAACTGTGGCTGTGGTGAGATAGTAAATCTCTCTGCATAATATGTTCCACCAGTTTCTTCAAGCATATGCTCCTTAAACTGATCCGCCGCTATACGCGCCTCTTCTTCGCTATCATATATGGAATTATACTTATCATTTCCAGTGACTTCTTTATAGTATTCAATAAGATGATAAGTATCGTAGTTCAACATAGTTTCCCCATCAGTATCCTTCAGGGTAAGATAGTAATCTAATCCAACTGCATCATACCCAGAAACATACTCAGGATCATTAATCACCTCATCACAAATATCCTGAATTTCCATATCCTGTACTGAATAAATTGAATAACCACCAGTAAATATCATTGTGGACGCTTCTGCCTCAGTACAGTTATAAATCTCCATAAAATCTTCTTCTAGAGCATCTAATATAGCATCCTCGTAGTAAGTATTAACGGTATCATTAGCCACCTGTTCCTCATACTCTGCTTTGATTCTTGAATAAACATCATCAGCCATTGCTGTATCATATTCTGCCTGAGTGATATAATCAAGCTCAAGCATCTTTTTAAGAACAAGCTCTCTACGTTCTGCATTGGACTCTGGTGCTGTAACAGGGTCATACTTACTTGGGTTCTGAGTTATACCTGCAATAACTGCAATCTCAGATACTGTAAGTTCTGTCATATCCTTACCAAAATACTTGTCAGATGCGGCCTGGATACCATGAACACCACGTCCAAGATATATTGTATTAAGATAATATTCTACTATCTGCTCTTTGGAATATTTCTTTTCCAACTCAAGAGCTAGATACTGTTCCTGTATCTTACGCTCAAGTCTATCCATAAAGGTCTTCTCATCCAAACCTACATTGAATACGTGGTTCTTTATGAGCTGCTGTGTGAGTGTACTGGCACCCTGATCAAAGGAACCAGATGCAACGCCAAGGGCAAAAGCTCTAAAGATACCTTTAACATCAATACCGTTGTGTTCCCAAAAACGCTGATCCTCTATAGCCACAAAAGCATTTACATAGTCCTCAGGAATCTCATCATAATATACATAAACACGATTAGAATCAATAGTGGAAATTTCTTTGATTACATTTCCATTCTGATCGTATATATATGATTTAAATCCCTTTGGCATAATGCTTATCTCGTCTATACTTGGAGCATTGTCCAATATACCCTTAATCATACCAAATCCTGCACCTGCACAGGCTATGATAAGAGTAACAATACCCACCAACAAGAATTTAAAAATGTTTACTAATACTTTTCTTTTATATCTTTGTGACTTAGAGACAATCTTACGTTGTTTCTTCATTGTCTCATGCTTTGTATAGCCCATTGAGCTACCTCCCTTTATACAAGCAGAATATACATCTGCAGCTTCATTTAATTAACAAGGTATAATATTAATCCATATAATCGACCAATATTATATCAAATCCTTCCAATAAATACAAGCATACCACAAAAATGGCAATTCATTTATTATTTTTTTGTTATAATTCTGTGAAATAATCTATATGAGCTTTGAAAACTCTTCCAAATTCCATACCTTGTCAACTAACCCCTCATAAAATTCTGGTTCGTGACAAACTAGTAATATTGCACCCTTATATTCCTTTAATGCTCTCTTTAATTCTTCCTTTGCATCAACATCTAAATGATTAGTAGGCTCATCCAATAATAAAATATTAGTTTCTCTATTAATCAACTTGCAAAGTCTAACCTTAGCCTGCTCTCCTCCTGAAAGAACCTTAACCAAGCTCTCAATATGCTTTGTTGTAAGTCCGCATTTTGCCAGAGCACTTCTAACCTCATACTGTGAATAGGAAGGGAATTCTTGCCATATCTCTTCAATACAAGTGTTATTTGAAGGCTCAATCTCCTGCTCAAAATATCCTATACTAAGATAATCTCCAAGCTGAGCTTTTCCTGATACAGCCGGTATTAGACCCAGCACGCTTTTAAGAAATGTAGTTTTTCCAATACCATTGGTTCCAACTATTGCAATCTTCTCTCCTCGTTCCATACGAAGATTAATAGGCTTTGACAATGCTTTTCCATCATATCCAATCTCAAGGTCTGTGGTTTCAAATACAACCTTTCCTGTGGCTCTGGCATTTATAAAATTAAATTCTGGCTTTGGTTTTTCCTTCGCAATCTCAATAACCTCCATCTTATCAAGTTTCTTTTGTCTTGACATAGCCATATTACGAGTTGCCACACGAGCTTTATTTCTAGCAACAAAATCCTTTAAATCATCTATTTCCTTTTGTTGCTTTCTATATGCCGCTTCTAGCTGCTGTTTTTTCATCTCATGTATCTCAAGGAATTTATCATAATCTCCAACATATCTATTCAGTTCTTGATTTTCCATATGGTATATCAAATTAATTACACTATTTAAAAATGGTATATCATGAGATATGAGAATAAATGCATTTTCATATTCCTGAAGATATCGCTTCAACCATTCAATATGATGAGCATCTAAATAGTTAGTAGGCTCGTCTAAAAGCAAAATGTCTGGCTTTTCTAGCAAGAGTTTTGCAAGAAGTACCTTGGTTCTCTGCCCGCCTGAAAGTTCAGTAACATCTTGCTCTAACCCAAGTTGGAGCAAGTCAAAGGCTCTAGCAACCTCTTCTACCTTGGAATCTATAATGTAAAAGTCGTTGCTGTTAAGCAAATCCTGCAAGGTTCCAAGTTCTTCCATCATAGCTTCCATATCATTTTCATCAGCACTGCCTAATGCCTCACATATATCATTAATTCTTGCCTCTATCTTAAATAAGTATTCAAAAGCAGACCTTAAAACATCACCAATTGTCATTCCCTGCTTTAAAACAGTGTGCTGATCCAGATAACCAACTCTAACATTCTTTGCCCATTCAACTGTACCCTCATCAGGAGTAAGACTTCCAGTAACTATATTCATAAATGTAGACTTACCTTCTCCATTGGCTCCAATAAGTCCAACATGCTCACCCTTTAAAAGTCTAAATGATACATTGTTAAATATGGCTCTATCTCCAAATCCATGGCTCAAATTTGCTACGTTTAAAATCATAAAATATCTCCTGTATAACCGAAAAAATATCACATTTAATTTGCATATTTAAAATCTGCCTTTGCTATATTATCATAAAGAATAAATTATTTCTACAAAAACCTATTTATTCATAAATGAACGTAAAAATTATGTGTCTTTTTTCATCGTATTATGTTATACTTTTAAGTAATAATGCACAAGGAGGTTTTAACTTATGCGTGGTTTTGTCGGTATAGGACAATCAGACAGTATAGAAGCCGCTATTGGCGAGGCAACTAATGGATTAAGAAATGCAGACTTACTTATACTTATTGCCCCATTTAATAAAGCAGCCAAGGCAGCTGAGCTTCTTTCCGAAAAGTACCCTTTGGTACCTATGATTGGTACAACTGGTATATCCGTTGGAAAGGGAGCTATTTCAGATAACAACATAACAGTAATTGGTATGGCAGGTGTCACTGTAACAACAGGCATCATAAAAGACACAACAAAATCACCTATTACATATATTAAGGATTTTGAAAACGACTTAAGAGCTCTTGAGGGTTCTGCTGATAACACAGTATGCTTAGAATTCATTACTAACAACGAAGAGAAAACTATTTCTACAATGAACTCAGTTTTAAACAGATATAATATTTCTCTTGCAGGAGGTACATCTTATGGTGCTCCCCTGGGTGAGCAGCCTGCTGTTATATACAATGGTGTAATGTACAAAAAAAGCTGTGTTTATGCTTTTGTTAAAAATAATGCAGGTCGTATCAATGTTTCAAAAGAGAACATATACGAAACACTTAGCCCTCGTCCACATTTTGCAACATTAGTAGATACTAATACTAAGACTTTATTCCAGCTTGATGGCACACCAGCCTTTGAAGTATATGCAGATACTACCGGCGTGGAAAAAGATGATATAGTTGAGAATATGATTAACAATCCTTTAGGTCGTGTTTTGGGAGATGATATATATCTTATATCAACCAATTCCTTAGACCTTAACGGTGTTATGTTTAATGGTAAAACTATAAACGATAACGACAGTATTTATATTATGCAGCTTGGAGATTACAAGGCCATCAATCAAGAGACTAGAAGCAACATCAAAGGCTTTTCAGGAAGAACCTCCTTCCTTCTTTCTTTTGATAGCACTAATCGTATCAAGCTCTTTACAAAAGAAGAATATCTTGATGAATATATTTCTGATATGTCTTCAGTTGCCACATATGCTGGGCACGTTGGAGATGGTCAGCAATACAACACACAACATATGAACCAGACACTTGTACTGGTAGCATTTGAGTAAGGAGGCCAATATGTTCAAGAAAAAATACGAAACTCACGCTGTACCTCTCGAAACCGAAACAGGTGTAGCATTGCAGGAAAGCCTCTACCCTATCTCTTATATGTCCAGATGTTTAAAGGACACTAGAAAAGCTCTTATCCAAGAGGAAATTAACACAGCTCAACAGATAACAGCTATCCAAGATTCCTTCGAAACAATTCTAGAACAATCCGACAGAGTTGCTGAAGGTATGGATACCATCAAGGTAAAAGTAAATAACATTGTTGATGTTTCTTCACAGATTGAAGGAAGTGTAAATGAAGTTTTAGATGCTACTTCCCAAGCAAGTGAAAACGTAGAAAGCGTTCAGGAAAGCTCCGCTAATGTTATTGCCGACTTTGAAAAAGTTATTGAAGTTCTTGGCAATTTCCAGAAGACATTTGATGATATACAAGAAACCATGGCCGGAATTATTGGAATTGCTAATCAAACTAACATGCTCTCTCTCAATGCTTCTATTGAAGCTGCTAGAGCAGGCGAGCATGGTCTTGGATTTGCCGTAGTTGCTTCCGAGGTAAGCTCACTTTCTGCAGAGATTAAAAAATTGGTTGATACAGTTAACATTAACATGACTACCTTAAAGCAAGATGCAGCCAACCTTAACTCTTCTATGGAGGCAGCTAACCAGATGTTAGTTCAAGAACAGGAACAGGTTGCTCAGACCAATGTACTTTTCAATAACATAAAGGATTCTGTTAGTGGAGTTATCGAAGTTCAAAAGGCTATCGCAGCTTTTGTAGATGACTGTAACGAAGCTGCTGACCAGATTCAAGAAGATGTTGAAAACGCTAAGGAAAGCTATGTCGGTGTAGCTGAGAATGTTAATACCCTTTCAAGGGATATTACTAAGAAGAATTTAATCTACGAGGATATGGCTAATATTATTGACCAGATTGATCCTATTGTGGATGAGATTAAGAGTAATAATAGATAGACGATTACAAAAACTATTATATCACTTGTAAATCATACATATTTGCTAGGTTCAAGATATTAGCTGTATATATTAGTAAACACGCTCTCGCTCCGTTGCTCAAGTAGCGGTACTAAATTCATAAAAAACTATGGTATTATAAAATTTAATACCATAGTTTTTTATTCATTAAGTACCGACATTCGCAAAGGGTTTACAATATATACAGCTAATATCTTGAACCTTTTAATTATTGGCTTTGTATACTGTAACAAGTCTTTGTGACACTTCCTCTATTAGTGCTTCTAGTTCTTCTAAGTTGAATACTTTTGTCTGTGGATATGAGATATCCTTGTCTGATTTATCTACAAAACCAATCATATCTCTTAATATATCTTCCACTTCAGCAAAACAAACTTCGCTTATAATAGTAGAATCTTGCTTTATCTGCTCTGTTAATTCTGGAGCCTTTATATTATATTTGGATATGATATAACTGTTCAGTCTATCATAATCTCCATAATACATTTCAGAGGAAAAGAACTCTTTTCTTGTAACCACTCTATCCTCTTGTAACATTTTAACCATATCTACTTCATTAAAGAGTGTGGCCTCTCTCATATAATTATCCATGAAAGAGAAATGTTTTTTCCAATACTCACTAACAAATATGTAATCCAAATATAGATGAGCATAAACCCCAAAAACATATGGATTACTTAATCTAGTGCTATATTTTTTAAGAAAATCTTCTACAGACGGTATTCTGACAAATTCTTTGAAATTATCATCTGTCCAAAAATGACTTTCTTTTTTATTGTCACCTTTTTTTGTATCTGGGATTATACTACCAATACGTATGCTATTAGCAACCTCATCACAGTTAATATTACATAACTTAATAATTCTCTCTGCCACAGCAAGGTGCATTACATAACCCGGCATAATCTCACTCCTGACAACATGGCTTCATCCAGAAAAACATTGCTTAATCTACTACGTTCAACAGTTCTATCTACAATATTCTCCTCTGGCTTGATAGCTGGTATGTACATATCCTCAAGCCCAACTGCCTTAGGTGTATAAACCGATACATCTTCAAGGAACTCTCCCGTCTTCATACTCTCTATACTATAGAACAACAATCCCTCTAAAATGGTTTCAAGTCTAACTATATTATCTTTTACACCTCTAAGAGACTCTTCTGTTGTATCGTAATCTCTCTTGAAATCTATACAGCGCATAAAAATATTGTTCTCATCGCCAAAGCCTTTTTCTGCAAATATTCTATTGAATCTCTCTACTGAACTAATACGCTTTCCCAATGTAGCGTCAACGCTACCGGATAAACTTTCTCCTACAACCACAGCATACACATAGGTTCCTTTAGAAATTCTAAGATGCTTCAAAAAAGAATACACTGCAAGAGATATTCCCCACATATGAGTTGGAAAAACAATACCTACACTTTCTGCCTCTATACGTTCACCTTCATATTCTGTGTATTTTTTAAGTGTAGTATTACCTAGACCTCTACATATATGCATAGCTATCTCTCTTCCAGCGTCCATTTTACGGAAATGTCCTGTAGCTGGAAGTTCTTCCATATCAGAAACATAATAAATAAGATGTTCACTCTTACCTATATTCTTAGACTTCCTTGTCTCATTGGTAAAAATCATTGCTACCTCCTGACTAACGACTCATAAAACGTTCTAAAAGAATATCTCAAATATTCTTCCTTACTCATGTTCAGTCTTATGTCTAATCCCTCTCGCTGTCTCTCAGCCACTTGAATAATTCCACTTATGGCTGACCATACATATAAAACCGTTGGCTGAAGCTCCAAATCCTCTCTTATGTCCTCTTGGCATAACCCCTTCTCTAGTAATTGTTCGATAAGCTTCTCAAGTTTTTCTCTCATGTCCGTATCAAAGAAGCTACCGTCCTTCTTACTATTGGTCATCTTACCTTCACCCATAAGACTTGCATAATACTGTGGATACTTCTCTTCAAATCTAACCAAGCAATTACAAAGGCCATAATAGCTAGATTCAAAATCATTAGCGTTGCTAACACAAAGCTCAAGTTCACCGGTCAATATATCCAGATAGTCTCTTACTATTGAGTTGTAAATGTCTTCCTTGCTTTTGAAATATACATATATCGTGGACTTACTATAATCAGCATGCTTCGCTATATCATCCATAGTGGTCTTCTCTATACCTTTGGTTTCAAATAGCTCCTTTGCTGCCGCTACAATATTGTCACGATTAAACTGCTCCAAAGCAATCTTCTTACGTGCACCCATAAACCCCTCAAACTTCAAGTATGTTTTTCGTACTTATATTTCGATATATATACTTTTATATCGTATTTTATACTATATTATCGTTTATTGTACTCTTAGTTCGATTTATTGTCAATAGCTTTTCGCATAAGTTGTAATAATTTTTTCTCCATTCTACTTACTTGTACCTGATTTATCCCTAATATCTTTGCAACCTCTGTCTGAGTTTTATCTTCAAAGTATCTCATTGTAATAAGCTTTTGCTGCTTTGCATCCAAGGAGTTAAGCCCTTGTTCAATAAGCAGTCTATTGTACATTTTGTCCGCTGCTATTTCATCCTCCTCATCTGGTATCTTGTCCATCAGATACATTTCCTTGCCATCATGTCCATATACCGTTTGATATATAGATTCCACTTCCCTATTTGCCTCAGTAGCAAGGACAATATCCTCCATGGTGATTCCTGTTTCTGCAGAAAGCTCCTCAATCGTAGCCTCTCTTCCATATTTATTTGCCAGCTTTTCTCGCGCCTGACTTACTACATATCCATTTTGCTTTAATATTCTAGACACCTTTATAATTCCGTTATCTCTTAAAAATCTTTTTATTTCCCCTGATATAAGCGGAACTGCATAGGTGGAGAACTTAACCTCATATGTCATATCAAACCTATCTATAGCCTTCAGTAAGCCTATACAGCCTATCTGATATATTTCTTCTAAGTCATATCCTCTTCCCATAAATCGTTTTGCAATACACCACACAAGTCCTGTATTTTCCGAAACTATCTTTTCCTTTGCTTCCTTGTCACCATTTTTCGCAAGTTCAAATAGTTTCATATCATTCATTTATTCATAATGGTGGTTTAATACCCCTATCTCCTTCCACATTTTCACAATTGTTCCTTTTCCATATGTAGACTCGACAACAAGCTTATCCATAAAAGCTTCCATAAAAGAAAAACCCATACCCGAGCGTTCCTCCTCTGGCTTACTTGTAAATAGAGGTTCCATAGCCTTTTCTACATTCTCTATACCTTTGCCCTCATCAATAATTTCAATATATATACTTCTCCCCTCTATTTTCGCTTTAATTTTTATTACTCCATCCTTACTCTCATAACCATGAATAATAGAATTTGTAACTGCTTCTGACACCGCAGTTTTCACATCAGATACCTCTTCAAGTGTTGGATTTGTACTGGTTATAAATGCTGCCACCACCATTCTTGCAAAGCTTTCGTTAAGTGCAGCACTTTTAAATTCCACAAGCATTTCGTTAGTATTATTCATAGTACCCTCCTTCTATCATTTCACTTATTATTTCCTCTTTATTTTCCCTTTTGGATAAGATTCTATATATCCCTGACATATTTAAAATCTTATCAATAGTAGGTTTTACATTAATTGCATATACATTTCCGCCTTTATCGTGTACCTTTCTAAATCTACCAGTTATTAAACCTATACCAGAGCTATCCATAAAAACTGTATTATTAAAATCAAATATTAAATATTTAATGTCTTCTTCTCTAAATACCAATTCACTTTTCTTCTTAATTTTTTCTGCAGCATAATGATCAAGCTCCTTTGGGAGATAATAAATCATTACTCCATTGCTAACTTCATAACTTTTCATACCTACACTCCTTATAATTTTTTGCAAAATAAAAGAAAGCGAAACTTTACGCTTCGCTTTCTTTCGTGTATTACCAAAATGGTTCTTTTGTATATTATTCGTTATCTATCATATCTTGTACATCTTCAACTGACATTCCATGCTGTATTTGTGAGTAATCTGGCATCTGGCTACCTTCTTCCCCAGTAGCAAGTTCAGTTTCCAGTTGACTATATACAGATTGAAGTTCAAGATTTAGGGCTTGTATCTCTGAATTCTTTGCCGCTAACTCTTCGCTATAGGACTCTATAAGCTTATCACTTTCACCTCTTGCCTTTTTCTTTTGATATGGCACAATTAAGAAAGAAAGAACAAGTACTCCAAGCACTAAACCAACCAATACATAAAAGCCTGAATATCTTGCAAAATTAACCTCACCAAACTCTCCAGTCTTAACTGTTGTTTGTCTTGTTCTTGCCTTGTACTCCTTGAGCATCTTCTTGTTTGCCCCTTCTATTACTGTATCACCTTCCACAGTAACAGAAACCTCACTCATATAATCCTCATCAAAAAGTCCATCATCCTCAACAGACTGCATTCTCATTTTAAAAATATTTTCGTCAGTGTCACCCATCTCATGCAAATATCTGATAGCTAGTGGATTGGTCTTATCTATCTTTAATACTCTACGCAATGTCGTTCTTGCATTCTCATAATTGTTAGTTCTAATATGAAGAAGTGCTAGCAATAAGTATCCCTTTACAAAGTGAGGATTTTCCTTAAGAATAGCCTTAAGTTGAATTACACCCAAGTCATAATCCCCATTGTGTGCATATGTCAATGCTGCATTATATTTTCTAGCTATTTGATCAACATTATCAAGTCTAGTGGGATCCTGTCTTAATTCTTTGATATACTTAGTGGCTATATTATTATTGGGCATGTAGTTTGCACTTATAACCCAATGACTTAGCGCCATAACAACCTCACCCATCTCATAATATATCAATCCCAAAAGATTTCTTGTCATAACATTTTTTTTGTTATATCGAAGAGATGTATTTAAAGACTCTATAGCTCCTGATAAGTCTCTAGCCACAGCCTTGTCATAGCCTATATTATAATGATAGTTTGAAGTATTATAAGCCTTCTTCAGGACATTAAGCGGCATATAGCAAGCTGAACAATATCCATTTTTCTTAACCTGTGCACCACAATGTGGGCAAAGTACTGGTCTTTTGGTAGCCATACAACTATCTCCTTATCCTTCCTGCCATAGATGGCTGCATCCCCGAATGAGCATCCTTTATCTCACTAGTTATCTGAGAAACAATGTCACTTATATCTCTCAAATCATTGTTATATATAGCTTCCTCCGCCTGACTAACCTCAGGTATAGGCGCAAATCTACTAAGTTCTTCTTCAAAATTAATCATACAAGTACCTCCTGGGCAATCTCCTTTATACTTCCTATAAGATAAAGGGAGCCTACACAAAATAGTATATCATCAGTCTCCTTAACCAACTCAAAGGCCTGAGAAAATGCATTCTCAATACTGTCGTCATAGAAAACCTCTGTCTTTTTTCCTTGCTTTTTTATTGTCTTTCTAAAAATGTCTGCTATATACTCAGAGGATATTCCTCTTTTGGAATTAATTGATGTGACCCATATACTTTTAAGGCTTAACTCCTGGCATAGCATATCAATCATAGGGCCATAGTCCTTATCACCTGCCACAGCAAACAATAAATTGACTTCCTTATCACCATATCCATCTACAACACATTCTGTAAATCTATTAATGGCATCAAGATTATGAGCTCCGTCTAGGATAACATTTGGGTGGATAGCCTCCATTCGCCCTGGCCAATAGAAATTATCTAAAGCAAGTTGGATAATATCCTGGTCAATGCATCCCACTTCAGAAAACAATGTGTTACATAAAACAATAGCTGTTATAGCATTGTTTACCTGATAGGTAGCCCCACCAACAAAAAGCTTTAAGTGATGGTATCTATAATACCTATTAACCATTGAAAAATCAATGGTTTTGTTAGTGATTTCATATATTATATAATCTGTTTTTGCGACATTTATCTCTTTACAACCAAGCTCTGTAGCTCTATCTAATATAACCTTATCAGCAGCTTCGTCTCCTGTACAATAAACAACTGGAATTTTATGTTTAATAATTCCCGCCTTTTCTGCCGCCACCTTTTCAATGGTATCCCCAAGATAATCCGTATGGTCTAAACCAATAGAGGTTATGGCAGTTATCTCAGGCTCTAAAATATTGGTGGCATCTAATCGTCCGCCCAGTCCAGTCTCATATATAACATAGTCCGGTCCCTTCTTAAAAAAATAAACCGTAGCCATAGCAAATATAAACTCAAAAAATGACAAATGCAATCCGCCATTACTTTGAACAATATCCACCGCTTCTTTTATTAAATTATAGCAACAAACAAAATCTTCATCTGATATATCCTTAACCAGATTTTTTTTTCTGTCATCCTGTAATGTAGCTATCCCTATTCTCTCGTTTATTCTCACTAAATGCGGAGATGTAAAAATGCCTACAGAATATCCTTTTGCTGCAAGAATGTCCATAACAAATCTAGCTGTAGAACCTTTTCCATTGGTTCCAGCTATATGTATAGACTTAGTCGCCTTGTGTGGATTTCCAAGCTGTTCCATAACCTTAAGTAAATTATCCTTTCCAGATTTGTTTACACCACTTGAAAACCTAGGAATATTAATTATCTCGTCTACAATCTCATCATAATTCATATTATCTGTTGTCTACCTTTTCAGGATATAAATCGTGGTGGACAAGTCTATCATAAGCCACTTGCTCCCACTTAGTACCAGGCTTACCATAATTGCAGTATGGATCTATAGAAATACCGCCACGAGGAGTAAACTTACCCCACACCTCAATATACTTAGGGTCCATAAGCTTAATCAAATCCTTCATGATAATATTAACACAATCCTCATGAAAATCTCCGTGATTACGGAAGCTAAATAAATAAAGCTTTAAGGATTTACTTTCAACCATAAGGGTTTCTGGTACATATGATATATATATAGTTGCAAAATCTGGCTGCCCTGTAATTGGGCAAAGACTTGTAAACTCAGGACAGTTAAACTTTACAAAGTAATCATTGTCAGGATGTTTGTTTACAAATGTCTCCAATATATCTGCTGAATAATCTGAAGGATACTTCACGCCCTGATTGCCAAGTAATGATAAACCTTCTGTTTCGTTAGCTGTTCTTGCCATAATATTTCCTCCGTATCTTAATTACATTCTATAATTGTATCTCATTATCGTTATAAAAGGAATATATAATTTTTTCCTTTACCCTTTTTCCGGTTAGTCGTTCTAAGATATCACTGTAATAATCAAGTTGTGCCTTATATCTAAGAATAAGTTCCTCCTCAGAAGCCCTATCTGTCTTGTAGTCCATAACCACAATATCATCATCCTCATAAAAGAATGCATCTATGATACCTTGAACTACAACCACATCTTCGCCCGGACCTTCAGCAATATCCTCATATATATCGGAAACCTTAATTCCAGCCGAAAATTGCTGTTCCTTTTTTAGCTTTCCTAAGGTATCTGCCTTTATCATACGAGAGCCTAGATTTGAGCTAAGCATCCTCCTTATTTTCCAAGGGTTAACAGCCTCTAACTCTTCTTCAGACAGGAACTTATCCTCAACCAACCTGGATTTAAATTCATTAAGTTTTTCGATTATTCTTTGGTCCGAAGAATCGCCCACCATATCATAGCTTGCAAAATTAAGAAGCTCCATAAATTTGTGTATTATTGTTCCTCTTTCTGCACCTGAAAGCCTGATTACGCTAGTAGTCTGCTCTTCATAATCAGACTCCTTATCCGAAAATACATTTTCAGCTATATCGTATTTCTCACCATCATAAGCTTTCATTTTCTTAATATCAGATATAGACATTTTGCTATTCATCTCAATATTCGAAGCATAAGCGTATGTAAAATCAAAGTTATTTTTTACAGCCTCACACACTTCATCCCAAGCTTTTGTCTCTGCCATAACACGCAAGCCCTCTACGTCTGTCTTATGTTTTACATCTGTTACAAACTTGCAAGCAAGAGCATCCTCATAGGAATAATTGTATATGTTAATTAATCCATCAACCTCAAATTTTTCTTTTAATTCATCATACCTTACCATAGCTCCAAGTATCAGCTTAATAAAACTAGAAATATTTGCAGAACGTAGGCTATATGGTATTAGATTGCCCTCTGAAGTTGCTATATTTAAACTAGACATATAACCAGTTATACCCTTATCACAAGCAGTTAGAATAAGCTTTTCCTTTGCTCTAGTAAGGGCCACATATAAAACTCTAAGCTCCTCTGCTCTTCCATCCAGCCTTATTACTTCCTTGAAACACTCCTTAACACAACCATCCTTCATATACCTTGCTTCTTTATCTACCATAGGTGCAGCAAGATAAGAATCGCTATGTATAACCATCATATTATTTGAATCTTTAATATTAAAACGCTTACCAAGACCAGATACAAATACAATAGGATATTCCAGGCCTTTACTCTTATGCATACTGATAATACGAACTACATTTTCATCATCAGATAAGATATTGGCCTCACCAAAATCCCCGTCATTAACCTTTATCTTCTCAATATAACGAAGGAAATTAAATAATCCCTTGTAATATCCGTCCTCATAGGTTCTAGCTTTTTCTAAGAGAATATTAAGGTTAGCTTTTCTTTTTTCTCCCTGTGGCATAGCCGCTACGTAATAATAATATCCAGTCATATCAAGAGCACGCCAAATAAGCTCAGATATATTAAGACTTTTTTTCGATTCCTTGAGAGATAATATTATATCAATTATTCTTTTTAGTTTTTGACTTAATGCATCCTCTCTTTTCTCTATAAAATACAAACACTTGTCATATAGAGATAACTTTTTATTGCCATGTTTAACGTTATAATCGCACACTATGGCAAGTTCATTTTCTGTCAAGGAGCCCATAGGGGAAAGCAAAACTGCTGCCATAAGTTCGTTATAAAACACTTCACCAAAACCCTTTATGCTTCTCGCAAGAATAACTATATCCCTATACTGAGCTAACCTATATTCACCAGTCTCCTCATCTAAGACATATTGACCCGTTTTCTCGTTAGTAAGCTCTTTTATTTTACTTGCCACCACTTTTGCCTCTAGGTTGAACTTGGCAACATCCTTTTCTTCATCAGATATGTTGGCACTATCCTCATCCTCTAGATTACCATCAATGAGAAGTATATCTGTTGTAGTACTTATCTTGTCTGCCACAAAAGCTTCTGGCTCAGGGTATTCTTTAGTTGGTACAAGTGCAATATCTTGATTATATTCAATACCACCTAAGTCAGCACCCATAAGCTGATAGCAGAAAAAATTAGTAGTATTTAAGACAACAGCTCTTGAACGGAAATTATTCTTTAACTCAATCTTAATCTCCTTGCCCTTATCCAAAAAGCTCTCATACTTTGATAAAAACAAATCAGGTCTTGCCATACGAAATCTGTATATACTCTGCTTTACGTCACCTACCATAAACATATTAGGTTCGTCCCTATAGTACCCTGACACAGATGTGAGTATATGCTCTTGAAGAAAATTACTATCTTGATATTCGTCTATATATATTTCTTTGTATCTTTCAGCAATTTTTCTACCAACCTCTGTCGGTATGGCTTTTCCAGAATCATCATATCCTGCACACACAAGTGAATATGCATAATGTTCTATATCAGAAAATTCAAGCAGCTTCTTAGCAAGCTTAGTCTTCATATATCTATCTGAAAACTCCTCAACAAGCTCTATAAATGGTATCAGATACTTTCCAATGCTTTTTAGCTCTAATATAATGTCATCAAGCTCTCCATTGAATAAATTAGATTTCTTCACTAATTCCTTGTAATTATCCCTAAGCTCTTTTAACTCTTTATACAAATCTTGATCATAGGAATCACCCTTGCAAGGCTTTAATCTTCCCCAGGATATATTGGTTGCCTTTTTTACATCGCTATAGCTTGCAACCTTAGTTATAGCTTCTATAGCCTCCTCTTCCTCACAAATCATATCATAATTTTTGTCAGGTCCAGCAGGCATTGCACAAATGTCCTTGGCAAGTCTTACTAATTCCAAAGCCTCATTTCCACGACTTCTCACTATATCTATAATCGAGTTAACCCAATTAAGCTTATTAAATTCCTCTTCCGTTTCTACCATAAGAGCCTTTTTTGCCAAAGAAAGCCATTCTGATGGTACTGGATAACTAGAAGCAACCTTATAAACCTTGAGTATCTGCTCCTTTAAATCCTCGTCCGTCTTATCCCCTGAGAATATATCAACCAACGTATAAAAATCCACATACTCACCAGCATCCTTGTTGGACTTATATTTTTCCTCAAAAAGCTCCTCCAAAACATCAGCCTTAATTAGCTCCATCATACCGTTATCGCCGATGTTGATGGTAGAATCTATATCAAGCAGACTGAAATTTTCCTTAACTATACGAAGACAAAAGCTATCAATGGTTGTTATATCTGCTCTATTCACCAATGTCATCTGCTTGATTAAATGCTGATTATCAGGCTGTTTTTCTAACTCAGCTTCAATCTTTGCAGCAATCTTGTCACGCATTTGTGCAGCAGCAGCCTTAGTAAATGTAACTACAAGAAATTCATCTACATCTACTGGATTATCCTCATCTAGGACTTTTGATAATATACGTTCAACTAAAACAGCGGTTTTACCTGAACCTGCAGCGGCAGAAACTAATACACTACAGTCTCTTGCATATATAGCATTTTCTTGTTCTTTAGTCCATGGCATCTGCCGCACCTCCTATCTTATCTTTTATTTTTTCATAAACTTTATCCTTGTCGGAATCCTTGAATTTTGGATAACTATAAGAGTTACTTCCGTTCTTGGCATCAAACCTACAAACAGAAGAAAATTTACAATACTCGCAGGCTATCTTACTGCCCTGTTTCATAGGTGTCTTACTAATATCTCCACCAATTATACTTTCTGCTAATTCCTTAGTCTTTTCCATAGCAAAATCTGTTACATTGGTAAAGTATTCTCTATCTTCTGCCCCAAGACCCTTTAGTCTTAATTCTTTTTCTCTTTTCGCCTCTGCCTTATCAATGTTTTCCCCCTTAACATATGGGTCCTTCATCTGATAATAATACATACCCTCAGGTATTACTTCAGCTGTCTCACTTTCTGATTTTTTCTGATTTTCTCTCATAAATTCAAGCATTATATTCATATAAACAGAAAGCTGGAGCTGCAAGCCCTCATAGAGCTGATTTATCTTAAAATCGTGATTTCCAGACTTATAATCCACAATTCTAAGTTTAAGCTCATTTTCTTCCTTAGAGTAGTAAATATCTGCTCTATCTATAATTCCTCTTAGGGACATAATTGTACCATCAGAAAGTTCAAGTTCCTTTTTAAATCTATATTCGAAATACTTTGGAACAAGATTTTCAGTGTCATTTATGCTAGTAAGCACCTTTGCCGTACGTTTACCAATTCTTTTTAAGGCGACACGAAGATATTCGTATTTTCCTTCATCTATTATCTTACCACTGTACTCCTGTTCATAAGCTCTATCAACAAAATCCTCTACCAATGCATCTCTTTTTGCATCATCAACCTGACTCCAGTCATTATCCATATTGTCATGCACATGACGATATAACCTCTCCATAGCAAAATGAAGTATGTTTCCAATATCTCTGTTATCTATTTCCTTCACTTGTCGCTCCTGCAACCCAAGAGTATACTGTAAAAAGTATGCATAGGCACAATTGGCATACTTCTCTAATCTAGATACAGAAAGAGATGCCAGATTAAGTTTTATTAGGCTTCTAACCTCCTCTGACAGATTATCTGGTATATTGTTATAGCTCATAGCATCAAATACCCTGTCTACCACATCTTTATATCCCATATTCTGATACACTTGATATAGGCTAAGTGTATTTTCTGCATCTGAATCATCTCCGGTCAAAAGCTTTTGCATGCCTGTTATGAAATTTTCCAAACTAGACTTAGGTGTACTGTTGAATATAGAAATCCCATTATCTACAACAATAGTAAGCTTTGGAAAAATATTTTTAATTCTATTCAAAATATACGAAGGTCGCATAGCTTCATTATCACTACTCATATTAGCATAAGAAAGATATAGCTTATCCGACGGCTTAGTCATATTGATATAGAGATAGAACTGCTCTATAAATGCATTCATCTTTTCAGTAGGGGCAAGTTCAAATCCAATTGCTTCTAAGGTTTCCTTTTCCCTATCGCTAATTATTTGTGGCGGATTAGACTTCTTAGGAATAACCCCATCATTAACACCAAGAATAAATAATACCTTTACATCCTCAAGTCTTGTTCTAGTGATATCACCAACAGTAATCATATCAAGCTTTGCTGGAATCATCCCCAAGGAAATATCCTTAAGCCCCAAGTCGACAAGTTCTGAAAATTCGCCAATGCTCACATTTTCAGAACCCATTATCTCTTTCATTTTTTCAAGAACTGCCAGCAATTTAGCATACAAGCCTTTAGCATCTTCAAGGCCTGCCTCGTATCCTAACACTTCCATAAGCTCAACCAGTGCATCAACATAATCTCTTACAGATGAATCCTTAGCTGTAACCTTTTCATAGAATGGAGTAATGATGTCAACGAATGCTTGTCTAGTTTCTTCTACAACCTCATCCCAATCCTTACACCAAAGTTTATATCCTCGTATACCTCTCTTTAGTACATAATTCTCAAGTTCCTCTACAGCATCATAGGTAATAGAAGGTACTACCCCAGACTTAAGAAAAGCAAACACACTGTCATAGCTAAAGCTGTCCTCAATCATTCTAAAAAGATAAGATATAGCGTCTATATATGGATTATTCTTAATTGGTCTGCTGTAATCAAGGAAATAAGGAATATCATACATAGGAAGAAGCTGATCCACATAGGTAATAAGGCCCTCTAAATCTCCAGTGATAACTGCTATATCCTTGTATCTATAGTCCTCCTCTATGACTAATCTCTTAATATGCTCCGCAATCCCCATAAGCTCACGTCTTGGATTGTCATAGGCGGTTATATGAATATTAGAAACCTCATTCATATACTTTTTATAAGGATATCTAAAAAGATTTTTTTCAAGAGCTATTAGCTCCTGGTTATCCCATCTGCTAACCTCACCATCAATAAATATATCCGGTTCAATATTAACCTGACATCTATCCGCCACTTTGCCAAGTTTGCCTATAGTATTTTTAGTGAGATAAAATAGCTCATGCTCCTCCACTACACTTTTATCATAAAATGCTCTATCTATAGTGTGAATTGTATATACTTTTTTGGCATGACAAATAAGCTCCTCTATAACCTTAAGCTGTATAGGCGTAAAGCCTGTAAATCCATCTAAACATATAACACTGTTAGCTATAAGCTTAGAACGGCTTATATTTGCATAAAGGAGCTCTGTAAGCTGCTCTGCCACTATATATTCTTCTTTGATTCTATCCTCAAAGGCCTTCATAATAAGCCCAATATCCTGAAGCTTCATACGAAGCAAATCATCACCAGTACTTTCTAGGCTTTGTATCACACCATCAAGGCTATCCTTAGTCTGACCATACTGGTAAAACTCGGACATAAGGGACTTAATCTCATCTATAAAACCAGGCTTATCAAGGTTGCCACCGTATATACTCAACTTATCACGTATTGCTCCAGCAGCCTGCCTTATAAGCATAGACTTACCAAAATCCTCTAGCACCTTAGCAGGCTTAATAGAAAGCTCATCAAACACTCTGTAGGATAATCTGTTAAAACCTATAACATCTATGTTCATACTTCCCCCTGCTGGGTGTAGCATAACCATCTTCCTCTGTAAAGCAAGGGAATACTGCTCTGGAACAAGAAGAATATAATTGATATCTGGATTATCTATAGATTCCTTGATTATTCTATTGTACATATAATATGATTTGCCTGAGCCAGATGCTCCAAGAATAAATTGTAAGGACATATGTAACCTCCGTATATATGTAAACTCTCTTGTAATAGTCTTGTACAATTATACAATATTTTAGTGTACAGATAAACGGATTTTGAAAATAAAATATTACATTATTTAATCATATATCGCCCTAGCTTGTCCTTAAACTCAATTTCTTTTCCAGTCTTATCCTTTATGGTGAATTTCCACGGAGATATACTACAGCATATTAGCTCGCCAACATAGGTCGCATCATCCACAACAACCATTGCTGTTTTGCCTTTATACTTGTTTATTTCTTCCTCAAGTTCCTCTAGCCTTGGAGTATAATATGTAGAAGCCAAACGCTCTACACATTCTTTTATCCCTTCGTTTATAAGACTGGTGGCTTTTTCCAACTTCTTTAACTTCTTATATAATCCAGTCAAATATGTTTTATCTTCCATATCTGCCTTAAATTCACCTACTACATCTGATATAAAACCACTTAGAATATCTTCTTTGTTATTCTCAATAAATTCTCTCATCAAACACATATCATCTGCGCTGACATTCAGTCTCATAGGGGTTAAATCCAGTCTCTCTTCACCACTCATACATCTTATTTCATTCTCAACAGAACCAACAATGTCATCAATCTCACTTTTTATACTATAAATTATGGAGTCAAATCTACTTTCCTTGATCACCTCATTTATAGAATTATTAATTTTTTTTGCTATTTCTTTATTATATTTCCCAACCAAATCTCTAGGATCTTTCTTTTCTTCTAGACTATTTTTAATCATTAACGGCATATCAATCCACCTACTTTCTAAATATAAAATAATGTGCAAATTCATCATCTATAGTAACTCTACAACCATCCCAGTCAACCAATGTAAGTTCCCAATTAGGTGCGACCTTACATGTCTCAAATTTTCCAATGTACGTTTTTTCACCACTTATTGCTATAATAACCCTTCCTTTATGTTTATTTATAACATTCTCCATATCTTCTAATAGATTTAGATATGAATCCTCATACACTTTGTCCAAAAATTTTTTTATAGGTTTAATCTTCCCCTCTTCATTCAAAGACAAATTAACTAACTTTGTATCATACATCCACGCAAATGGATTTGTATTTATGCTCAGTTTGTATTCGCTTATAGGATCTATCATCTCTCCATTTACAATTTTATCCCAATTATCTTTGATAAAGCGATACATATCATCCTTATATTCTTCGTAGCTTTGCAAAGCATACACATCGTCTATTGGATATATCACATC
>JAGAKD010000251.1 GCA_017625815.1 Lachnospiraceae bacterium | reverse complement strand
TCAGTATCACTTGAACAATAAAATCAAATATGACATCACAGTGACATGAGCAGTAAATGATATTCAGTATTTGATACTGAAACGGTTGCAAAAAAAGTTCATAATTTTTTGCAAAAAGTGCTTGACATTAGCAGGAATTGTTAGACGTATAGACGACCTTGGAAGAGTTGTGGTTCCGAAGGAGATTAGAAGGGTGCTTCGCATAAGAGAAGGCGATCCTCTTGAAATTTTTACAGACAAGGACGGAGAGATAATTTTAAAAAAGTATTCTCCTATAGGTGAATTAAGTAATTTTGCACAGCAGTATGTAGAGGCAACATCACAGATTTTAGGTTGTGGTGTATGTGTCAGCGACAGGGACCAGATAATTGCGGTAGCAGGATTGCCTAAGAAGGAACTCTTAGGAAAAAGCTTGCATCGTGAGCTAGAGGAAGCTATCAATGATAGAGAAGCTATAATGGCTAGAAAAGGCGAGAAAAAATTCATTAAAATCCTGGGAAATGGGGAGAATGAATATACGGGACAGATAGTCCAGACAATTATCTGTGAAGGTGATGCTATAGGAGCAGTAATTTTGTTGAGTCGTGAGGGAGATAAGGCTATAGGAGAAGCAGAACAAAAGGCTGCTGTAATAGCTGCTAATTTCCTCGGAAAGCAAATGGAGGGCTAAATTAACCTACTTTAACCAGAAAAAATTCAAAAGTTGGTTATTTTCAGTAGTATTTTGCTTGACAAATAATGGCTAAAAGAGTATAAATAAATGCAGGGCATTTATAGAATGTCACATTTACAAGGGGATTACTGAAAAGACTTGAATATGAGTAATCAAAAAACTTTTGTATTTATAGGAGGAATATAAGATGAACAAGAATGAATTAGTTACAAGCATGGCTGAGAAGACTGGCATGAAGAAGACTGAGGTAGAGAAGGTACTTAAGGCTTTCACTGATACAGTTGCTGCTGAGTTAAAGAAGGGCGAGAAGATTCAGTTAGTTGGTTTCGGTACTTTCGAAGTTGCTGAGAGACCAGCAAGAGAGGGTAGAAATCCTAGAACTGGCGAGACTATGAAGATCGCTGCTTCAAAGTCTCCTAAGTTCAAGGCTGGTAAGGCTTTAAAGGATTCTGTTAACTAATCCACATCGGATATATAACATTAAGGGCTATCGCGCTAGTGTGCGGTAGCCTTTGTTAGTATATAAGCATATATAAATACAAATAGATAGTATGATTATTCTATAATTGATAAAGGAGAATAGTATGAGATTAGACAAGTATTTAAAAGTATCAAGACTTATAAAGAGAAGAACTGTTGCCAATGAAGCTTGTGATGCGGGAAGAGTACAGGTTAATGGCAAGGTAGTTAAGGCGTCATATGATGTAAAAGTAGGGGACGTAATAGAAATAGCTTTCGGTAACAAAACTGTTAAAGCAGAGGTTACTATGATAGCTGATAGCACAAAGAAGGAAGATGCAAAAGAGATGTACAAGTATCTCTAAAACCATAGGTAATACTTTCTGCTAAGTACTCATATAATAGTATATATGTTAGTGCCTAATGCGGGAGGTAAGTATATGGATAACTCGCAAAATTCAAAACTACACAGCTTGAATATAATAAATAGACATAAGGGAAACTTAAATGGAATAAAAGATGTCATTGCCTTTGCGCCTGAGGAGGTAAAGCTTTCTACTGAGCAAGGAAGACTAACTATCAGAGGTTGTGAACTCCACGTTATTAGCCTTGACGTAGATAAAGGAGAGCTTGAATTTGAGGGTAGGATAGACAGTATGGTTTACACCGAGGAACGTAGTCCGGGAAAAACTGCATCAAAGGTTTTAGGGAGAATGTTCAAGTAGGTATGATACATATTCAATTAAGTATGCTACTAATAAGTATATTTCTTGGTGCTGCTATGGGGCTTACCTATGATCTTGTGCGAATATTCAGGCGTATAATATCTCACAACAATATATTAATATTTTTTCAAGATATAATATATTGGATTGTATGGGCCTTCGTTGTGATAGATAAAATTCACGTTTTTAATAGTGGAGAGGTAAGGTTTTATATTTTTCTTGGAATTGGAATAGGAATTTTAGTATACGTATATACTATAGGTTGGGTCTTGTGGAAAATTGTGTCCCATATCTTGTGTTTGATAAAAAAGAGCCGTAAAAAGTCAAAGAAAATGTTGAAAAATGGCGAAAAACGGAGTAAAATCAAGGTAACTATATTATAGACTGAGGTGTAGTGTGTGCACTCATTTTAGTATTGATAGGGTATGGATATGGGAAAGATTAAAGGTAAACTAAGAAAAAGAAAATCAACAAGAAGACAATCTAGCATGGCAAGTCTCGTAGTAGTAGTTGCTGTTGTTTTTGTGTGTGCAGTTGTAGTCTTAAAAGCCGGTGATCTTTACCAGAAGAGCAAGGAGCTTGAGGCAACAGAGATTGCATTAGAGCAGAAGATAGAGCAAGCTAACATTGAGCGAGAGAACTTAATTGCTCAAGAGCAATATATGATGACTAATGAGTATATTGAGGATGTAGCCAAGGAGAAACTTGGACTTGTATATCCAGATGAGATAGTCATCAAACCAGCAGAATAGATATTACTAAGGTTGCAGTTAATGCAACCTTTTTTTATGTCACTTTATATTTAAAATATATGCCACCATTAGACATACAAATAGTCAAAAAAAGGTTACACTTCTATGGCACTATTTTTCATATGTAATATGTATGGGGGTCAGGCTATGAATTTTTCGAAGTTAATTCAAAGGATGTGGCTATGGGTAGTTGGTTTTTTTGTTGGCTGTTGTCAGGTGCAGGGATTAAATCCCTTTGGTGTTGGCTTGTTAGGTGCTACAGCTATAACAGGAAGCGGAAGTAGTTTGGTGTACATAGGAATATTACTTGGAATGTTTACGAAGCTATCTTATTTGCACGTGATTAGATATGGGGTAATTATGCTTATAATATTCCTCGTTCTAAATTCTAAGGGGTTACTTGAGAAAAGAACTAATGTCATGATTATGTCCCTTCTTGTGGGCATGCTTTCTGTTATTGTAAATCTAGGTGCATATTATTTGGTTGACAACTACATAACTACATATGAAGTTTTTCTTGAGGGCTTGTTGGTTTTTGCTTCTACTATGATATTTGTTTATGGATTAAATGCTATTGAAAAAGATTATGTGAAAATAACGGTAGATAGTCAGGCAGCACTTGGTGTTATGGCTATTGCTGCCGCTGCTTTATATGGTATGCCGGCGGAGATAGGTGGAGTTTTTTCACTAAGGGAAACCTTTGCGCTATTTTCCGTTTTGTATGCAACCTATAGATTTGGTTTGAGTATAGGGTTATCCTGGACAGTTATAGCCAGTGGAATTATGGCAACAACAATGAAGGAATCCTTATATCTCACAGTGTGGCTTTTAATAACTATGGGGGCCTATGCAATTCTTGAGATGCTAGTAGGAGGCAGATTATTATACGGATTAATCTATACATTGATATACTATGTGGCAGGGATGTTTTTTTATGATTTTTTACTAGAAGAAAATAGTCAAAAAGCATTTGTGTCAGCCTTGTTTTTATTCTTGTTTGCTCCAGCTAGGTATATGTTAAGAGTTGATGACAAGGTGAAAAATGGTGAACTGGCAGAAAATTCTCCCGAGTGGGGAAGGTTGGTAATAGGAAGGATAAATGAATTGGCTTCTGCTTTCAAACGAATCGATTATACACTGTATAGTGACGCTGCTACAGGGATTGGCTTTAATGATGTAGGTGAGATTATAGAGGGTTTTACTAATCAGTTAGACAAGCAGGTGCCCTTAAGAAAGACCATTGAAGCAAGGATTATAGAGGAGCTTGCTCTAAAGGACATACAGGTTAAAAATTTAATTCTAGTAAAGAATAATGATGATAGATATGAAATATATTTAACGGCCAGAGTTAGAAAAGGAAGATTGGTTCACGCGGATATAGTTCGTCAGATAATTCAAAAGGAAATGAATGTTAAGCTAATACTTAAAGAGGAAAGCAGGAGTATAGTAAGTAGGAACTATGAGATGATGTGCTTTGCCCAGAAGCCTGCTTTTATTTGTCAGACAGCAGTTAGAGCGTTGAGCAGGTATGAAGGAGAAATATCAGGTGATAATTTTTACATAGGGGATATACGAGGTGGACAGAAACTAATTATTATTGCTGATGGTATGGGAAATGGTGCAAAGGCATCAATGGATAGTAATTCACTTATTGAGGCCATGGAAGAATTGCTTATGGCAGGTTTTGATAAGGAAATGTCAATAAGACTGGTGAATTCTTATTTGGCAGACAAAAACAGAGGAGAGACATTTACAACTCTAGATATGATGCTGGTGGATTTACACACAGGCTATGGTAAAATATATAAGCAGGGAGCAGCAACTACTTATATTCGTAGAGGTGATTGGCTTGAAATGGTTAAGTCCACGTCTTTGCCAGTAGGAGTTGTGGAAGGTGCTGTATGTGAAAAATGTAACAAAAAATTCTACAATAATGATATAATTGTGATGGTCAGCGATGGCATATTAGAGAGTATAATAGTTGAAAATAAAGACGATTATATGAGAGAACTTTTGATGAATATTGATATGGATTATCCAGAGGATATAGCCGCTGAGATTGTCTCAAGAATTAGAGCTATGAGTGGAAGTAGACTTAAGGACGATGCTACAATTATTGTATGTAAAGTTGTTAAAACTTTGTGATGTCTATATACATAAAACATTAGTTATGATATTATTTTTATTGCTAAATTTTGTAAATGCACAGGAGATAACTTATGGGAAGATTTCTTGCGGATGTGTACAATTACATAATGGATAACAATATGATTTCTGCTGAAGATAAGCTTGTGGTTGGCCTTTCAGGAGGAGCGGACTCAGTGTGCTTGTTATGTACCTTGTGTGAGCTAAAGAGTAGACTTGGTATGGCTGAGGATAGTATTGTTGCGGTGCACATTAATCATATGATTAGAGGCGAGGAATCAGATGGCGATGAGGAGTTTTGTAGAAAACTATGCCATAAGCTAAGTGTTCCTTTTCAGGTGTTTTCTAAGGATATTACTGCCTATGCAAAGGATATGAGGATATCGGTTGAAGAGGCTGGGCGTAAGTATAGATATGAGAGTTTTAATCAGGTGTTGAGTGAGCGAGGCTTCAACAAGATTGCTGTGGCACACAACAAAAATGATTTGGCGGAGACAGTCATTTTCAATATGCTGCGAGGAACAGGGCTCAATGGTATGGCAGGAATATCAGCTGTAAGGGACAATATTATTAGACCTTTGCTAGATGTAACCAGACAGGATATAGAAGCCTATTTAGAGAATATACATCAGAATTATAGGACGGACTCCACTAATCTTGGACTTGATTATGATAGAAACAAAATTAGACATATTATTCTTCCTGCTATGGAGGAGGTAAATAGTCGTGCTGTAGAGCATATTTGCCATATGGCAGAGGAGGCAAAGGAGAGCTACTCCTATATTCATGGAAAGGCAGTGGCTAAGTTTGAAGATAGTAAAACTGTAAATGAAGAAAAGAGTGTTGCTTTAGACATTAATCAGATATATAAATATAATCCTGTTTTGCAGGAGCATTTGGTACACGAGGCTTTGGGTCAGGTGGCAGGTGCAAAGAAGGATATTACTAGAAAGCATGTTATGAGTGTAGTTAGCCTCATATATCAAGATACTGGCAAAATGGTTGAGTTGCCATATGGTATAAGGGCAAGAAGAAGCTATGAGCAGCTTATAATTAGCAATAAGGCTATAGATACAGAGGATTATTGTATAGAGATTTCCGGAGAGGGAGAATATAATATTCCAAAATGGGGTAATCTCCATATATCATTTATGGATAATAATCATGACATAAAAGTTTCCAAAAAAATCTATACTAAAATGGCTGATTATGGTAAAATGAAAGATAGTCTTTGTATAAGAACTCCAAAAGAAGGGGATTATATTGTAATTGACAGCGAGGGTAGAACTAAGAAGCTGTCAAGGGTGTTTATAGACAGCAAGGTAGACAGAGAGGCTAGGACAACTTGGCCAGTACTTGCCTGTGGACATGAGATTATCTGGGCTTTAGGGCTTAGATATAGTGAAGCCTACAAGATAGAACAGAATACAACAAAGATAATATATATGAATTACGAGGGAAAAGGAGAGGGCTAGGATGGCAGAAAAAATAGGAGTACTTATCAGTGCGACTGAGGTTGAAAGTAAAATACAAGAGATGGCAGATGCTATCAGCAAAGAATACGAGGGAAAGACAGTACACATTATTGGTGTGTTAAAAGGTAGTGTGTTTTTCATGTGTGAGCTTGCTAAGAGACTTACAATTCCTGTTACTATGGACTTTATGTCTGTAAGTAGCTATGGTGATGGTACAAAGTCATCTGGTATTGTTAAGCTTGTTAAGGATTTAGATGAGAGTATCGAAGGAAGAGAAGTAGTTCTTATAGAGGATATTATGGACTCGGGAAGAACCTTATCATATCTTGTAAAACTTCTCAAAGAGAGAAAGCCAGCAAGCTTCAAAGTGATTACACTTTTAGATAAGCCTGATAGAAGAGTTGTAGAGATTGAACCTGATATGACAGGCTTTGTAATTCCAGATAGATTTGTAGTTGGTTATGGCCTTGATTGTGCACAGAAGTACAGAAATCTACCATACATTGGAGTTATAGAAGAATAAATACACCTCAGATAAACAATAGAAAACGAAGGGAGCACATAAATGAAGAGTGGTATGAAAAAAGGATTAGGTATGTACTTAATCTTAATCCTTTTAGGTATATGTATGGTTATTTGGGTTCAAAACAAAAATGCCATAACAGATACCAATTATACAATTGATGATTTTGTAAGAGATGTAAGTGATAACCGAATTGCAGAGGTACACATATATCAAAATGAAGAAGTTCCAACAGGTACAGTATATTTCAAGTATAGAGTTACAGAGGAAGCTGTAGAGTTCTATGCTTCAGATATTAATCTTATACAGGAAATAATAGTTGAATATGGCGACGGTCAGATTAAGATGAGCTTGAGTGATGTTACTAGACCAAGTACATTCTGGACCTGGTTGCCACTTATTATAACGGTTGTCGTTGTTATTTTCTTATTCTCATTACTGATGGGCGGTATGTCCGGAGGTGGCGCCAGCGGAGGTGGCGGTGGCAAGGTTATGAACTTTGGTAAGAGCCGTGCCAAGATGTCAAGTGAGAATGACCAGAAATACACTTTCAAAGATGTAGCTGGTCTTGATGAAGAAAAAGAAGATATGGAGGAGATAGTTGATTTCCTCAAGAATCCAAAAAAGTATAGTGACCTTGGAGCAAGAATTCCAAAGGGTGTTCTTTTAGAGGGCCCTCCGGGAACTGGTAAGACGCTTCTTGCCAAGGCAGTAGCTGGAGAAGCTGGAGTTCCATTTTTCATAATGAGTGGTTCAGACTTTGTTGA
>JAGAKD010000250.1 GCA_017625815.1 Lachnospiraceae bacterium | reverse complement strand
AATTTTTTTTGAATTTTTTTTGAAAATAGGATTTTTTTGATTTTTAAATCGTGTAATAGATAAAGGAGGAAAAAATGTGATGAAAGAACACATAAAGAAAGCCATTGATATACTTGTACCAACAAGAGAACAATCAACAAAAATGTGGTTAAAAATAAAAACAATATTTAATAGAGAAAATAAGGAGAATTAGAAATGAGAAAGATTAAAGGGTTGAAAAAAATAATTTATGTAGCAATGTGTGCAGTATTGCTTACAGGTTGTAGTAAAAAGGATGTTTCTGTAGAGGAAAATAACAATGGTATAATATATGATGCAGAAGTTTGCACAACAGAGGGAAATAATGAAGAGTCTATTGTGGCAGATGAAGAAGAAAATATAGAACTTCCTGAAGCAATAATAATTAATGATGGTAGAGAGAGCTATAGGTATACTTTTAATCCTTATGCTATACCGGATATTTATAAAGAAACTTATGGTGAGGAGTTTGTAGAATATTATAAAGGGTTCTGTGATGCGGTATTAGCTGGCGAGGATAGCTTTGAGTGTCCGGATTATGATACATATTGGAAGATTCTCGATGTAGCATATATTTATTTGCCTATAACATCGGATTGTCTGGATATGCCAGTGTATGATGATAATACAATTATTGATGGAAAATGCCAGATTGTGTATAGATATTCCAAAGAGGAGCTCCTTGAAAATATAGAGGAATTTAACTCTAAGGTTGAGTCAATTATAACAACTTATTTACAAGATGGCGATACAGAATTCGAGCGTGCTCTTAAGCTATATCAATATTGCAGTATGACTCATGCATATGATTATGTACAGCTTGAAACAGGAGTAGTTACTGGGGATAAATTATGTGGTGGATATAGAATGATAATGGGTGAGCTTGGAATATGTCAGGAATATGCGGCCGCATATGCATATTTGCTGTTACAAGTTGGAATTGACGCTGATGTAGTGGGTGGAGGGAATGATGATACTGCTCATGCATGGAATATTGTAAGAATTGACAATCAGTATTATTACATGGACACTACATCTCAGAGTGGATATATGTCCTATCCATTATATTTCTTTGGTATGACTATTGATGATTATGCCCAGTTGTCTGGTTTTCCCGCAGAATCGCACACTGTAGGGGGAACTAGCATGATTAAAGTTAATTACAACGACGTAAGCGATGATAGATTTGAAGAATTAAGAAAGTGTCATTTTTATGAGATTGACCATGATAATCATACCATAAAATATGAGGGGTACATTTATGAAGAGATTGATTATGAATCAGAGGATAATGGGGAGTGCTTTGAAGGTGAATTAGAATTTTAATATTTATTCTTGGCGGTAGCTGTGATAGAATGAGGTCTGATATTTATGGGATTACAAATGTTTAGGGAGAGGAAAAATGGAACTAAAGGATATTTTTGAACGGCAGCATAAACGAGTGTACCGTATAGCCATGCTTATGCTAAATAACGTGTCAGATGCTGAAGATGCCGTACAAAATGTGTTTCTAAAATACATAGAAAAAGGTTCTTCTTTTGAAGATATAGAACATGAGAAGGCTTGGTT
>JAGAKD010000249.1 GCA_017625815.1 Lachnospiraceae bacterium | reverse complement strand
GTACTCTTTAACCTTGGCACTCTTGGTATCTTCTATGTTATCTACATCTAATTCACCAGAGCTAAGCTGTTTCAGTAAGGCATCTATTTCGTTTTGTGAGAGTACGTCTGCCACACTTCTCACCTCCCTTAGGTCCTTGTGTTTACTGTGCTACCCAATTATAGAAGCTAACTGAATAAATACAAGATGTATTAAATGTTTCCTGAAGAGCTACAAGTATCTCTTCTTTAATCTGTCTTCGTACCTCAACATCGATAACCTGATCGTATGTATACTGTGCTATGATATCACGGCATGTATCATAAATCAACGCTGTTGATGAGCTAAGATTAGTCTCTGTCTTTTTGTAATCTGAAGCTGTCTTATCAAGATTAATTGTAAGACCATACTGAACTACATGCTGTTGGTCTGAACCATCTGATGCAAGATTGATAGGTGTTCCCTGTTCAAGCTGGAACGCTGCAAGATTACTCACATCAAACCCGCCTGTTGACCCATCCAAAGATGCAATCTCTAAATCAAGAACAGCGGCTATATCTGTAATAAGCTTGTTTGTCTTTGTGGCTGATGGCATAAAGACAAACACAAGCAAAATATTAAACACTAAATTGATAATACATATTGCTAAAATGAGTACCGTAATTAGGTTTTTCTTCATTGTTGTATCTCCTTAATAATTTGAATTCTGTTGATTGTATATTTTTATTACAACTCTTCTGTTCTTAGCCCTGCCCTCTTGTGTAGCATTAGAAGCGACTGGTCTATCTTCACCATAACCAGCAATCTTCATATTGGCAGTTATGAAATTCTCTTGAGATGTTATATAATCGTATACACTTCTCGCACGTTCAGAAGAAAGTTCTCTGTTGTCCTCAAAGTGTGAAGTAGATATAGGAACATTATCAGTGTGTCCTTCAATCTCAATAATACAATATTTATACTTAACAAGAATACTAGCGACCTTCTGCAAGAAAAGTTTTGCGTCTCCCTTAACCTCTGCACTACCTGAATCAAACAAAATAGAACCATTAAGATTAAGTTCAACGTACTGAGCATTATAGTCCATAAGTATCATATCATCGATACTATATGACTCTGTCATCTGCACAATCTCGTCGTACATTTCCTCTGACTGTTCTTCACCACGTTCTTCAAACTCCTGCTTAAGTTCTTCGTCTGAAAGCTTTTCTGCGTCTGTTGAAGATGAAACGGATTCATCACCTGTTTCCCCCTCAATGTTCTTGCCTGCTTCAGTAAGAACACTGTTAATATCAGGTAACTGTGTTACTCCACCTGACATCATTTCTCCATCAACCAATGATACAGAACCATCATTCAAAATATTAAATGTTATATTATCAAAAGATGCTGCAATCTTCTGTATCTTGCCTTCATCCATAGTTGAACTGGCAAAAAGCAAAACGAAGAAACAGAGCAACAAATTCATAAGATCACTGAAGGTGGCCATCCACGCTGGTGAACCTTCATCAGGTGGCTGTTGTTTTCTTTTAGCCATAGCTTATGCCCCCTCTTCACCAAATGCTTTTCTATCCTTTGGAGCAAGGAATGATTTGAGCTTCTCCTCAATAACTCTTGGGTTCTCACCGGCCTGAATAGACAAAATACCCTCTATCATAACCTCTTTTAATTTAATCTCCATATCATTCTGCTTAGTAAGCTTATTGGCTACTGGTGTACATATCCAGTTAGCAAGCACAGAACCATAAAGTGTAGTAATAAGTGCCACTGCCATGTTGGGACCGATAGAATCTGGATCTGACAAATCCTTAAGCATGTTAATAAGACCGATAAGAGTACCGATCATACCCCAAGCAGGACCCATAGCACCTAAGTTCTTCCAAAAACCGATGTTTTCCTGATGTCTTGCATCTACATTAATTAGCTCTGCCTCTAATATACTTCTAACAAGTTCTGGGTCTGTACCATCTACGATAAGCATAACACCCTTTTTCATAAACTCGTCATCAAGATTATTTGTTGACTCCTCAAGTGCAAGAAGGCCTTCTCTTCTGGCTAGATTTGAAAGCTCTATAATGGACTTAATAGTCTCTGTCTCGTTAGCCTTAGGAACCTTAAAAACAAGTGTGAATGACTTAAGTCCCTCAACAAAATCCTTCATAGGGTTCATGGCAAGTATGGCACCAAAGGAACCTCCAAATGTAATAAGAGCTGATGCCGGGTCAAGGAAGGTGTCAGTAATAACGCCAAAGCCCTTGCCGTTAACCATACCAAATATCATAAGTGCAAAGGCACCAATAAATCCAATTAAAGATGCTATATCCAATGTGTTCACCTCAAATACTACTCTAAACCAAGGGAGTGTATCTTTCTCTTGTAATCTACTACTAAATCTATAATCTCTTTTCCAGACTCACTAACTATGTATTTCTTACCGCTTGTAAGAGATATAACAGTGTCTGGTGTCTCTTCAATCATCTCGATAAGTTCAGCGTTTATAATGATTTTGGTTCCTTTTAATCTGGTAACTTCTATCATATTCTTTACCCTCCTATAAATATAGACAATTGACGACATTACAATTAGTTGTATTATAGCATATCTCGTATTTTATGTCTACAAAAAATAAAGGAAGAAAGACCCCAAAATCATTTATTTTTGACTTTGAAGCCTTTCCCTTTATATAAAAGAATATGTATTATCTCTTAAGGTTTACTAACTCTTCAAGCATAGAGTCTGATGTTGTTATAATTCTTGAGTTAGCCTGGAAACCTCTCTGTGTTGTAATCATCTCAGTAAACTCTGCTGACAAGTCAACATTTGACATTTCGAGAACTCCCTGTGACATTGTTCCACCGTCTTCATTTACAGCTGAACCAATACCATCAAAGTATCCTGAGTTCTGTGTTGTAACATACATACTGTCACCAACAGCTTCAAGAGCCATAGGGTTGTCAAATGTAGCTACTGCAATCTGACCTAATAGCTTTGTCTCACCATTGCTATATACACCATAAATCATACCTGCTGTATCGATACTTACATCGTTAAGTTTACCCATTGATCTACCACCACGAGTAGAATCTGTAGCTCCTCTTACCATCTTAGCTGTAGCATTACCATCTGACTCAAATCTTGTAAGATTTGAGAAGTCAACTGTAATACCATCTACTCTCTCTCCATTGATAACAGATGAAAATACATCACCCTTTAAGTTATTATCAATTGGCTTAATCTCAAATAATGCCTCAGTCTGATCCGGTGTTCCAGCGTACTCAAATCTACCTGTATCAGCATTAAACTTAAGCTGAATAGAATTAGCTCCAGCTATGGTTGCTGTATATCCACCCTCTTCTACATCTGGAGTAGAAGCATCATCTGCTCCAAGAATCTCCACATTGTTAGAGTCCTTCACAGATAAAATCTCTAAATTGTAAAGGGATTTATCTGGCTGATTTTCATCCATAGTGAGCTTAAACTTAGCTGTGTAAGGATAACCAAGAGCATCATAAATTGAAACAGATATGTATTTACCATCTACAGATGTTAAATCTGGGTCTGTAAAGTCAATATTACCAGTCATATATGTTGCTGATGTCTGCTCTGGTGATGATACAAGATTCTCCTCAGATTCAGGGTAAAGTGCTGAAACTGTATCCTTCTTAATCTGTGTTGGATTCTCTGGGTCAACCTGCCAACCCATAACCTGATAACCATGGCTTGTAACAAGACAACCTGAACCATCTACACCAAATGAACCAACCTTTGTAAAGCAATTTGAACCACCACGACTGATGATAAAGAAGCTCTCGCCATTTAACATCAAATCGTAAGGATTGTTGGTACTCTGTGCAGCACCGTTGTCTGTCATAGATGTTGATATTGAAGATACCTTTGTACCAAGACCAATCTGTGATGCATTAGTACCACCTGTTGTAGGAGTACCACCTGTTGCATTAGCTGTTGTTTGGTATAAAACATCTCTAAAAAGAACTGTTGAGGACTTGAAGCCCATTGTATTTACGTTTGCAATATTGTTACCAATTACGTCCATCTTTGTCTGGTGAGTCTTAAGACCTGCAACACCAGAATAAAGTGATCTCATCATAATGTTCGACCTCCACTTCGAATAAAATCTAATCCCTTCTGTCATTCGGGGATTACAGCCTCCATATAGGTCCGGCTGTTAAACTATTACTGCTCCATCAATGTTTGTGAATACATTTCCTTCTTCTCCCTGTTCAAGGGCAGTTACAACTGTGTTATTCTTGATATTAACAATAAATGCTAGATTGTCCATCATAACCAGGGATTCATTTATACTTTTTCCTCTGGCCTGACTGATACCATGACTTAGTCTATCCATCTGAGTATCTGACAATCTAATGTTTCTACTTTCAAGTCTTTGATTAGCATGCTTTGAGAATCTAACCTCGCCACTCTTTTCCGCTAAAATATCTTGAAATGAAATTTGTCCTTCTACTGAAGAATTCGCTTGGGTCTTATTGCTCGTATTAAGAAATAACCCGGCTGCCTGTTCTATGGAAAGGATTCTAGAATCAAAATTGTTCATATCCATCCCTCCTATTCAGTAGTTGTCTCGTCCTTCTTACCTGATTCAAGACCATCCTCTGATAAGTTTCCGTTAGAAGCCTGATCCTTAAGGTATAAATAATAGTCATAATCAACAACAGAATCTAAATCCTCTGCTGGATAGTATTGATTGTTAATTGATAGTAATGTTTCGCCATCTTTTACAGTTGCATACTCTACAAGTCCACTAATCTGTGATGAATTACCTGCTGAATCTGTTGTGTTCATAATTACATATTCACCAACAAGATTAAGTGCATTACCCTTTTCAAGAGTTGAGCTTATGTTCATAGTTGCCTCAAGTGATGAATACTGTGCAAGCTGTGACATATACTGTGTACTATCTCCAGGATTAAGTGGATCCTGATACTGCATCTGCGCTACTAAAAGCTGTAAAAAAGCATTTTTATCAAGCTCATTGGCTGGCGCTTCTTCCTTAGCTGATGGTATGTAGTTTGAAGATGCTGATGTAATGCTACTAATTGCTGAATCTGCCATAACATTCCTCCTTTCTAGCTATATAGAATAGCTTACTCGATTTCCTTTTGACTTCATAATCTCTACTTGAAGCTGTTCCTCTTCTGAAATCTCATCTTCTATGAGACCTTCATCTAAATTAATAGCTCCAATCTTTGTAGATGATGCACTCTGCTCATTTTCTTGATACTGTTCCTCTTGACCCTTGCTAAAGAAATCATATGTTGCAACCATAACTTCGATAGCCTCAACCTTAAGATCCTGATTATTGAAGTTCTCTTTTAAGACAGCTATGCTATTTTCGATAGCATTTTTAGCAGCCTCAGTCTCTGCAATAATCTGTGCCTGCATAACTCCATCTTTTGCAGCTACACTAATCTGTACCTTACCAAGGTTTTCTGGATTGAGCTGAACCTCAATTGAAGTTGTATCTTTTGATAAATGAACCTTGATATCATCTATAATCTGTCTGATTATATCTGCTTCCTGAACTGCATCTGTATATGCTGCTACACCCTCAACACCGTTTTGGGTCACTGCATTGTCGATAGCCTGATTAAGGTTATTTACCACTGTATTTGAGCTGTTATCCTTACTTGTGAACTCGCCAGTCTGTTGGTTGTTTTCTGTATCACTAATAGTTATATCGGCATCCTCAGTAGATTTCATAACATTTTCAGCATTATTTGTTGACTGATTTTCCTTTGTCACCTCTACCTTTACAACTTCCTCTGAAGCTTCCTCAGTTACTGGAACAAGATTATCATCTACCACAACCTGCTCATCCTCGTTAACTACAGTGTTAGTGTTAAGATATTCATCTATCTTATCACTAATCTCTTTTACAAGTGATGCAAACTCTGTTACATCAGTAACCTCAAATTCTGCAAGTAAATTCTCTACCTTTGCACAAACGTCATTAACAAGAGTTGCTAAATCTTCGTTGATTAGAAGGTCTACATTAGTGCTATTATTGAGCTGTAATATGAATTCTTTCATATTGGCTGGATTAAGCAAATCCTCTAAGCTAAGATTCATATCCTGTAACAACGTATCAAGCTCTTCTGGTGTAATATTAAGCTCTTCTACAATAAGCTGTTCTACTGCCTGTAAAACTTCGACTGCTTGAATTACAGTTGTATCTTCAATTTCATTGTTAACTTTTTGTTCAACCTGCTCTACTTTAGCATTATCTTCTGCTTTCTGATAATTATCATTTGTGTTACTAGATGTATCGGTTTCTTTTACTGCGTATTTGTTTTCTGTCTTGGTATCATATGTATCTGCCACTTCCTCAACTGCATCTGTCTTAGTAGAAACATCTGAAGTTTCCTGAACATCCATTACCTGAGTATCATCATTTGAAGCTGTCATATTCATAAGACTGGCAAACGCATCCATAGCTTTTTCTTCTGCCTTCTGCTTTGCCTTAGATGCTGATGATGTGGAAATATCCATATTACCAATTCCGCTTGCTGATATAGGCATTATCATCTCGTTTCCTCCTTTCATAATATTTTTAATATATGGTTAAGGAATAAGTTTCTTTGTAACAAGTGCAGCAAAATCTGGCTCCATTGCAGCAAGAACTTTTCCTCTACCCTCTGGGGTCATATTGTTCATAATGAGTGCTACAGTATCCAAATCATCGTCCATGCTTTCTAAAATATCAGCCGCTGCAGATGGTTCCATAGCTTCATAGGCTTCAGCAAGCTCTACTATCTCTGCATCAGCTTGGTTGGATTCTATAATCTCTCTGTATATCTCCTCTGCGTGTTCTGCATCAATTGAATTGTACCACTCTATATATATATCGGTCTCTGGTGCCGATTCTCCATAGACTATTTCATCATAAAATTCACTTTTTTCTTGTTCAAATTCAATTTGAGCTGCTTCATAGGCTGATAATCGTGTCACTTCTGCCTCTAATTCAACTACTCTATCATTTAAAGAAACGATTTCTGCATCCTTACTTGCATTGGCTGCATCAAGCACTGCTATCTGAGCAAGAGCCTCTTCTAAAGTATCGTAAGGATAATCATTCTCAATAGCAACTTCTTCATCAGATGCTGCTGGTAATATCCATTTTATAACAGGAATATTTTTCAATGCAGGTCTAATAGAAGTACCAAACCCTCCAACATCACATTTGATAAGCAACGCCATAACTGACAAAAATGTTGTTATCATTAGTATTATGATTAAAATACCTGTACCCTTTAAACCGCCTTCTTTTTTTTCTTTATCCCTTGGCATACCTATTCCTCCGATTCACTTTCAGAATTATTGTATTGGTAGCTAACTACCTCATCAGTTTCCTTATTTTCCTGTGCATTAAGCTCAACCACAAATTCATCAAATTGCTTTTCTTTAAGCTTTTCATGCATCTTGCGCTCTTGCATTACCTGATTAAGCTTTGCCCTTGCCTTCTCAAGCTCTTTATTACGTTTTTTTACCATTTCATTTTGAAGGGCAATCATCTCATCCATTATATCCATTGCATTGGCAAGCTCTTCGATTTTAAGAAAGTCCAAATTACCCTGTATGGCATTTTGATATTGGATGTAATATTCATTTTTTCTTATCTTCAATGCTTCAAGCTTTTCTTCTTCTTCATTTAATCGTATTCTTGCTTCAGCATATTCTTGTTTTGCAGAATCTTCTAACTTATATTTGATATCAAGAATATTCTGCATTCTATATAAAAACTTAGCCAAATAATCACCCGCTTATTTATTCAAAAATCTGCTCCAAAAGTTTGATTTCATCATCAAACAAATACTTTGAATTCACATCTTGCATAAGGAATTCATTTACTTTATCAATCTTTGTTATAGCAAAATCTATATCCTTATTAGAGCCAGAACGATATGCACCTATATTAATCAAATCCTCTGCATCACTATAGGTGGCAAGAACATTTTTTAGTTTTCCTGCTAAGGTTTTATGTTCTGATGTTGCAATGGCACTCATACATCTTGAAATACTTGCCAACACATCTATGGCAGGATAATGATTTTTATGTCCCAGTTTTCTAGAAAGAACTATGTGACCATCAAGGATACCTCTAGCTGTATCCGTAATAGGCTCATTAAAATCATCACCATCAACAAGGACTGTATAAAGTCCTGTTATAGAACCCTTATATGTATTTCCTGCTCTCTCAAGAAGCTTAGGTAGCTCAGAATATACCGAAGGTGGATAACCTCTAGTTACAGGGGGCTCACCTGAAGCAAGACCTATCTCTCGTTGTGCCATAGAAAATCGAGTTAGTGAGTCCATCATAAGAAGTACATCTTTTCCTTGGTCTCTAAAATACTCTGCTATTGCTGTAGCAGTTTTAGCCGCTTTATTACGAATAAGCGCTGGCTTATCCGATGTAGCAATAACCAAAACTGAACGCTTCATACCTTCTTCACCAAGGTCACGTTCAATGAATTCTCCAACCTCTCTACCTCGCTCTCCAATAAGAGCAATTACATTTATATCTGCTTTTGTGTTTCTGGCAAACATACCAAGAAGCGTACTTTTACCAACACCACTACCAGCAAATATTCCTATTCTCTGTCCTTTTCCCAGTGTTAAAAGTCCATCAACCGCCTTAACACCAAGTGGCAAAACCTCGCTTATAAGCTTTCTCTTAAGCGGATCTGGCGATGCTGCATCTATAGGATATTCTATATCTGACTCTAAAGACTTCCCGTCCATTGGTCTACCAATTCCATCAAGTACTCTACCAAGAAGATGATCTCCAACCTTAACAGAAAGTACACCGTTCGTATTCTTTACCGTGGCCCCAAGTCCAATTCCATCAACAGAATCATATGGCATAAGTAAAACCTTGTTGTCTCTAAAGCCAACCACCTCAGCCATAACCTCTGTCTGACCATCTTTGGAAATAATTTGACACAAATCATTAAGCTTAGCTGGGGGACCAACAGATTCAACTGTCAAACCAACCACCTTGCTTACCTTTCCATAATGAGCAGTGTAATCCTTAAACAATAATGAATTGTATTTTTCTATGTTAAATTCCTTTATCATATTATTCTCCATTTATTGTAAAATTCCCCGATTAAAAAACCGGGGATATTATACTTCTTCCTCTAATCACTTAGAAGCTTTATTGCTGTTATAAGATTACGTGTCTGAATATCCATTGATAGATCAATGATACCACTATCTGTTTCAATAATACATTGCTGTTGATCTAATCTAGAGTCGCCGTATATCTCTATTTCAATGTTTGGATTACCAGCTCCAACTAATCTTTCCTTGTTATCCTCCACGTAAGAATAATTTTCCTCTGATACTTTGATAACAAATTTTTTGCTAGTTTCAACTTCGTTTAGAGCTGAATTAATCATATGTAACATAACAGGTTTATAATCTCTTACCAATATGCCAGTTACTTTTTCAATAAGAGCACAAGATAAATCAATAAGCTTATGTTCTCTATCTATAACTGCTTCTTCAAGCATAGCATCCTGCTTGGCTATAAATTCTTCCTGTTCTTTTTGCATATTAGCAAGGTAGTTATCCGCTCTTTTCATAGCCTCCATACTACCTTCTTCTAAGCCAATATTATAGCCTTCTTGTCTTGCAGTTTCTCTGATATTTTCAGCATCTGCCTCTGCATCAGCTATAATCTTAGCTGCCTTGAGCATAGCATCATCACGAAGGGTCTTTGCCATGTCCATAGCATCATCTAAAAGAACCTTGCTAGCTAAATCCTCTTTTACAGCATCATCTTGCGCTGAATTTTCTTCAATTTCTTCCTCTTGATTTTGTTCTTCTAAAGGACGTATTATCTTAGCTGGTTTTTCTATAACCCTGCTATTAACGTCAATTACAAAGGGTTCGGAAGAAATATTCTGTAAACCTTGAAAACCTGATTTAAATAAATTAGACAACTATCTCGTCACCTCCACCACGTGAAATGACAATCTCTCCTGAATCTTCAAGTTTTCTAATAATATTAACAATCTTCTGCTGTGCATCTTCAACATCCTTAAGACGAACAGGTCCCATAAATTCCATATCCTCTTTGATCATAGTAGCAAGACGTGATGAAATGTTATCAAAGATAACTCTCTGTACATCTTCATTTGCATTCTTAAGAGCAATGGCAAGCTCGTTGTTATCAACCTCGCGAAGAACTGTCTGTATAGATCTGTTATCAAGCACAAGAATATCCTCGAATACAAACATTTTTCTTCTGATCTCGTCTGCAAGTTCTGGATCTTCGATTTCCAGAGTCTCCATGATATGTTTCTCTGTACTTCTATCAACGGAGTTGAGGATGTTAACAATAGAGTCTACACCACCAACAATTGTGTAATCCTGATTTACAAGGGAAGCAAGCTTCTTCTCCAATACCTTTTCCACCTCTTTGATAACGTCAGGACTTGTTCTGTCCATAAGAGCAATTCTTCTAGCAACATCTGCCTGCTTCTCAGGTGCTAATGCACTTACGACAGCGGCAGCCTGTGATGATGGCAAATAGGATAAAATAAGAGCAATTGTCTGTGGATGCTCTTCTTGTATAAAGTTTAAAAGCTGGCTTGCATCTGCCTTTCTTACGAACTCGAAAGGACGAACCTGTAAAGAAGCTGTAAGCTTTCCAATAACTGCCTTCGCTCTATCCTCACCAAGAGCCTTATCAAGAAGCTCCTTAGCGTAGGCAATACCACCCTCTGCTATGTACTGCTGTGCAAGACAAATCTCATAGAACTCATCCATAACATCGTCCTTCACATCTGGAGATACACTCTTAGTGTTGGCAATCTCTAATGTGAGCTGCTCTATCTCTTCATCTTTTAGATGTTTAAATATCTGTGAAGATCTCTCCGGACCAAGAGCAATTAAAAGTACGGCAGCCTTCTGAACACCAGATATATCACTTGTAGAACTTTTTAATGCCATATTCTATCACTCCCAATCATCATTGAGCCAGTTTCTAAGCAATGATGCAACTGCCTCTGGATTCTCATCAACAAACTTCTCAATCATAGCCTTAGAGGCTGAATTATCACTAAACTCTATATCATCAAGAGTTTGATTCTCCTTAGTTGTGGCAAGAAGAGCTTCAACAGAAAGCTCTGGTTCAACCTCAACAACCTCTTCAGGCTTCATACTTCTAAATACAACATAAAGAAGTAATAATGCTATAATAACCGCAAGTACTATAGAAACAATGCTCTGTACCGGCACAGGTTCTTTCTCTTCTGGATAGAAAAGAGGAACCACTCTCTCAACTACATATATGTTAGCTGCCTTAATGCCTGTAGCACTAGAAAGCATCTCTACCATATTCTCGTCATTTATAGTCTCTATAGCTTCCGAATTGGCTGCCTTAAACTCATCAAAGGTAATGTCATCAAGCAAGCCCTGCTTCTTCATCTCTGCCTCATCATAAACCTCATACTTAGTAAGATACATAGCCATACTTGAATTAGTCATATCAACCTCACCAACTGGTGTAACCGTAGTTGTTGTTGTTGAACTTGTCATATAATCCTGTTTGAGGAGTGTAAGTGTTGACTCTCCGTAAGCATCATCTAACAAATCATAATCTGTTATCTCTTCACCATTAGCATCTGTACCAACTACACCACCTGTTCCATCGATATTCTCAGCAAGATAATAGTAATGAGAATTGATAGGGCCATACTCTTCATCAGTATTAGTATAGTACATAATATCCTGTATATGTTCTTCAGATACTGTTACATCAAGGTTTGCAGAAACAGATACCTCATCATAAGCTCCTGAATTAACCATAAGATTCCAAAGCTTGCTGTTATAGTATTCCTCAACCTGCTGTTTAATAGCAACTACGGCATTAGATGAATTAACAGTTGTGGAATTCTGGGAAAACAAAAGATTACCCTTATTATCAATAATTGTAATGTTATCAGTATTCTTAGCTCCAACACAGTTCTTAGCATACTCAGCTATGCTAAGTGCCTGTTCTTCCTTGAAATCATTGTTTATTGTAAGCATAATACTTACAGATGGCTCAACCTCACTACTATATATTGAGCTTGTACTCTCAGGAATGTTGATAGTTACAGAAGCCTTAGTAACTCCCTCCATACTCCTTATATCCATCTCCATGGTTGATTGAAGACTTATCTTAGCCTTAAGTCTTCTCTCAGAATCTGTTGTACTAATTCCATTGTCAAATAACCAATTATAATCTGTGTCATTAGTTATAGTACTAATACCATTCTCTCCAAGCAGAAGTCTTGCTCTAGAAAGTTGATCTTCCGCCACCTCAATAGATAAAGCATCATCAGAGATTCTAACTTCATAGCCATTTTCCTCAAGAAGATTAACAGCTTCGGCTGCTGTAGCTTGATCCTCATATGTAGCTAGGGGTGCGTACACTGTTCTATTAAGCAATATAATAAGCGCAACTAAAGTTATAACAACTGCTGCTACAATAGATAAAAACAAGGTTTTCTGTTTTGCTGTATATTTGTTCCAAAATTCAACTATCTTAGCAGGTAGTTGCTTGAACCATTCGCCCATAAGTGCCTCCGATTAACTCCTAAATTATAATTGCATATTCATAAGCTCTTTGTATGCAGATACAACTGCATTAGTTACCTTAACTGTATATTGAAGGGAAATATTAGCCTTCTGCTGTGCTACAGCCAAATCATGAATACTGTCTGTATAGCCAAGCGCAAAGCTAATCTCTGCTTCCTCTGCTGTCTTTTGGAGAGCATCAGCCTCCTTATACATATCCACAGCCGCATTCAATATCGTATCAAAAGATGCTGTTCCCTCTGTTTTTGCTGTCTGCCCAGTCTGAACAGTTTTGTTAGTATTTTGCAAGCTTGTAATGCTTGGAAAATCCACATCATATATGGATACTGGTGTAACTGACATAATTAACCACTCCTATTAACCAAATAATTCTAAGCCCTTCATGGCCATACTCTTTGATGCGTTAAAAGAGGTAACAGCTGCCTCATACGACCTACTTGAACCAATGAGGTTTGTCATCTCAGTAACTGTGTCAACATTAGGATATTCAACATAGCCCTCTTCATTAGCGTCTGGATTATCCGGTTCGTAAACAAGTCTTAAATCTGACTGATCCTCAACAATGTTAGTCACCTTCACGCCATTAGGCTGATAATAGGTCATATATCCATTCAAAATATTGTCAAATGATGTTGTGTCCTTCTCTGTAAAGACAACCATCTTACGTCTATATGCTTCGCCATTTTCAGTTCTTGTTGTACTGGCATTAGCGATATTCTCTGCAATTGTATCCATACGAAGCTGCTGTGCTGTCATGCCTGTAGCAGCAACATTCATAGCTGAAAAAACTCCCATAATATTCCTCCTTACTCACTATCACTATGAGTTAGTATTGAGCACTGTCTTGTATCTTGAAAATTCTTGATTCATCAAATCTACCAAAGCCTGATACTTAATCTGATTCTCAGCAAGATACGCTTCCTCAGTAGCAATATCAACATTGTTACCATCTAATCTGTACGAAAGATTGGCATTATCTGTATATATCTGCGGATCTAAAACAGTTAAATCCTTGTTGGCTTCCACCACTCTGTCATACAAACTATCTGTTCCACCTGCAAGCTCCGCCTGCAAAATGGACTCGAAGTTAATATCCTTTCTCTTATAGTTCGGGGTATCAACGTTAGCTATGTTATTACTGATAAGCTCATTACGAAGATTAGCCGCATCAGCTGCCTTATCAAGAATATTAACATAGTTGTAAATATTGGATGTTATCATCTAAATTCCTCCTTTTTACGCACTAAAAGAACTCATGAGTAAACTCACAAATCCTTTTGTCATAAATACATAGTAAACCCCGAACTTCCTTTTTCAGGAATATTTAATTATGTATATCAATATGTTGTATAATTATATCGTCATTTTTATTATAAAACTTTATCTAACATATTATAACCAAAAAGTTATCGTACAAACATTATTCACCATTGTTTGTACGATAACTATCCTACCATATTTTGTGGCCAAGAGCAACAAAAACATTAAAATACCACAAAATATTTATTATTTCTTATTTTCACAGGTATATCCACAGCCCTCATTAGAGCACAATAGGCGATTTCCTTTTTCGACCATATATGTTCCACATTCAGGACATTTTTTATCTGACGGCTTAGTCCAAGACATAAAATCACATTCTGGATTATCTATGCAACCAAAATATCTTCTACCTTTTTTGGTTTTTCTAAGAACAATATCTTTACCACAATTTGGACAAGGAACATCAATTTTCTCGTAATATGGTTTAGTATTTCGGCAATCAGGAAATCCTGGACAAGCAAGGAATTTACCATGTGGGCCATACTTTATAACCATCATCTTACCACAAACGTCACATTCTACATCAGATACCTCATCCTCTATCTTGATGTTTTCAAGCTCCTTAGATGCATTTTCTATAGCATCAGCCAAATCCGGATAGAAATTTCTTATAACTACCTTCCAGTTAATTTCTCCCTCTTCTATCTTATCAAGAAGCATCTCTATATTTGCAGTAAAATTAGTATCAACGATAACAGAAAATGCCTTTGTCATAATCTGATTTACGGCCTCTCCAAGCTCTGTTACATAAAGATTCTTATTTTCTTTTATAACATAGCGTCTGTTGATAATTGTTGTTATAGTTGGTGCATATGTTGAAGGTCTACCAATACCAAGCTCCTCCATAGTCTTAACAAGTAATGATTCTGTAAAATGTGCTGGTGGCTGAGTAAAATGCTGCTTTGGAGTTTGCTCCTTTACTGAAAGCACATCTCCCTCTTTAATATTACCAAGCTTAACTTTTACATCCTTCTCATCATCAGGATTATAAACTGACAAAAATCCTTCAAAGGCAACCTTTGTTGATGAAGATTTAAATTTGTATCCGTTAGCTACAGCTGTGGCTGTAGTCACCTCATACACAGCAGGTTTCATTCTGCTAGCAAGAAATCTATTGTAAATCAACTGATATAATCTAAACAAATCTCTAGGAAGCAAATCTTTTAATTTGGCTGGTGTTAGCTCCACATTAGTAGGTCGTATTGCCTCGTGAGCATCCTGTATTTTTTTACCAGTGGTAGCAACTGTAACATCACTTACATACTCTTCTCCAAATGCTTTGCCAATATAAGCCTTTGCATTCTTATCAGCCTCTTCCGAAATTCTAATAGAGTCTGTTCTAAGATATGATATAAGACCCACAGTACCGTAGCCCTTCAAATCCACACCTTCGTATAACTGCTGAGCAACTCGCATTGTCTTACTTGTTGCAAAGTTAAGCTTTTTTCCAGCCTCCTGCTGAAGTGTACTTGTTGTAAACGGAACTGGTGCCTTTTTAATTTTTTCTGTTGTTTTTATATTATCGATAACAAAATCAGCCTTATTGATACCAGCTACAACTTTATCTAACTCTTCTTTACTTATTCTATCTTTTGAATATTTGAAGCATATAGGCTTAAGGTCTGATTTACCTCCAAGCATAACTTCATAACTCCAGTATTCCTCTGGTATAAAGGAGTTAATTTCCTCTTCTCTATCACAGATGAGCTTTAATGCAACAGACTGAACTCTACCTGCACTAAGACCCCTCTTAATTTTTTCCCAGAGTAATGGACTGATAGAATATCCAACAATTCTATCTAGGGCGCGTCTTGCCTGCTGAGCATCAACAAGATTCATATCTATTTCTCTTGCTTATTTTAATGAAGATTTTATGTCATTCTTTGTTATTTCGTTGAAAGTGATTCTCTTGTACTTTTTATTTTCTAACTTAAGAGCCACTGATAAATGATATGATATAGCTTCACCCTCGCGATCAGGGTCCGTTGCAAGATATATTTTATCTGCTTTCTTTACCGCTTTTCTAAGCTCTGCCAATAAATCACCTTTACCCCTAATTGTGATATACTTTGGCTCATAATCGTTAGCTATATCTATACCCATTGTACTCTTAGGCAGATCTCTTACATGTCCATTAGATGCGATGACCTCATAATTTGCGCCTAAGAATTTCTTTATTGTTTTTGCCTTGGCTGGTGACTCAACAATCACAAGATTTTTTGCCATAAGTTCCTACTCCTTCTATAACCTGTAACACCAATACTTAAATCGAAATAATATAATATCCTTTTAAAGGTTGTTTTATCAATCCTTTTTCTTCCATAGTAAATAACGTACTAATGGTCTTTGTTACCCCCATACCAGTATGTTGAATAATATCATCTATGTATTTGGGCTCTAAACTCAGACAACTATACACTATTTTTTCTATAGGTGCAAGGAAATTTTTGTTTACCATATCTTTTTCCTCTTGAATGGTAATTTCTGGCTGTTCTAGGTTGAATGACATTTGACTATACTCCTTTTTACCTTTTATATCACTTAAAATATCATTAGGATGTGTAACAAGATATGCTCCTGCCTTAATCAAATTATTTGTTCCTTCACTATTTTTATCCAATAGTCTGCCGGGCACAGCATATACCTGTTTTCCCTGTTCTAAGGCATAGTCTGCGGTAATAAGTGAACCACTTTTTTTCTCTGCTTCTACAACAAGAACACCATCAGATAATCCACTTATTATTCTATTTCTCATTGGAAAATATCCTGGATTAGGTTTAACATCTAGACCATATTCCGATATTATGACGCCCTTCTTTTCAATCATAGCGTAAAGCTCAGTATTTTCTTGTGGATAAGGAACATTTATTCCGCTCCCCAACACAGCAATTGTATATCCTCCTGCTTTCAATGCAGACATATGGGCTATACTATCTATACCTCTTGCCATTCCGCTTACTATATTAATTTCAGAAGTAGCAAGTCTCTTGCTAAAATAATCAGTTATTTCTCTTCCGTAAACACTAAGTTTTCTTGAACCTACTATAGCTATATTCGAATTATAAGAATTTATGCTATCATTCATTGTTCCTTTTACATAGAGTAATGTTGGTGAATCATAAATGTTATATAGTTTAGAAGGGTATTTCCTATGCCCCCAATATATTATATTTATATTTCTTTCTTTTAAACGTTCATATTCTTCCTTAGATTTAGATATTTCCTTAGATTGTAATAAATTATTAACTTGTATATCTGTTAAATGCTTGCTTAGTACATTCTTATTTGCTTCATAAATATTTTCTACATTACCAAAGTTTTTAAGTAATCTTAATCTTGTTATGTTTCCTATGTCTTCTATATTATTAAACCATAGGTTAAGCAGGGCTTTTTCCATTAAAATCCCTCCTTTACACTATAATTTCCATTATTTCTATAAAAGATTGCTTCTTGTATATGTATCTCACCAATTCTTTCTTTGCCTTCTAAATCTGCAATAGTTCTTGCAAGTTTTAATATTCTATGAGTACCTCTAGCACTTAAATTCATCTTTACAAATGCATCTTCAAGAATACTTTCCACCTGGTTATCCAATTTAATGTATTTTTTTATCAATGTACCCTCTAGTTGAGAATTAAAACATATACCCTCGTCTTTATAACGTAATTTTTGAATATCAGTGGCCTTCTCCACTCTACTTCTAATCTCCTCTGAACATTCACTTTTTTCCTCTAGAAAAAGGTCCTGATATTTTATAGGTTTTACTTCCATATTTATATCTATTCTATCTAACAAAGGACCACTAATTCGACTTTGATATCTTTTTATCTGATTAATCGTACAATTACATTTTTTCATATCTGGAAAATGTCCGCAAGGACAAGGATTCATAGCCGCAACAAGCATGAAATCTGCAGGAAATACATAGGTAGCATTAACTCTAGATATAGTAATTTTTCTATCTTCTAAAGGCTGCCTCATTACCTCTAACACATTTTTACTAAACTCTGGTAATTCATCTAAAAACAACACTCCATTGTGAGCAAGACTTACTTCACCTGGCTTTGGATTCACTCCACCACCACACAGGGCATAATTTGATATGGTGTGATGGGGTGCTCTAAAGGGTCTTCTGTTTATAAGAGAACTATTCTCCTCCAATAAACCACTTATACTGTATATCTTTGTTACATCTATACTTTCTTCAAAGGACAAAGTTGGCATAATAGTGGGCAAACACTTGGCAAGCATGGATTTCCCTGCTCCTGCTGCACCTGTCATTAGCACATTGTGAAATCCTGCCGCCGCTATTTCCATACCTCTTTTCAACACATCTTGTCCCTTAATATCAGCAAAATCTATGTGATATTCGGTACTATTTTTTATTGAATCATTATTAATTTTACATTTTTCTGGTTTTTTATTACCCTGGATTATTTCTACCGTTTCCATCAGTGATGAAACACCTATCACCTCCATATTCTCTACTAACTCTGCCTCACCCACATTATCTATAGGTACTATGCATCTTCTTATTCCCTGAGAAAAGCAATGGTAAACCATAGGTAACACTCCTGTTACAGCCTTAACCTCTCCATTTAGGCTTAATTCACCTATAACAAGGGTAGATGCCATATCAAATACTGAATCAAGTCCCATGGACTTAAGTATTGATACTGCTATAGGTAAATCAAAACAAGAACCATCTTTTCTCATATCTGCTGGGGATAAATTGATTGTTATGCGCTTAGGTGGCATATGATAACCCGAATTTTTAAGAGCTGTTCTGACACGTTCGCCGGCTTCCTTTACAGATGAGGATAGATAACCGACCATAGTAAATGATGGTAGACCGTCACTTACATCAGCCTCAACTCCTATAATTGTGCCGTCCACACCTAGGACGGCACCGCTTAAAACTTTGCTAAACATTTATATAATACTCCTTTTCTACCTTCCAAGGAGCAGACCATACAATAATATTATCAAGTTTAAAAATGACATTTTGATTATTTTTTCTTTTGAACACTATACCCAAATTTTCCAATATTTTCACCCAATGTATAATACTGTCCATGGGAATAAGCCACAAGGTCAGCTTTATTAAGGTTAAATCGTCCTGTCTCATCCATATATTTTTCATCAGCTAAAACAGCTACAACCTCTGCTATAAACATATCATGTGTTCCTAGCTCAAGCACCTGCTTAACCTTACATTCTATACAAACCGGACTCTCTTCAATAATAGGTACATTTACAGCTGAAGCTTTCCCTCTAGTGAGCTTCATTGCTTCAAACTTATCCATGTCTCTACCTGATTTAACTCCACAGTAATCCATGGCATAGGTTAAATCTCTTGTAACAAGATTGATGACAAATTCGCCATTAGCTGTTAACAGTTCATGTGAATATCTAGACTTTCTTACTGATATTGATACCATGGCTGGGTCAGAATTGATAGTTCCTGTCCATGCTATTGTAATAATATTATCTTTATCTTTTCCATCGCTAACTGTAACCATCACCGCAGGTACAGGATATAGCATATTTCCAGCCTTCCACACTTCTTTTGCCATAATCTTATCTCCAATCTATTCAAGCATATTTCTAATTTCCTGCATTTTGTAATCCATTGCGGCACTCATGTCTGCACACTTTTTAAGCTCCTGTGCAATAATCTCTGGGTGCTTCAAATTGTCTTTTTTGTATTTGAGCTTATGATCAAGACTCGCCCAAAAATCCATAGCAATTGTTCTAAACTGAACCTCAACATTCATAATTTTCTTTTCGTTTGAAAGGAAAATAGGAACCTCCACAATTAAATGCAAGCTTCTGTATCCGTTTGGCTTGGGATTTCGTATGTAATCCTTAACATTTACAACCTTGATATCATCTTGCTTTGCAAGGAGTTCTGAAAGAACATAGATATCCTCTGGAAATGAACATATAACTCTTACACCAGCTATATCTGTAAGATTATTCTGAATGTTCTCCATAGTAACTTCAAGTCCTTTTTTGTTCATCTTATCAACAATACTCATAGGCTTTTTAAGTCTTGATTTTATTGATTCAAAGGGATTTCTCTTATGCTGAAGAGCAAACTCCTTATTTAGTACATGAAGCTTTGTTTCAATCTCCATTAATGCACACTCATAGTACATCATAAGATTTAAAAAAGGCTGCATATTTTTAAATATTTCTTCTGGATTCTCAGAATTAACTAAGACCTCCATACTCATATCTGATTCTGTACTCATTGTAACCACCTCATTAAAATTTAATGTAACATTCCCTTAAGCGTTTCCATAAATAGCTCTTTTAGTTTGCCATCATAATTTCTACCAAACTTAGCCAGCTCATCATTCCCCACAAAACCTCCAGCCATGGCAGCATGTCCGCCACCAGAGCCTATATCCTTTAACGTTTCATGTATAAGTTTTCCTGCATCAACATCAACTCTCTCACTTCTTACAGAATACTTTATTCCTTCTGAATTCACTGAATAAACTATTGAAACATCAACAACATCTAATGACAAAATAAAATCTGATATAATTGCTACCAATGAATTAGGACATTCAAATGGTATATAAGAAAATCCAACATAATCAAAAACCTCTATATTTTCAATAGCCGCACCATAGGCTTTAAGGTCCTGAAATTCTATAGTAGAATTATACATACTGTTAAGCTTACACCAATCCGCATGCTTAAACAGATATGACATCATATCTATATCAAGTGCTGTAGTACCTCTTATAAGGTCATCAGTATCCATTTTTATCCCATATGCTAACGCTGTAGCCACATCTGAAGATATAGGTGTATTAGAAGAATAATAATAGTCTGCAACAATAGTCGAACATGCTCCCACTATTCTTATATCCATATATCTATAGCTATCCGCCTCAATAAAAACGGGATGATGATCTATACAAGCCACCTCGTCTCCTGGCAAATCTGTGGTATTAGCATTTGGTTTCTGACAATCAACATGTATGATATAGTCATCAATATTCATACCTTCTATCTCATCATAGGAAAATATATCTATTCCAAAAGCATCCATCATCTTTCTTGTATTATATCTATCAATACTTCCTACATAACATAAAGTTGCCTCTATGTTATAGGCTTCAAGAAATTTTTTCATACCAAAGGCACTAGATATTGCATCAGGATCAGGAAAATTGTGGGTTTGAATATATACTTTTTTTCCCTGCACTAAATCAATTAAGTCTTTTATCTTATTTGTATCCATATCTCCACCATCTAATAAAAAACCTCTTTAAGCATAAGCCCCTTAGCTGGTGCTAATTCCTTAAAAGAATTCTTATCTTTTTTATTTAATATCTCTATAATCTCATCAATATTCTTGTTAGACAATCCCACTTCAACAAATGCTGCGGTAAGCTTTCTAACCATATGATAAAGAAAACCATTACCAGTAAATTCTATACTGATAATATCATCAACACAATCTATGCTAATCACATCAATGCATCTAACAGTTGATTTTTTTCCTGCTTTCATATCTGAAAAACTAGCAAAATCATGCTCTCCCATAAAAGAAGTCGAAAGCTCTCTCATCTTAGATACATCAAGCTTTTCCTTTATGTGCCAGGTGTATTTTCTTAGGAAAACATCAGCCTTTGAACCGTTGTCTATCTTGTACACATAGGTTTTTTTCTTTGCATTTAACCTTGAATGAAAACGCAAAGAAGCCTCTCCAGCAGAAATCACTTTGATATCCTCTGGCAAATATTTGTTTAGATATAACTTTATATCCTCCGGCGAAAGCTCTGTATCAACATGAAAATTTGCAACCTGTCCCATAGCATGTACCCCTGCATCTGTTCTGCCTGAGCCATGTATCTCAATAGGTTCGTCTTTTCCTAGCATCATGCTAAGTACAGTAGATATCTTTGTTTCTATAGTGTTGTCAGTATTACCTTGACGTTGCCACCCACTGTATCTAGTTCCATCATATTGTATTTTTATAAATATATTTTTATCCATATCAAGTCCTTATACATCTAGCATTTGCAAAGGAGAATATACGCTCCAACAAGCATAACAACAACAAAAAGGAACTCCGCAAAGCCTGATATAAAATACGAAACAAGCATTCCGACTGCTATAAATAACATAGCATATCCAATAAGAGCATTCATACACATACCAACAATAAAACTTAATATAGTATATGCATTATCTCATATAATCAGAATTAAATATTTTCTTCCTTAAGCTCTTCGATGGTTTTATTAATCTCTTCTTCCTCTACAGGGTCCTTACCACCCTTTCCAGCAAGGTTTGCCACCTTATCAACAATCTCTGGCACCATATCAAGTATTTTACTAACAGTATCCTCACTCTTAACACTTACCATCTTAGCACGACCGTTCTGTATAACAAGAACTGCTGATGGAGACATCTTGCCTCCCATTCCGCCACCTGCAGAATTGGTTTTGCCAGCAAAAGCACCTGCTCCAACTCCAAAATTAACATCCACAAGTGGTAAAATAATAGTATCACCTATCTGTGTAGGCTCACCTACAACTGTTTTAGTTGTAAGAAGTGAATTCATCCCCTGAAATAATGAACCTACTGTCTGATTAAAATCGTTTGCCATAATATAACCCTCCTCAATCTATTTATTTCATAATTTTTGTTGCCATTTTAATAGTCTTCCATATATGGAGCTTAAGCACTATACGTGCAATATAGCCTATTCTTACCTTGCCCTTAAGGTACAAGTCACCTTCTATAATCTTGTTATAGAAATCCGGTTCCCAGACAAGATGTTTTTGATATACAAAAGGAATCATACTAAGATATCCTATAATCTGTCCCGTTTTGTATGGTTCTTCCATACCAAAATGGATATATCCCTTCACCTTTTTTGGTGCTATATGTTTGAGAACACTAACAATATATTTCTTAAGATACGCTCTAGTCTTAATAGTGCATTTCATATTCCAGAATTGCTTAAATCTATTAACCGTACGTCTAAGCTTAGCTGTTTTTTTGTTAATTGCTTCAGAAATAGTATCTGGATTTAGATTAACCAATAAATCTTTTATAGCAATCAACTTATCCCAAAGCTTTTTGAAGAAAATCTTTATGCGAACAACTAACTTTTTTTCTTCTTCTGGAATAACCTTATCTTCATTATCCCACAAATCAAACTCTTCATTCAATAAAGCGTCATCTGCGGTTTCCTTCGTGGTAACATCTTGGTTTGGTTCTGATTTCTGCTTATTTTCCTCACTAATCTGAGCATTTACTCTAGAAACATCTTCAATAAGCTCTTCATCAAAACTAAAATCATCTTCTACAGAAGATACATCTTCAAACACATCTTCCTTTTTCTTAGGCTTGTCCTTCTTTTTTTGCTTCAAAGGAATACCTAATACTCTAGTTACATTGGTAAACTCTTTTGTTTCTTGGTCAAAACACACCCTTATAGAGACAATCAAAAAGCTTACCTTTGCTTTTACTTTGGCGGTTCCATAATATTTTGCATCCACTTCATACTTAATTGGAGCAAACAAAACCAGCAATAAAAGCAATAAAACAAGTCCTAGCAAACCAAGTATAACCCATAATAAAATTTTAAGAATAAGTAACAATACTTGAAGCATAGACTACTCCTTATATCCCTAAAAACTCCCTAACATTAAAACCATTACCTGCATCACACATTCTTTGAACTAATTCCATAACTATGTCATTAGCTCCCGCTCTATCCTTTGATATACCTACAATAACAATCTTATCATCCATAGTTTTATAAAATGGTTGAAGCAATTGATTATAGTCATATATCTCCAATATACCATCATCAAACAAAGGCAATGTAACTAGGTGAAGACCAGGTATAATCTTCCCCTTCTTAATCTTCTTTGAGATTTTATCCAGTTTTTTATCGCTAATACCATATGTATATATGCCGTTTCCTATCTGCATAAAATCACCGATTGCCTTCCTTTACTAATCTTCTTCAATAAGTTCACATATAAGCTTATTGCAAGCTGTAAGCTCACTATCATCTTTACAGCCTTCAAGTACATAATCAAAATAGTTTTTAATCTCCTGCTGAGAGTTAAGGAATATCGGCATAGCAGCAAGTATTTTACACATAATACTTCTAATTACTGTTCTATCCTTACCCTCAAAAAGAGCTGCAAACTCTTCAGTTATCTTGTCACGTAGCTTCATGATATAATCATTATCTGCCATAACAGCATCTGGATTACCAATTTCCTTATCCAAATCAATGAAAAGACTTGTAGAAAGAAGCTTATTTGCAAGGGCCATATCCTTAAAGCTATCAGAAAGTTCAAGCTCAGAAATCATGTCACTGTTTGCAGCTGCTATATCATCATAAACTGCGTCAAGGACAATAATATTCTCATATACATCCTCTTGAACACCCTCTATCGCAATAAACTGAGGCATTAAATCCTCTGCTACCATATCCATATCATCTCTTGTAACACAAGCCTTTAATATTTCAACTGCTGATAAAAATCCTCTTTGTGATGTATTATCATCATAGCCTCTATCAACTGTAAGAAGGATAGTATATACATCATTTACTATCTCCTGCAACAGCATATATGCGGAAACTTCTTCGTTAATCTTTGCCGCTGCACTAGCAAGTTTGTCACTCAAAATATCAAATGTAGCCTCATCCATCTCTTTGTAATTAGCTTCTGAAAGCTCCTTATACACTTGATAAAGCTCATGATACTCAGTTTCAAATCCTTCAGGTTTCTTGATAAGGACTGCTGTTCTTAACATATCAGCAAACTCGTCCACTGAAGTAGCCTCACCACCCTTGTATATTGAAAGGGTATTAGAAACTACGTCATAGAATTTGTTCTTAGTCATACGAACTGGAAGCTGAGCCATAAGAAGCTGAAGCTTACTGTTAACAACAACTGTATCATTCTCAGAAAAAACATACTGAAACATCTTAGCAGAAAGCTGCTCAACATCTACTGTCTCAGCAGTATTCTTGACCCTAGCCTCAATACGATTAAGAATATACTCATATATCTCATATCCATCTGCATAAGCTGTAAGGTTCTTCATCTTAAATTCAACCTTATCTCTTATTCCTCTAACAGTATCTAAAGCTTCCTTTTCAACCTTATTTCTATCTATAATGTGTGTCTTAATAAGAGCTGATAGAGTCTCATAGAACTTAACAAGATCAGATGTATCATCACCAAGCTCTAATATAACTTCCTTTATAGTGTAATAGTTCATACACATCTTAACTGTGGCATAATAATTATACTGTCCACATAATGTATCAACATATATTGGTAAATTTGTCTCTAAATCCTTTTTTCTAGTAATATCCGTTACTAGCTTTTTGCACTTGCTTCTCATAGTTAGTCTCCTGTAGTAATTATTTTACGTGTTCGTGAGTAAATAAGTGTTCATTACAGTACTCGTAGTTACCATTACATTTTGAACAAAATCTAAACTCTAGCTCGTCCCCATCTTTTTCGCTTCTTCCGCAAACAGCACACTTATGTCTAGTAATATTGCTGTGGGCGGCATATTTTTCTTCCTGCTGTTTAACCTTTTGTCTATACTCTTTTCTACGTTTTATCTGAGCCGAGGTGGCATTAAATCGTCGATATGCCCTATACTTCTTCAAAATATAGTAGAACAGTATAAAGTTACCTACAACAGCAACTATAATCATCCTCATAACCCAATCATCATACTTGATAAAGTAAAATGCCATAACTATAAGGTCAACGTACGCAACCCAAGTTGCCTTGACTGGCAGGAAAAACATAAACAGCATCATAGCATCAGCAAAAACTAAAGCAAAGCCTAAGAAAACGCTTATACTTAGAAAATATGTTGGTCCCAAGTTTGACATAAGTGCCAAAACATCCTCACCATATATAACACCACTGTATGATTTGGAAAGCTCATAAAATTCATCATACATCTGTGCATTCTGAAGATATGTTACAAGACCTGCAACAAACTGGAATACTGTGATGGATATAATTGTTCCGAAAATGTATACATTGTATAGGAATGTACCAACGCTTCGCTCCACACTGTTACCAATACTTGCGTATATAAACAACATAAGTATAGTAAATCCACTTATCTCACCAGGCATAGTAAATATCCAAGTAAAAATACGCCAGTACTGATGTCCCCCAAAGGTATAAATGTAGTCAAACACAAGCATCTCATACACCTGAGGAAATGCTAACCACAGAAAATATCCTATGGCAAAGCATATAACAATCTTCATGGATAAGTTGTTAATAGCATACCTACCAAACTTCTTTTCAATCTTGTACAAAAAATTCACGTCAAAACCTCTTTTACTATATATTTGCCGAAGTATCATACATAAAGGCTGTATGATACCTCGACCTAAACAATCAATATATATTATATAATATAAAGGTGCAAAAAACAACTGAAATATAGTGTTCAAAATGTTATGTTTTTGTGTCTTTTCACTTTATTTTGGTGGAATTCTAAGGATAGTTCCAAGAGGCAAAGTAATATTATATAATTCCTTATTAAACTCAAATAATTTAGCAATATCTGTGTCCATATTTTCAAGAATCATAGATAGATTATCTCCTGCCTTAGTGGAGTAATATCTCCGCTCTTCCTCCTCATATACATCTGTTGGAATACATATTTCATCACCTATCTGAAGATTATATATATTCACATAAGGATTTTCCTTCATAATATCAATTAGTCTTACCCCATAAAGCTTTGCAAGCTTATACAAAGTATCCCCTGCTACAACTCGATGTATAACACCATTACAATTATTTTCCATATTTTTTCCCTTTTTGATTATACTATGCCACCATTGTAAAAATGTGGCAAAAAGTTCACATTATTTTATGTTGTATTTTGTCGACTTATCAATTATAATTACTTCTGTATGTTTAGGACGCATTTATAATAGGTAAGGAGGCGTGACTAGAAAAGGTCACAAAAGTTATGAAGAGATTAGGTATAGACATTGGTTCCACTACAGTTAAGGTGGCAATCATCGATGAAGAACACAAGATTTTGTTTTCAGAGTACAAGAGACATTTTGCAAATATTAAGGAGACTTTGAAGGAGCTTGTTGATAATGCTTCTAAAGAGCTTGGTAACGTTAATGTAGCTCCAACCATCACTGGTTCAGGCGGTCTTGCATTAGCTCAGGTTATAGGTATTCCTTTTGAGCAGGAAGTAGTCTGCGTTTCTGAGGCATTACAGGACTATGCACCTCACACTGATGTAGCTATTGAGCTTGGTGGCGAGGACGCTAAGATTATATATTTTACTAACGGTGTTGAACAACGTATGAACGGCGTTTGTGCTGGTGGTACAGGATCATTTATTGACCAGATGGCATCTCTTCTTCAGACAGATGCATCAGGCTTAAATGAGTACGCTAAAAATTACGATACAATTTATCCTATCGCTGCTCGTTGTGGAGTTTTTGCGAAAACTGATATTCAGCCTCTCATCAACGAGGGTGCTACAAAGCCTAACCTTGCTGCGTCTATTTTCCAGGCTGTGGTTAATCAGACTATAAGTGGTCTTGCTTGTGGTAAACCAATCAAGGGTAATGTTGCTTTCCTTGGTGGCCCACTCCACTTCCTTGATCAGTTAAAAGAAACTTTCATTAGAACTCTTAACCTTACTGATGAACATATAATTGCACCTTCTCACTCACACCTTTTTGCTGCAGTCGGTGCTGCACTTCAGGCAAAGGAAGAAATTACATTTGATTTAGATGATATAAGCAGTAACCTAACTGCTGACTTAAAGATATCTGTTGAAGTAGATAGACTTGACCCTCTTTTTGCAAACGAAAAAGAATACGCTAAATTTATCGAAAAACAGGCAAAATATAAGGTATTAAGAAGTGACCTTTCTACATACAAGGGCAAATGTTTCCTTGGTGTTGATGCTGGTTCTACAACAACTAAGGTTGCTTTGGTTGCTGAAGACGGTTCTCTTCTCTATGATTTCTATAGCAGTAACAATGGTAGTCCACTTAAGACAACTATGCGTGCTCTTAAGGAGATATATTCTATTCTCCCTGCTGATGTTAAGATTGTTGCTGGTTGCTCTACCGGTTATGGAGAAGCACTTATAAAGTCTGCTCTTATGTTAGAATACGGCGAGGTTGAAACTATTGCTCACTACACTGCTGCTGCATTTTTTAATCCTGATGTTGACTGTATCCTTGATATCGGTGGTCAGGACATGAAGTGTATTAAGATTAAAAACGAGGTTGTTGACAATGTAATGCTCAACGAGGCTTGTTCTTCAGGCTGTGGTTCATTTATTGAAACCTTTGCCAAATCACTTAACTACGAAATTAAAGACTTCGCTAAGATTGCTCTCTTTGCGGATAACCCTATAGATCTTGGTTCAAGATGTACAGTATTTATGAACTCAAAGGTTAAGCAGGCTCAGAAGGAAGGCGCTTCTGTAGCTGATATTTCAGCGGGTCTTGCTTACTCTGTAATTAAGAATGCCCTTTTAAAGGTTATCAAGCTTACTGACCCTAAGTCACTTGGGGAAAATATTGTTGTACAGGGTGGAACCTTCTACAATGACGCTGTACTTAGAAGCTTTGAGCTTATTTCTGGTCGTGAAGCTATAAGACCTGATATTGCAGGAATTATGGGTGCTTTTGGTGCTGCTCTCATCGCTAGAGATAGATACGAAGAAGGTCACGAGACAACTATGTTAGACAAGGAAGCTCTCGAGGCTCTCACATACGAAACTCGTATGGCTAGATGTAAGGGTTGTACAAACAGCTGTCTTCTCACTATCAACAAATTCTCAGGTGGTAGACAATTTATATCTGGTAACCGTTGTGAGCAGGGTCTTGGACTTAAGAAAAACAAGAACAATGTTCCAAACTTATTCCAGTACAAATTTGATAGATTATTTAACTACGAGCCTCTTTCTGAGGAGGAAGCTACTCGTGGTGTTATGGGTGTGCCTAGAGTTCTTAATATGTACGAGAACTATCCATTCTGGTTCACTTTCTTAACAAAATTAAAATATAGAGTTATCATTTCACCTAAATCATCAAGAGACATATATACTCTGGGTATTGAGTCTATTCCTAGTGAGTCTGAATGTTATCCAGCCAAGATTTCACACGGACATGTTATGTGGCTCTTAAAGCAGGATATCAAAAATATATTCTATCCTTGTATCCCATACGAGGTTAATGAGACTCCAGACGCGAATAACCACTACAACTGCCCTATTGTTACTTCCTATGCAGAGAATATCAAGAATAATATGGAAGAAATTTGTGCGGCTGACATTACATACATCAGACCTTTCCTTGCCCTTGATAACAAGGACGCCTTAAAGGAAAGACTTCTCCGTGAGTTTTCTAAATACACTGATGTTACTATGGAGGAGATATCTGAAGCGGTTGATGCAGCATATACCGAAGCAGAAGCTGTTAAAATAGACATACAGAAAAAAGGCGAGGAAACAATTAAGTATCTCGAGGAAAAGAATGGTCTTGGTATTGTTCTTGCAGGACGTCCATACCATCTTGACCCAGAAATCAACCATGGTCTTCCAGAGCTTATCAATTCCTTTGATATTGCGGTGCTTACAGAGGACTCTATAGCTCACTTATCTGAGGTAGAGCGTCCACTTATCGTATCAGACCAGTGGATGTATCACTCAAGACTTTATAAGGCAGCCAACTATGTTAAGGGAAGCAAGCATCTTGAGCTTATCCAGCTTAACTCATTTGGTTGTGGTCTTGATGCAGTTACAACAGACTGTGTAAATGATATCCTGACTAACTCAGGTAAAATATATACTGTTCTTAAGATTGATGAGGTTAGCAACCTTGGTGCAGCTAGAATTCGTATTCGTTCACTTATTAGTGCCGTTAACGTTCGTCGTAAACAAAACTTCACTCCTTGTCCTGTTTCAAGTGCGATTAAGAGAGTTGAATTTACAGCAGAAATGAGAGATGCTGGATATACGGTTCTTATCCCTCAGATGTCACCAATTCACTTTGGTATTCTTGAGCCAGCATTAAGACATCTTGGTATAAATGCAGTTATGCTCCCTGATGCCAACAAAGAGGTTATAGATACTGGACTCAAATATGTTAATAATGATGCCTGCTATCCTTCTCTTATCGTTGTTGGACAGATGATGCACGCTATCACATCAGGTAAATATGACACAGACAAGCTTGCAGTAATTATGACACAGACTGGTGGCGGTTGCCGAGCTTCAAGCTATGTTGGTTTCATCAGACGTGCTCTTGCAAAGGCAGGTTACGGACACATTCCTGTTATTGCAGTAAGTGTTCAGGGCTTTGAACAAAACTCAGGCTTTAAGTTTAACCTTAAGGCAGCAAAATGCGCTATGCAGGCTCTTATTTACGGTGATTTGTTTATGAGAGTTTTATATAAGACAAGACCATACGAGAAGGTTCCAGGTTCAGCTAATAAGCTTCACAAAAAATGGGAACACAGATGTATTAGAAGTATTCAAGATGGTGGAAAGCACTTCAAGCAGATTGTCAATGGCATCGTAAGAGATTTCGACAATCTCCCACTTAACGAAGATGTTGTTAAACCTAGAGTTGGTATTGTTGGTGAGATTTTGGTTAAGTTCCTTCCTTCAGCAAACAATCACTTAGTTGAATTACTTGAGGCCGAGGGTGCTGAAGCTGTTATGCCAGACTTACTTGATTTCTTCATGTACAGCTTCTACAACAACAACTATAAGCACGAGTTCCTGGGTCGTCCTAAGAAGACTGCTCGTAACGCTAACCTTGGTATTTGGGTTCTTGAACAACTTAGAAAGCCTATGAGAAAGGCGTTAGAAAAGAGTAAACGTTTTGATCCACCAGTGTATATCTCCCATATTGCTGAGTATGCTAAGCCTATTGTTTCTATAGGTAACCAGACTGGTGAGGGATGGTTCCTTACTGGTGAAATGGTTGAGCTTATTAAGAGTGGCGCACCTAACATTGTATGCTGTCAGCCTTTTGCTTGTTTGCCTAACCACATCATTGGTAAAGGTGTAATCAAGGAGCTTCGTAAGGTTTATCCTAACTCAAACATCGTAGCAATCGACTACGACCCAGGTGCTTCCGAAGTCAACCAGGTAAACCGTATCAAGCTTATGCTTGCCACCGCCCGCAAAAACATGGATAAATAAAATTATATTTTGCATCAGTGTGCAAAGGGATATGTATGGTGTTTTTAAATATTTTTTAAGAAATTTTTAGAAATATCATTATTGCAATGCTTTCGATGAGTACACCGCGTGGTATATGTCTGAGACGCTGATGGTGATATAAACATATAAGAGGGACTTTTTAGTCTAGTTTAAGAGATTTTAAAATATCTTAAAAACCGACTAAAAAGCCCCTCTTATATGATTTATATCTCATTCAGCGTTGAGTTTGTACCTAGCGGTGTTAATTATTCCCTTACTGCGGGCGGCGGGCAAGTTTAAGTTCTATGGTCTTTTCGCTGTATTCGTCGTCATCTAGGTAGGATACGGTTACTTCTACTGTTTCGCCATAGTGGTAGTAATCTAACTTTTCGATAAGATCCTCTGCTCCAGTTACCTTTTGACCATCGAAGGCAACTATAATATTGTTGGCTCTGATACCAGCTTTATATGCCGGTGTATCCTTATAGACTTCTACAACTAATGCACCCTCTGGCATACCGTAAACGCTAGACATCTCCTTGTCTATAGTCTGGCAGCCTACTCCAAGATATCCCTTATCTTCTTCTGCTACCTTGTCACGAGTTTCTCTACTCATTAGCTCGTTTAATATCTCTTCCACCTGTGTAATCGGTATAGCATAACCCATACCTTCTACCTCAGTAGATGCGAATTTTGAGGAATTAATACCTATAACCTCTCCATCCATATTAAGGAGTGCTCCTCCACTATTTCCAGGATTAATAGCTGTGTCTGTCTGTATAAGAGGTGTTGCATTTGTATCAATCTGTCTATTTAGTGCACTAACTATACCAGTTGTAACGGATTGTCCATATCCAAGGGAATTGCCTATAGCAACAACCTGCTCTCCAACTTTTAACTCATCTGAATTGCCTACTCTGGCAACTCTAATCTGTTCTTTAGTATCATTGGACAGTTCTGCCAAATCAACAACTATAATAGCCAGGTCATTGTCTGCATCGGTCCCCTTAACCTTTGCCTCATACACTGTTTCATCAATAAATGTAACGGAAACAGTATCTGCACCAGAAACAACATGGTTATTAGTTACAATAAGAAGTTCTGTATCATTTTCACCTATAATGATGCCTGAGCCAGAACCTTCTGCCTCGTATTCATAGGCCTGCCCAAAATATCCCCCATATTCTTCTGTTGATTTTATGGTAATAGAAACTGTGGAAGGCATAACATTTTCAGCTATACTAGAAACATCCATACCAGCAGAAGCATCACTATTCATATTGGCTACCGGTTCTATAGTTGGACTTGTAGTAGATTCATCAACTACAACTGACTGAACATTATCTTCTGTGGTTTCCTGATCAATGTTATCCGCACCAGTTTGTTTATCCTTGTATTCTGTCACAAGATTAAAACCAATCCCGGCGAACACGCCAAACAAAAGTGCACTTACTGTAATCAACAAGCCTTTCTTAAGATAATAATAAAAACCTCTATTACTGCTAGGTATATTTACTGTATTTTTAGGCTCACTATAATCATAAACATATTCCTGATTTCCCTTATTTGAGTTATCATAACTTGTATAATCTATCTGCTCTTCATAATTATGATTTACTGACTGGGCAATATTTTGCATATACTCACTTGTACTCATATTATGAAAATCCTTACTATTGAAATCATTCATATACACTCATCCTTTCTTAGCAATCTATACTAATAAGAATACAAAGAAACTATGATTATTATTTGATTAAAATGTCAATAAAATGTGAATTAATTATTCGCATCCAAGAGCAGTCTTAATCACCACTAAATTCTCTTCCATTGTTCCAAGATATGTTTTGCCAGCCTCAATATCAGCACTTGACATAGACTGTAACGAATCTAGAATAAGTATCTCCTGACCTGTAGATTTTGCACTCTCTAAGATAGTATTTGCCAAATCCTCTGTTGAACCATCTACCACTATAATAGCTGGTACCTCAAGTTCATCCACCTTTTCAGCCAGAAATGCCACAGTTTCAAAGCTAGCTTCAGACTCTGAGGAACAGCCTGTAAACGCCGCATAATAGTTTATTCCATAATCCTTAAGCATATATATAAATGGAAATCTATCCCCGAATATCAAGGTATCATACTTAGCTGTAGCTACAGCATTTTTGTACTCTGTGTCAAGTGCCATAAGCTTATCCTGATACGCCTTATTATTAGCCTCATAAACAGATGAATTATCCTTATCCACACTAGAAAGTGCCTCTGTTATAGCATCACACACAAGACCAGCATTTGTAAGGGAAAGCCACACATGCTCGTCATATTCTGCAACATTTATATGCTCTTCCTGATGTTCCTCTTCATTGTGCTCCTCTTGTTCCTCACCTTCTTCATGATGATGAGCTTCCATGCCTTCAACTATCTCTTCCTCACGAAGTCTATCCTCAAGCACAATCATCATATTAATAACAATCATATCCTCATTGGTAGCTTGCTCTAAGGTAGATTCTACCCAGCCATCTGAGACTCCACCAATATAAATAAACACATCACAATCTGATATAGTCACTATATCATCTGCAGTAGGCTGATAGCTATGTAGGTCTATACCGCCATTTCCAAGTAGGATAATCTCTAGCTCATCTGCTCTCTCACCGGCTATCTCCCTCACCCAATCATACTGTGCAAATGTAGTACAAACTATCTTAATCTTTCCAGAATCAGCAACAGGAAGCTTGCCACAGCTAGTAAGTCCAAGAGCAAACACGAGTACTAATATAAAGCTTAGTTTTTTAAAAATTCTCTTCATCATTATATACCTTTCATATACCAGTTCACTAAATAATTACTGTCTTGCTACACTTGTTACAAAGCCCGTGAAGCATTGAGGTCTTGCAATCAAGCATAAATTCGTGATGTTCAAAAATGTGTTTTTTAAACTCATCCATAAAGCCACAATCCATATGATAAATCTTCCCACATCCACTACATTTCATATGAATATGGTTGTGACAGGTATGGTTAGGTTTTGCATAGTGATAAGTGGATTTACCACTCTTTTCATCAATACGCTTCATAACTGTACCCTCACCACAAAGCTTGTCAAGATATCTATATATGGTAGTTACATTTACAGACAATTCCTTTGTTGTAAGATACTTTTCTATATCCTTAACACTGACATCTTCATCCTTGTGCTCCACAAGGTATTCTAATATCTGAGTTCGTTTTTCAGTTGAATAACCTGAACTTCTCTTCATATATATCCTCCACAATGTATATGTAAAACAAAAAACGCAACTAATTTGCAATTTGAATTATAACATAGTAATTAACTAAGTCAATACAAATTTGCAAATTAGTTGCGTTTTTAGTTTCTTGTATTATAAAATCAAAAATTTTACTTCGAATCAACTATTTTACCATCGCTAAGCTCTATAATTCTGTCACATTTGTCTGCAACCTCCATATCATGAGTAACTATAATTACTGTAGTTTCATATTTTTTATTTAGATTTTTAAAAAGCCTCATAATATCTTCTGAAGTGTTACTGTCCAATGCACCTGTCGGTTCATCTGCCAGCAAAATTTTAGGATTATTAACCATCGCTCTTGCAATGGCAACTCTTTGTTTCTGCCCACCCGACATATTCTTTACCTTTTTTTTTGCAATATCTCTCATACCCATTAACTCGAGTATTTCCAAAGCTATTTTTTTATTATTTCTCTTTTTATTTTTTGCAAAATCAAGAGGAATCATCACATTTTCAAGTGCAGTAAAATCCTCAATTAAAGCATAATCCTGCATAACAATTCCAATTTTCTCATTACGAATTCTGGTAGCCTTCTTTTCTTTTAATAATTTAATCAATTCACTATCCAAATAATATTCTCCTGCTTCATAATTATCTATGCACCCAATTATATGAAGTAATGTTGATTTTCCAGCTCCAGATTTACCTATTATTGCAACCAATTCCCCTCCCTTTATCTCAAGAGATATATTATCCAATGCCTTAAATTCGTTTTCTTTTCCTAAGTTATATGTCATGGTTAAATTATTAATCTTAATCATCTACACACCTCCTAAATATTACTCTTTAATTCACTATTCAAGCTTGTTCCATTAATTAAGGCAAATGGCATTATAGAACTAAGCAAAACATACAGTCCCCCTACTACAACACATGATACGACAGGAAAAAAACCTAATTCTATAGTTGTATCTTTTATAATATCTTTTTTAAGCATTATCCATATTCCAGCAATACTTATAATAAAGGCTATAAGACACATCAATGTAGCTTTAATTACACAAATATATGCACTTTTGTTCCATGGCATACCACATACACTAAATATGGTATAATCCCTCATATGTTTTTTTACTGATATAGCAAAATTACACATACCTGTAATCAATACCAATATAAATACACATAAAAAAACTGGTAAAAGACTATATAACCTTTCTTTTATGCTTTTTATACTATTTTCTTTAATAGTCGTCATACTTATTTTACTATAATTTCTTACTACACTCCCAAGAACTCTTTCATTAGCCGCAATTTCACTATCTGTTATATCATTTTCATATGTAGCAAACATTAGTCCACTCATAGAACGTTGCAGGGAATGATTATCTTCCATATCCATTGCAACATTAATACTATCTATGGAAGTTAGAATAACTGGCAACTCTTCATTGTCAATATAGTAATCCATATATACATTTCTATAGTCATAAAGTTGTCCGTTACCTGATGAAGATATACCAACTATTCTTGTTCCGTCCTCGATAATTCCAACAATTTCTACGGTCAATCCATTATTGGGCTGAAGCATATATACGTCACGCATATCAATTCGCATACCAACACTTAAATCATATTCACTGTCTAATATTACAGCTTCAATAATACCATCATTTCTATTAGGATTAATCCATCTTCCTTCTTTTAGCTTCGGTCTGAATGCATCTATAATTTCTTCATCATATGCAAATGTAAAATATTGCAATTCGTTTCCTTGTAAATCATAATATACTGCCCATGGCATATACATACTTATTATATCCGTCTTTGATAACTCATTTTCTAACATATCTGAGTTCTCTATAGCAATTGAATCACATATTACTGATTCAAAACGATATACATCTCCTTTTTGTTTATAATAATCAGAAAAATTATTGTAATAATTGTAAAAATAGGATACAACAGAAGTTGCACACATAGTACAAGCAAACACTACTACCATCTGGATAATGATTATACTATTCATAAACCAATTGTTTTTTATCTCTTTAAATGTTTGTTTTAAGTACACATAATCACCTCCTAACCTTTCATTTGCTCAAGGATTTTTTTTCGATTATCACAAAATACAAGTATTACACAAACAAAAAATGATATACCAATATAAATACTAAATAAGATGCCATACAATTTGTTTGTGTATGCATTCAGCATATACGGAAAATATTTACTTATACTTGGAAGAATAATTTTATCATATAAAAAAGTACCAGCTAAATATAGTGGTATTGTAATCATCAAACATTCAATTAAATTATAAAAAGATGCTTTGGTTGAAGTCATTCCACATAATCGATATATTGCAGTTTTCTTTTTTCTTTTACTCATAATATACTTATAAAGTATCATGAAATTAAGGGCCGATATAAATGAAGTTAATGCGGCTATAATAATAACTGTTCTATACGTATAATATGAATCTCTGTCTAATGTAGGCAATTCTAATATATATACCAGATCGCCAAGTTTACTGTTAAACGTTTCTGCAATCCTATCATATGTTGGTTTCGTAATTCCTCTGTCAAACATTATCGCTGAATTTTCCATATAAGTATCATTGTCAATCGAACGTATAGGTATCATAGCACCATCTATAGACCACGACTGATATCCAATAATTTCATACTCTTTATCATCAATAATAAGCGTTGTTTCATCAACCATAATAGAATCTAGATAAGGGGTAAGATTGTCATATAACCTATAGTCATAACATAATGCTACATTACTCCCTTTTCGTTCATCCATATCCCCCCAATATGCACCAGAAATCATCCCGTTAACCCTGCTATTATATACAAAATCGTCACTTATGCTAATTTCGTTATCTCTTACTCCAAATCTAAAATCAAATCTATTTCCATTAATCAGAGCATTAGCAGTTATTACACTAATTTTTTCCTCTAATTCAGAACTATATGACGCTATCTCATCCACACATTCCATAAACATTTCCTGTGTAACATACTCTCCAGGTGCTTGACCATTATTCATAAAAATAATTGACATAACAAGCTCCCCTTCACTTGTTTCATTTTCAAGCACAATATTGTAGTTTTGATATATTCCATACGAAAAATTAATTACTATAGCTGATACAAATACACTTACAATTGTGAGTATTGATACTATTTTTGAATCTAAAAAAAAAGATTTTATATTTTTTAATATGTATTTCAAAATGACACATCTCCTTATAATATATAGGTGTGCACAATATAGCACACCTATATGTATTAATTTACTTAAATTGTATAGTAAGATTTTCCAATTCTGCAGTAGAGATAGATGTACCTGCATATATTGTTGTCTGAGCATATCCAGAACATGTCACAGGAACCTTCCACAAATTTCTTGTCTTCGTTTCTCCAGCCGCTGTGTTAAGTGACACCCTTGCTTCATCGTATAGTGCACCATTTGGATGATAAGCTTTCAATGATACTGTCATCATTTTTGTTGTGGTGGTCTTATTATTTCCTACTGCAGTCATAGCAACAGTTCCTGAACCATCACTAGTATATGATCCCATAACATAGCAGTATGTTCCATTTCTTGCAGCACCATTTGCAACAATTCCACATCCACACACAATGACAAAGGCAAATGCAACAAGTAATGTCTTTGCTATTCTTTTTGTCTTTTTGAAATTCATATTTATTCCTCCATTCTTAACCTACAAGGTGTATTATATGTACACCTTGTGAAATTTCTTTTTGCCAGCTGTTACTAGCTTCTACTTACTTTTCTCTGCAGCTTTTTTAACAGCCTCTGGCACCTTTGACTCATACAGGAAAAATGGCACACTTTTTCCATAAGAATCCATAGCTGTTTTTTCAGCAAGCTTTTGTATCTTTTCCTTGATATTAAGCTCCATACATCTCCCCTCCCTTCTCTTTTGGAATTAATGTTAAAGCCTCTATTGCCATAGCAATAATTAGCACCTTCGTCAAAACCTCTGACACAAATATATGTGCTATTACTGTTATCACAACAACGTAAATTGTGGCTTTTACTTTCTTTTGCTTACGTATCCTATAATCCTTTATTGGATTATTAGAGGTACTTACGGGTGCACGATGTGCCACTATTACAAAAGTTAATGCAAATAACCCAATGTATAAAGGTGAACCTATATGAACATACATTCCCAGCAAACTAAGTAACCAACACGATATAACCGCAAACATACATCCCAAACTGGTTTTCATATGTAATCCCCCTGCGTTTGCTCTAAGTCCTGAAAACCCTATCAAAAAAGCTATAGTCTCAGGTAATATTCCGCACATTCCCCCGAGGACAAAAAGAACTATCAATTTGTAAATTGTTTCTAAGATAAGCTCTATACCATAGCTTATTATCTGAAACTCATCACTGTCATATGTATAGTCTTTACCCAAACTCCATATAGCTATCTGATTTGATATTTCTTTAGTCATATCATTACACCTCCTACGTGAGTTATTTGCATATGTAAATCATATCAAATGTCAAGCAAAAAAACATATTCTTGTCGCGAACGTCGGGATTTTCGTCGCGAACGTATTATTTTTATATAAATTGACAAAAAAAATACTATGATGTACACTAAAAACATACTTTTTTTTAGGAGAGCTCGATGAACAATCTATCTATTGAATACATACTATTTTCTATATTAACTAATTCTATTGCTATGTGGATAACCATGACTACTATTCCCAGAATTAAATTTACTTCAAAAACTTTTATAACCTTTGTGTTATGCCTTATTTTGTGTAGCATACTATCACTTTGCAATATAATATATCCAACAGTAGTTATCCTTGTTATAATCATTGGTATACTTTCAAACAATCATCTAATAGGCATGATACTTGCATCTATTAGCTATGTTATCTGTGTCGTTTTCAATTATATTGCTCTTGCTATTTGGCAATATATTACTGGTGTAACACAAGCACAGTTAATGTCTGGCATGATTAATGAAACCTGCTTTTATCTATTCTTCTTCCCGACTCTATATCTCATACTACGAGGAATTAGATGGATTATTGATAAATTCCCTAGACCAGATAAGCTTTCATATAAAACATTAGGTATAAGCCTACTTATCTTATTGCTTATATGCTCTGCAATTTTAGTTGCTAATTTCACATATGAACGGACACATGATTATCCTGTGGATTTGATGAATCAGAACCTTAAGCTATTCCTGCTTTTATCTGCACTAATGGCCATTCTCATCACCATTATAATTATAATTGTATACAAAGATGCTAGAACTAATATAGAATTAAATGAGCTTGAACACTTAAAGCAATACACAGAAGAAGTTGAAAATATGTACACCTCACTAAGACGTTTTAAACACGATTATGCAAATATTCTGTTTAGTATGAAGCACTACATAGATACTGCTCAATACAGAGAATTAAACACATATTTCGATACTCAGGTTATTCCATTAGTCACTTCTCTAGATGCCAGTTCTCCTGCACTTGAACTACTATCTAATATGAAGGTGCCTGAATTAAAAAGCATTTTATATTTTAAAATTATGGAAGCTTCAAAGCATAACATTAAAACAATTTTAGAAATAAAATGGTCTGTAGAACATATTAATCTCAAAGCAATTGATTTAACACGTATTGTGGGAATATTACTTGATAATGCTATTGAAGAAACAGATCTCATTACAGAATTAGAAAAAAGAACAATTAATATATCCTGTATACAAAAGGAAAAAGGTTCAACCATTATCATCAGCAATCCTACGTTAAAGGAACATATCAATCTTGTTGATATAAGAAAAAAAAGCCATACTACTAAGGGAAAAAATCGTGGTTTGGGATTATCAAACATAAATGAAATAATGAAAAAGAACGAAAATATATACTTATCAACTTCCTTTGTTGACCAAGTATTTACACAAACTCTGGATATAGACGATTAATTTTCATACAAAAGGAATAAAACACATGCTAAATATATACATATGTGAGGACGAAGCTTCTCAGCGAGAATTTTTACAAGATTGTATTACACATAATAAAATATCAAAAAATGATAAAGTAAATTTTATTGGTGCATATGGAACACCAACAGATTTAATTAAATCACTTACCGATAAATCAACAAATGATATAGGACTTTATTTTTTAGATATTGATTTAAATGCTGATATGGATGGCTTTGAATTAGCAACCTATATAAGAAAATATGATCCAAGAGGATTTATAGTGATAGTAACCACTCATTCTGAAATGCTCCCACTTACATTTCAATATATGATTGAACCACTTGGGTATATAATCAAGGATTCTAAAAATTATATTGAAAATCAAATAAATGATTGTATATGTAAGGCCTTTTCACGATACGAAACTTTAATAAACCTTACTAACGAAAACAAAACCATAACCTTCAGCCGAGGAAGTAGGAACTTTTTTGTTATAACAGATGATATAATTTATATTACACTGGGACATCTTACTCACACCCTTGAAATCCTCACCAATAATAGCATATTCGAAGCACGTGGCAACTTGTCTAATGTATATAAATTATTGCCATCAAACTTTATGCAAATATCAAGAGAAACTATAATTAATCTTGATTTCATCGAAAAAGTAGATACTAACACACACATAGTAACACTGCGTAATGGTGATTCATTTTGCATTTCTCACAGAAGCTTCAAGTCGTTAATCATTTACTTATCAAAAAGAGATGCTATAGTTATTAAATAATAACCTTAGCATCTCTTTTTTGCTTTCTTACTCAACAACCATATACTCATCTATATCAAGATAATAGTATATATAATCTTCCTCTTCATAGCACTTAAGCTCACCAGAAATAACTATCTCCTGATTATCCTCGGGATACTCATCAGGATATACGTGACTTCCCTCGTCCCATATAAATTCAATACCATTCTCACAGCAGGCAAGGGCATCTGTAATCAATATATAATGATAATAATTTCCAGTATTCTCATAATATAGAGCATAATATGGCCCCTTAACCTTCATGGTTTTACCCAGATACATATCTGGCTCCATCATAATATGACTAACCTGAGAAAATACCATATTGGCAGGCATTACAGTCATATCTATATCTACTGTAGGATCAGGCTCTCCTGTAAATTCCTCTTCATTTATCTGAAACTCCGTAGTAGCCTCTTCATATATTATAATCTCTGAGGTTGTTTCTCCTGTAGTAGCTTCCGTTGTAATCTCCGTAGATATCTCTGTTGTAGTCTCTGCTGTAGCCTCATTTTGCGCCGCAATAGAGTCAACCATAGATTGCTCTGTCTGATTATTTCTATTTCCAGTCTTATTTTTATTGCCACAAGCAACTAAGCCAATACATAATACACTTATTAAAACAAGTATTAATCTATATCTCTTCACTATGCTCTACCCCTTCCTGTTACAAATCCAGCAATTGAAAACAATAAGAACGCACACATGTCAACAATTACAATAGTTGAACCAACTGGTGTGTCATTGAGTATTGATATAAGCATACCTGTCGTTGCACATATTACACTTAAGAGTGCTGAACATATTACAACGGACTTAAAATTTTTGAATACTCTCATTGCTGAAAGAGCTGGAAATATAACCAAAGCCGATACAAGCAAGGAACCAACCAAATTCATAGCGAGAACTATAATTATGGCTATAATTACTGCAAGGGATGTGTTGTAAACGCTAGCTTTTATACCAGTGGCCCTTGCAAAGTTCTCATCGAAAGTAACTGCAAAAACCTTGTTATAGTAGAATATATAAAATATCACTACCACTACAGACATAATTACACATATCAATACATCAGAATCACTAAGTGTGAGTATTGATGTGGAACCAAAAAGTGTGGTACATACATCTGTGGCCACATTTGTAGATGGTGGGAATTTATTTATAAGTAAATATCCAACAGCCAGAGAGCCAACAGATATCATAGCTATTGCTGCATCACCATTTATTTTGGCATTTTGTCCAGTCTTAAGCATAAGAATAGCTGCTACAATAGTTACTGGCAGTATAAGTAACATATTATTTGATAAGCTACTAATCATGGCAACACACATAGCAGCAAATGCAACGTGTGAAAGACCATCTCCTATATAGGAAAATCTCTTTAAGACAAGAGTTACACCAAGCAAAGAGGCACAAAATGCTATAAGTATACCTACAACAAACGCTCTTTTTACAAAATCCAGCTCAAAATATCTGGCAAGGGTTGCCATAACATCTGATTCCATAAGTATATTCATTACTTGGCACCTCCTTCACCATATGCAAAAAGCTTGCCTTTTTCACTCTCCAGATAAGCTTCCTTAGAATCATAAAACACTGGCTTATCACTCACGTATAATATTTTAGTTGCATATTTTAGTGCTGCATGAATGTCGTGAGATATCATAATTATAGTTATCCCCTCTTTGTTAAGGCTCTCTATAAGGTCATACATCTCACTAGTAACAACTGGGTCAAGACCTGCAACTGGCTCATCAAGAAGTAACATTTTCTTGGTTGCACATAAAGCTCTAGCAAGTAAAACTCTTTGCTGTTGACCACCTGAAAGGTCTCTGTAACAACGCTTTGCAAGATTATCTATACTAAGCTTAGACATTATCTCTTGAGCTTTTTTCTTTTCTTCCTTGTTATAAAATGGTCTGATGCCCATATTATTGAGAAATCCAGACATAACTATCTCGCGAACGGAAGCTGGAAAATCCTTCTGAACCACCGTCTGCTGTGGCAAATATCCTATTTCAGTGTGCTTTAAGCCATCTCCTGTCTCTATTTTACCAGACATAGGCACTCTAAGACCTAAAAGTCCCTTCATCAAGGTACTTTTACCGGAACCATTTTCTCCAACTATACACAAATAGTCACCACTATTTACCTGAAAATCAAGACCCTCAACTACTACCTTACCCTCGTAGCCCATGGATACATTTTCACACTTTAGTAAAGACATAACAAATCCCTTTCTCTTATAATTTAACTAAAACTTTATCGCATATAATAACCTCATTGGCTGTAACACTACAATCATAGGCAAGTACATTAACACCCTTTGAAGCAACATACCTTAAGGTATCTGCAAACTCCTTGTGCTTCTCATCTGCCGGAGTAAAATATCTTACATCCTTAAGCTGAACAACAAAAAATACATATGCCTCATAGCCTTCTTCTACTGCTTCAAGTAATTCATTTAAGTGTTTAATTCCTCTTTCCGTAGGTGCATCAGGAAAACTAACTACATTATCATTTTCCAAAGTAACACCCTTAATCTCAATAAATATTTTCCGATTATCTGCTTCTATATAAAAGTCAAACCTTGATTTACCGTAGGTTTTCTCTCTTTTAACATAAGATATATTACGGAATATATCTTGGTTTTCTAACCATTCCTCCACCAGATGGTTTGGTAGCTGTGAATCAATATTAATAATTCTCTCGCCCTTCACCGCAGAAACAAGATCATACTTGGTTTTTCTGTCTGGATTATCACTTGTTTCAAGAAAAACCTTAGTACCTGGGGCCAGTATCTCCCTACATCTTCCCGTATTTTTCACGTGAACTGTATGAACTTCACCATCTATGTCAACCTTGGCTATAAATCTATTCGGACGTTCTATAAATTTAGCTGTAACAATATTCTTGTATTTCATAACCATTAAATACCTATATAATCTATTTTAAAATCAGTATTTCTCTTTTTTAAACCATATAATAACTTGTCAAGAAAACAAAAATGCAAACTGTTTGCATTTTAAAATTTTATACCACACAATAACCTGTGTCAATATAAATTTGCAAACAATTTGCATTTTTATCTGTACATATATAATTATAAATCAATTACGCTATTATATCTTCACAGCTAGATTACTAGTTGAAATACACCAGTTCTTCCTCAGCAGCTGAAGTCATAGCCACCTTTGTTGCCTTTATAACAGGACCTTCTCCTTCAAATTCAGGATAGTATTCCTTATCAATTGTTCCTGTAACCATAACCCACTGTCTATCCTTGAGGTTCTTAGCACCTTCGTAGTAGCACTTAAAACCTATAAATGCTATATCATCAGCACAGCAAGTCATAGCAAATCTTCCCGGCACAAATTCATTAGATGCATAGGTTGATGGTCGATGCACCATAGCCTTAAATACAATCTGTTTACCCACATATTTGTCTGGGTTATCACAGGAATCAATGTACCATATACCAAAATCCTCTTCTTCAAGCTCAATTACATCTTTTGATAAATCATATGGAAGCTCAAGCTCCTCATCATCAAGTTCAGCTATACCGTCCTTGTTTTCAAATATAACCTGTGCTCTTCTATTTACCGCCTTGATGCTTCTTCTATACTCAGCCTTACGAGTATTTTCATCACAACGATTAAATACTATCATATCTGCTGTTGCAAGCTGCTCCATCATCATTGATTTCATATTTGCAACATAAACATCAAAGGTTGATGCATCTACAAAGGTTATAACCTGAACTATAGTCCAGCCCTTTGGAACTCTTATGCCAAAAAGCTTATCCATCTTCCAAGTACCGTTGTACTCAATCATAACCTTAGTTGGCTTATATTTTTCCTGCAAATCTAAAAGATGGTCTGTATTTACATCCTCTTCTTCTAAATATTCCACAAATATATTCTTGCTTTTAAGATACTCTACATCATACTCCTCTACACCTTCCTCACAAGCTAGCAAAAGTGTCGGTTCACCTTCTGTAAAATCTCTTTCTATAAGAGTTTCATTAGCAAATGTTGTCTTACCGCTCTCTAGAAAACCAAGAAACATATAAACGGGAATTTCTTTTACGTTATTTCTATTCATAGTACAATTCTCTACTTTCTACAATAACTTAGTTAAGCTTAAATAGCTCAGCAAGTAAATCCTCTTTTATATTGCTACCAATTACACAAAGCTTACCTGTGTAATCTGGCTTACCCTTTCTAATCTCGTACTCACCTGGTACTAAATCAAAGTATATCCACTCATTTTCAGTGTTTGGAACAATTCCCTTTGCTCTAAGAATAATACCATACTTATCTGATTCATATGCAAGCTCTTCCAGTATAGCTTTCATATCCTCATCTGCATACTTAACTGCTGTTTCCTTGCCCCAGCTAGTAAATACATCATCTGCATGGTGGTGATGATGTCCATCATGGTCATGACAACCACAGGTACAACCCTCACCATGTTCATGATGGTGCTCGTGATGGTCGTGGTCATGGTGATGTCCGCAACAACACTCTCCATCCTCGTGATGGTGCTCATGGTCATGTTCGTGATCGTGATGATGTCCGCAGCAACACTCACCATCCTCATGATGATGTTCGTGATGATGATGGTGTGCATGTTCCTCAGTTTCCTTCATCATAGCTTCCAGTGTATTAGAATGCTCCATAGCATCAAGAATTGTTTTTCCATCCATATCGTCCCATGGAGTTGTAATTATTGCAGCTTCCTTATTATGCTCTCTAAGCATATTAACTGTATCTAATATCTTCTCTTCCTTCACATTTTGAGTTCTACTAAGAACAATTGTGCCAGCACTTTCAACCTGATTATTGAAGAACTCACCAAAATTCTTCATATATATCTTGCACTTTGCCACATCAACAACTGTTGTTGCACTGTTTACCACTACATCAACCTGTTCCTTAACATCTTCAACAGCCTTGATTACATCAGAAAGCTTACCAACTCCTGATGGTTCAATAATTACTCTGTCTGGTGTGTAATCAGTTATAACTTGTTTTAAAGCAGTTCCGAAATCTCCAACAAGGGAGCAACAGATACATCCTGAGTTCATCTCAGTAATTTCAACACCTGCATCTTTTAAGAAACCACCATCTATACCAATTTCACCAAACTCATTCTCTATAAGCACAAGCTTTTCTCCTGAAAACGCCTGGTCAATAAGCTTTTTTATAAGAGTTGTCTTACCAGCTCCCAAAAATCCTGATATAATATCAATCTTTGTCATCTTATATCCTCCTTATGCTCTAGCAAATCTAATATATCATCTTATATTATAATCTAAATCAATGATGTACTAAAATATCTCTCAACTCTGTCAGGAAGTACAGTAGCTATAACCTTATCCTCTCCGTACTTTTTAGCCATCTGCATAGCTGTCCATACATTTGCACCTGATGATGTACCAACTAAAAGTCCCTGTTCTCTTGCTAACTGTCTTGCAGTTTCAATAGCATCTTCATCTGTTACCTCAACAATATCAGTAATAATGCTAGTATCAAGAATCTCAGGTATAAATCCATCACCAATTCCCTGTATTTGATGTAAACCTGGCTCATGTCCAAGAAGAGCTGATACATTCTTAGGCTCAACGGCAACAATCTTAGTATCTGGATTTAGTTCAAGTAGATACTTAGCAACACCTGCTAAGGTTCCACCGCTACCAATACCTGACACATATATGTCAATTGGCTTGCCAAGCTGCTCAACCAACTCTCTTGCTGTTGTTCTGTAATGTATATCTGGATTTGCCTGATTCACAAACTGCTGTGGCATAAAATATTTCTCTGGATCAGAATTACAAATCTCTGTTGCCTTATCAACAGAACCACCTATACTAAGCTTAGGCTCAGTAAGAACAAGCTCAGCACCTAACGCTTTAATAATCTTCTTACGCTCCTCGCTCATATTTTCAGGCATAACAATGATAACCTTGTATCCTTTTCTAGTACCACAAAGAGCAAGACCAATACCAGTATTACCACTAGTTGGTTCAATGATAGTCATACCCGGTTTAAGTTCTCCCTTTGTCTCAGCCACATCAAGCATATTCTTAGCAATTCTATCCTTAATACTTCCTCCAGGATTGAGGAATTCGGCCTTTGCAAAAATATTTAAACCTGTTGACTCCTTAAGACTCATAAGTGGAGTATTTCCAATTAAATCTAAAACATTACTATAATACATATCTTCGCCTCTCATAATATTGTATATTGTATATTGTATATCATAGAAAAACTTCTATAATAAAAATCTCTAGTATTAGATTATACCACCTTTTGAAAAAATTTCCATATAGATAATAAATACTTATTGATAATATATATCAATTAATTCCCATAGTATAAGATGGTCATAATTAAATCTACTGTTTGATGGTAACTTCCATTTGATTGTAAGGTATAACTATACCCTTAGCATCAAACATAGTCTTAATAGCCTCGTTTATCTCCCATTTTGCAGACCAATAATCCTCCGTCTTAACAAAACATCTAACCCCCATTTTTATAGAGCTTTCCTGAAATGAATCCACAAATACATTCATTTCCTTAGTTTTATCATAGTATGGGGATGACATAACTATCTCCGTAAGTACATTTTTTACAAGCTTTATGTCAGAATCATATGATACCCCTATGGAAATATCTAGCTTTCTAGATTTCTCTGCTGTCACATTAACCAATGAATTGGCTGTTATATTTCCATTTGGTATAACTATAATTCTGTTATCATAGGTTTTAAGCTTAGTATAAAAAATATCTATAGCCACAACTGTTCCTTCACAGTTTTTGTCATTTTCAATAATATAGTCTCCTACCTTAAAAGGCTTCATAAGAAGTATAAGTACGCCACCAGCAAAGTTAGCTAGACTTCCTTGAAGTGCAAGACCAATTGACAAGCTGGCAGTACCAAGTATAGCAACCAAGGAAGTAACCTGTACACCTACAATTGATATAGCCATAACAAATATAATTGCATATAATATGCCCTTAATAACGGATAACAAAAATCCCGCTACACTATCTTCAATATCAGCTTTCGCAAAGGATTTTCCTATGATTTTTACTAAAAATTTGCATACCTTAAAGCCGATAAATAAAAACACTAAAGCAATAGCAAACTCAAAAACCTTATCTGCAAGCCAATCTAAAAGTCTTTCTCCGTACTGTTCAATTTTGGTTTTGCCCACATTTTGAACATTTACATCACTCAAAAACATACTTACCTCCTATAATAATCACTATCATACATAATACCCACAAGCAAAAGACCAAGGATAACAATATCGCAAATAAGCTGCAATAATTAATCTAATCCCCGGTCTTTTGTATTATTTTGAAGTTTTCTTCTTAAATACTGTAATTGAAAGAGGTGGAACTGTAACAGATATATAATGTTCCTGTCCATCACACTTATCATTCTTTGACTGCTTAGCTGTCTTATTATTGCGTCCCTCTCCACCAAACTTAGCATTGTCGCTAGAGAAAATCTCCTGCCACTTGCCGCCTGAAGGTACTCCAAGCTTATACGCCTTATGTTCAATTGGAGTGAAGTTGCAAATAACAACTAAGGTATCTGAAGCTTTGTTGCCCTTTCTTATGAATGATAAAAGGCTGGCATTTGCACTGTTGCAGTTAATCCACTCAAATCCCTCTGGTGAGTTATCTAATTCATATAAGGCTGGCTCTGTTGCATAAAGCTTGTTGAGTTCCTTTACATATCCCTGCATATATACGTGGGCATCAAACTCAAACAATGACCAATCAACTTCTCCTGCCTCGTTGAACTCAGCAAACTGTGCAATCTCCTGTCCCATGAAAAGTAACTTCTTACCAGGGTGAGTCATCATATAACCATATGCTACTCTAAGATTAGAGAACTTATCCTCATAACCACCTGGCATCTTAGTAATCATAGAACCTTTTTCGTGTACTACCTCATCATGTGAAAGTACTAAAACAAAATTCTCACTATATGCATACACCATGCTGAAAGTTAAATCATTATGATGATACTTTCTATAAAGCGGGTCAAGCTTAATGTATCCTAAGAAATCATTCATCCAACCCATGTTCCACTTAAAGTCAAAGCCAAGACCACCTTCCTCTGATGAGTGTGTCATCATTGGCCATGCAGTAGACTCCTCAGCTATCATAAGAACACCCTTATGAAGCTCGTGCATTTTAGCATTGAGCTCTTTTATAAATGCAATTGCCTCAAGATTCTCATTGCCACCATAAATATTTGGTATCCATTCTCCACCCTGTCTGCCATAGTCAAGGTAAAGCATAGATGCAACTGCATCCATACGAATGCCATCTACGTGGTACTTCTCTGCCCAGTAAAGAGCATTGGAAATAAGGAAATTCTTAACCTCATTGCGACCATAGTTAAATATATATGTGCCCCAGTGTGGATGTTCACCCTTACGAGGGTCCTCATGTTCATAAAGACATGTTCCATCAAAACGACCAAGTCCATGATCATCTTTAGGAAAATGTGCAGGAACCCAATCAATGATAACTCCTATGCCTTTGCTGTGAAGATAATCAACAAAATACATAAAATCTGTTGGTTCGCCATATCTTGATGTTGGAGCATAATATCCTGTAACCTGATATCCCCATGATGGATCATATGGGTGCTCCATAACAGGCATAAGTTCAACATAGTTATAATTCATATCTATAAGATAATCTGCTAGCTTTTCAGCTATATCTCTATAGTTATAGAACTCTCTACCATCATCTGGACGCTTCCAAGCACCAAGATGCATCTCATATATATTCATTGGCTTTGATAAAGCACTTGTTGACTCTCTTGCGTCTATCCATTTTTGATCCTTCCATTTGTAGGTAAGGTCGACTATACGTGACGCATTAGCAGGTCTAACCTCGCCACTAAATGCATATGGGTCACTCTTCATACATACTGTACCCTGCTTTGAGCAAACTTCATACTTGTATATCTCGCCAATGTATTTACCAGGAATAAACAATTCAAAAATGCCTGAATAATCAAGCTTTCTCATAATGTGTCTTCTTCCATCCCAGTTATTGAAATTACCAACTACTGAAACTCTTTCTGCATTAGGAGCCCATACAGCAAACATAACACCTTCAACTCCGTCCACAGTGAGTGGGTGGGCACCCATTTTTTCATATATATTGTAATGCTCACCCTCATTAAAAAGGCTAATATCAATAGGGTCAATAACAGGCTCAAACACATATGGATCAATATATATTATCTCGTCTCCATTATCAAATTTTACATTTAATTTGTAATCAAATCTTGTCTTATTTTTGATAATAACTGTGAAGAAACCTTCTACTCTCTCAGATACAAGTGTATACTTCTTCTTTGATGCAGTATCAATAGCTGTAACAACCTTTGCTCCAGGCATGTACACGTTAATAAATACATCATCTATACATTCATGCATTCCAAGAATATGATGTGGATTGTTGTGCGTTCCTTTAACAAGTGCATCAACCTCCATCCAGTTAATAGCAAAAACTTCTTTTCTTTTGGACATAAATTTAGTCCCCTCTCTACAATTTATGTATAAAAATTCCGCTTCGTAATTTTGGTTCAAACCAAGTAGATTTAGGTGGCATAAGCATATTTGCATCTGCAACATCAAAAAGCTCTTCTATAGATGTTGGATACATTGAAAAAGCAAGGCACATATCAGTAGTTGCTCTCTTCTCTAACTCGCCTAAACCTCTAATTCCCCCAACAAAATCAATTCTCTTGTCGGTTCTTGGATCTTCTATACCAAGAATAGGACCAAGGAGATTATCCTGTAAAATCGAAACGTCTAATCCATCAACAGGATCATCTTTGATTATACTTTCCTTAGCAGTAAGCTTGTACCATTGTCCATCCAAATACATTCCAAAAGAGCACTTTGCCTCTGGAGAATATGCTTCATCTACTGGCACAACATCAAAACAATTTGATATCTGCTGGAAGAATTCTTCTTTTGAAAGACCATTAAGATCCTTTATAACTCTGTTATATGGAAGTATCTTAAGCTGATTATGCGGAAAAAGTACAGAAAGGAAAAAATTGTACTCTTCATCTCCTAGGGTATTCGGATTAGCATCACGTCTTTTTATACCAACCTTTACAGCTGAAGCAGCTCTGTGATGTCCATCCGCAATATATATATCATTAAGGCCATCAAATGATACCTTAATAGTATTCACATCTTCTGGCTCAGATATAAGCCAAACTCTGTGAGTAATTCCATCTTCTGATGTAAAGGAATATTCTGGTTCATTTTTCTTTATATTATCAACTACAGCGTCAATGTTAGCTTGGGCTCTATATGCAAGGAAAATAGGACCAGTTTGAGCATTACAAGTATCTACATGAGTTATACGATCAACCTCTTTGTCCGCTCTCGTATTCTCGTGCTTTTTAATAACACCATTCATATAATCATCAATAGATGCACAAGCAACAATACCCGTCTGCTTGCGTCCATCCATAGTAAGCTCATAGATATAATACATATCCTGAGTATCTAAAACATACTCTCCTTTATCTATCATATCTTCTAAAAGCTCTTTTGCCTTGGCATATACACAAGGTGCATATGTGTCAACAGAATCATCAAAAGCAGTCTCTGCTCTATCAATTCTAAGGAATGACAAGGGATTCGCTGACACAACTTCCTTTGCCTCCGCTCTGTTATATACATCGTAAGGAAGTGCTGCCACATCACTCACTATATCTTTTCTAGGTCTATATGCTGAAAATGGTTTTACTAAAGCCATAATGCTCTCCTCGTTTTATCGTAAAAATAATTAACCTCTAATAGCCTTTACAGCCTCGTCAATAGACTTCTTGTATGACTCCTCTGTAGAGTTATCAAATATAAATAACTCAGGAATGTTAGTAGGTGCATTGAAGTTCTGAGTAGCAATATACTCATCCCAGTTAGCAAGCTTCCATGAATCTCTATCAGAAGCTCTCTTAATCATACGCTGGTGAACAACCTCTGTGTCAGCATGTACCCAAACAACAAATAACTCAGCATCCTTATCCTTGAGCTTAGCTCTAAGACCATCAAGGTACTCATCATCTCTAATCTCATCTGTAAATGGTGCATTGATAAGGACTGTATCATTGTAATCAAGAGCCTCAAATGCTAAATCTAAAACAGCATAGTACTCATAATCTCTAATCTCTCTCTGGAAGAAATCAGATGAACGATTGTACTCCTCACCTGCAACCTTGAAAATCTGCTTAGAAAGAACGATAAGTGTATCCTTATCCAAATATACACAATTAGTAAGTGCCTTTCCTAACTTCTTTGAAATAAATGTTTTACCACAAGCTGGTGGTGAAGTAACTAATATAAGCTTCTTCATATTATATGTGCCTCCTAAAAAATGTTCTTTACAAAAATGTGAAAATAATTCACCAAATTAGCATTATTCTACCATAAAATCAAAATATAAACAAGTTATTTAGTACAATAAGTGTACCTCAAAAAGTATACACATTTACTTTTAGATTTTTTTCTCCTATAATTTGACAAGCAAAATGTAAAAGACTATAATTTCATAATGTTTATTACATCTAAAATTGAGGAGGATTAATCATGAAAAAATATGATAGAATAAACTCTTATTTTAATTCGACACCTAAGCTTTTGTTAAAAATTGCTATAATATGGTTTGGTGCAATGACTTTACTTGCAGTTGTATTAGGAATAACAAGTCCTGATATAAGCATTTGGACTCTACTTGGTTCTCTTTTATATGGTGGTGCTGTATGTGGAATATTTGTATATTTACATACATGTCAGGATACACTTGTAAACGCCAGAATGGGCAAGCATATGAAAAAAGTTTACGGTATGAGCAAGGAAGAAATCGAAGTTGCTCTTGACCAGATTAATACAGAAATGAATAATGCTAGATATTCAGATGTAATGCCAAAGAAAAAATACTGTAGTTTCTTTATAACCGAGAATTGGATGATTGGAACTGATGGTATTATGCTCCTTCGAGCAAATGCAGTTAAACTCTGCAACGTAACAAACATTCAAAAGAATTATCTTGTTAGACGCAACAAAGGTGGTACATATTATTATTTTGTAATTGAAGTTACTGATGTTAAGAATCATGTTTATCGTTTTTACCTAAGAAGCGAAGAAAACAGAGATAGAGCTTATAATTTCCTTATGAGCTTGTATAGTCAGAATACAAATTAAAATAAATGTACAAAATTAAATAGTAGTCACATATATTTAAAACCGTTTGCGAATGTCGGTACTTAGCGAGGTACTTTCGAGCTTAGTACCGCTACTTGAGCAATCGAGCGAGAGCATGTTTAAAATATATGTGACTACTATTAATTTTGCCATTTTATTAGTTAGTAATATATCTATCTAGTATATATAAGAACTTTTCTACATGTATGCTCTGATTAGGAAATTTATTTCCAACCATCTTCGGTGCCATCTGAAGCCTTATTCTCACATTCTTTCCTTGCACATCAAAGGTAGCATCTACTTCGTACTGTCCAAATATATTTTTCTTATATTTAAGTTTCTTTACACAGCTTAATGCATACGCTGACCTATGTACACCAGATAATAATACTTGTACAAGAAGTAATCTTCCTGTATTAGTTACAGAAAAAAAGGCTGACTTCATATCCTGTGGTCTTGCAAAAAAATCCGCTCTTCTGTATATACCATATATAGGACACAAGCTTTCTTCCCCCGGTAAAAGCATTGTAGAAAGAATTTCTTTCATAGTGTTTTCGTTGTATTTAACCATACTTTATCTCCTTATACCATCAATTATATAACTACTTAAACAATATATTCTACAATTCATCAAACAAAATGTCCTCTGCAATCTTTGCAGCATCCATTATACAATCAGGACAGCTTCTAAGCACCTTTCCTGTCTCAACACCCTTTAATTCTTTGCAAGTTACAGATGAATTCTGCTCTTTAAACCTGGATAATATCTCTCTTGATATTTGATAAGAACTAGCCTTACTATTTGGAGCTTCAAGATTACCTGTACTATTCTTCATTCCTGCTAAAACACAAGCTCCTGTTACAGCACCACAGGTTCCCTCCATGCAACCCATACCAAGACCAAATGCCTCCGTCATCTTAAACATTGTTTCCTCATCAATCCCAATTAAATCACAATATGTACAAGCAACAGCCTGGGCACAATTATAACCTTTGTCATGTCTTTTTATAGTTTCGTTAATTCTTGAATTCATCTTATGTTTCCTCCTATAGTAAATATTTT
>JAGAKD010000248.1 GCA_017625815.1 Lachnospiraceae bacterium | reverse complement strand
ATCCCCCGTATACGGAAATATTAAAAAAGAAAGATAGAGCATACACATGCATACTCTTTCAATCACATTACGGATATTTTGTTTGTGTTCCATATAGAAGCGAGATAAATCATAGATATGCTTATAAATTTAAAAAATCTAAACGCTCTCAAAAGCACAAATCAGGGTTGGATTACACAAAAATAGTAATAATTGATGATGTTAGATTTATCGGTAACAAGGATGCGATAATAGACAAAGATGAATACAATGAAACGGTTATGAATATTGAAAAAATAAAACGTGGTGCATTGAATTATGTTGATGATTATATCAAACATACTAGTGGAGTAGTAATATTACATAAAAAAGAATTTAATAGAAGATATGCTTTTTCAACATTAAAATATTTTCATAAAGAGATGGGTATATAAAAAGGCTCTGATTGGATATTGTTTTAATTATTTACAGAAATATTTAAAAATGCTAAACTACCCTTGTGGTGCTTTCGTAGTGGAAAGTGAAAAGGGAATACGGTGTAAATCCGTAGCAGCCTCTACTACTGTAATTAGACATATTCATAGCTTATTTTTGTATCGTGGTGCATACAACGTCAGTGGAGTAATCTGAGAAGGCGCAAGCTATGAAGTCTGTAAGCCAGGAGACCTGCAATAATATTTTTTAATACATTTTGTTGAGGCAAAATGATTAGAACGGAGTAATATGAAAAAGCTAAAGAAAAGTTTGGCACTACTGCTAGCCATGATTATGATGGTGATGTGCCTGGTTGGTTGTGGAGAAAAAGAAAATGACAAGCAGTCAACTGAAAATGCAGATGTAACTCAGAGTACAACTTATCCATTAGATATAACAGATTCTTATGGAAATGTTGTAACACTTGAAAAAGAACCAATGAAGGTTGTATCTTGTGCTCCCAATATAACAGAGATGATGTATGACTTGGGTGCAGGGGATAAGCTGGTTGGTAGAAGTGATTATTGTGATTATCCAGCAGAAGCACTTGAGGTTGCTTCCGTAGGAGCTATCGATAATCCTGATTTGGAGATGATTATAGCCCTAGAGCCAGATGTAGTTATAGCTACCACGTTTTCTGAAGAGAACATCCAGAAACTAAAGGACGTAGGTATACCTGTCATAGTCTTAAAAGAGGAGACAACTTTAGACGGTGTATATGTTATGTTAACTGATATGGGGCTTATTCTTAATAAAAATCAAGAAGCTGCAAGCTGTATTAGTGATATGAAGCAGACTATAGCAGATGTACAGACTACCATAGAAGGACTTGATAAGCCTACAGTTTACTATGTTGTTGGATATGGTGAATATGGTGACTATACTGCAGGTGGAGATACATTTACAGGAGAAATGTTATCTCTAGCAGGCGGAGAAAATATTGCAAAGGATATATCTGGTTGGAGTATTACCTTAGAAGAGATAATAGAAAAAGACCCAGATATTATTATAATAAGTGAATATATGAAGGATGATTTTGTAAGCTCACCAAATTACAGCGAGCTTACAGCTGTAAAAAATGGTCAGGTTTATTCTATGGATGTGAATATGCTTGAACGTCAAGGCTATCGTAATGCCCAGGGTATAAGAGAGCTTGCAGAAATTTTTTATCCGGAGGCATTTGAGTAGGTATGAAAAAAACTTTTCAGTGGATTCGGATATTAGTTTTATTATTAATCTTAATATTAGCTATTGTGTTTTCTGCATCTTTTGGTTCTGCGGAAATGTCAATGCTTGATAGCATCAAGATTTTGTTTGGCAAAATTCCCATTTTAGGAAACTTTATAGATACATCTAATATCAGCACCACCTATGAAATCATTGTCTGGAAAGTTAGGTTGCCAAGGATATTGCTTGCAGCCTTGGTGGGAGCGGTGCTTGCTATGGTAGGAACTGCATTTCAGGGAGTTTTTAGGAACTCCCTGGCTGACCCACATATCTTAGGGGTATCTGCTGGTGCTGCTCTAGGTGCTACTGTAGCTATGCTTTTTGGAATATCTGTAAATATTATGGGGCTTGGAAGTATAGGACTCTTTGCATTTTTGGGAGCTTTGCTAACAGCATTTTTAGTATATAGTGTGGCAAAAATAGGCGGGGATGTATCAACTACCAATATGCTTCTTACAGGAACTGCTATGAGTACTATGCTGTCAGCTATTATTTCCCTTCTCATGACTTTTAACAATGACCAGATTAGCAAGATATACATGTGGACTATGGGAAGCTTTTCTTCCGCTACATGGGAAAAGGTTTGGTTTATTCTTATTGTTGGTGGCATTGGAAGCATTTTACTATATAGTTTTTCGGGGAAACTTAATATAATGATGCTTGGCGAGGAAGATGCAAAAAGTTTAGGTATAGATACGGATAAAACAAGAAGAAATATTATAATTATTGCATCACTTTTAGTGGCAGCAGCTGTTTCCGTTAGTGGTGTTATAGGCTTTGTGGGACTTATCATACCTCATATGGTTAGAATGTTCGTAGGTTCAAATAACAAAGCAGTTATGCCCTATGCTTTTATAATAGGAGCTATATTTTTACTAGCTTGCGATACTATAGCAAGAACTGTAGCAGCTCCAACTGAAATAGCTGTGGGTATTATAACCTCCATATTTGGAGCACCGTATTTTATTATGCTGGTGCTTGCAAGAAGAAAGTCCTAGGAGGTTTTTATAATGAAAAGTTTAAATAAAATTACAATAAAAAATCTTTCTTGGCAAAATGAAAAAAAGAAAATATTAGATAATATAGATACTGTGCTAGAGGAAGGTAAAATATATGGTATACTAGGTCCAAATGGGGCAGGTAAGACATCCTTAGTTAGAAGTATATTAGGCTTTGTTAAGGGATATGAAGGAAGTATACTATATGATCAGACCAATCTAAAAAACATTAAAAGAGAAGAATTGGCAAAGCTAATATCCTTTCTTCCGCAAAATGTTTTTTCGGATGTGGATTTTACTGCCTATGATGTTGTCGCTATGGGCAGAGAACCTCATAGAAAAAGATTTAAGCCTTTAGATGATGTGGATAAAGCTATCATAAATGAGGCAATGGAGTTTACAGATTGTGTTGTTTTTAAGGATAAAAGCATATCAAAGCTTAGTGGTGGAGAATTGCAGCGTGTTATGATTGCAAGAACGGTGGCTCAGGATACACCTTGGGTTGTACTTGATGAACCGGTGGCCAGCCTTGATATAAAACATCAGATGGACCTGGTTTTGCTGCTTAATCGTTTAAAAAAAGAAAAGAAAAAGACAATTATACTTATTTTACATGACATTAATCTGGCATCTAAGTTATGTGATTGCATTTTGCTGCTTAAAGATGGTAAACTTGCTGCTTCAGGGGAAGCAAAAAGACTTCTAAACAAAGAAAATTTAAATAAAATTTTTGGTGTGGATTTTCTTAAGATAGAAACAAAGGAAGAAGGAGAATACATTTTACCACGTATCACTCTGTAGGATATACCATAGGAGGAGAAGCATTGTTATACTTTATAGTCAATCCAACCTCTAGAACAGGCAAGGGTTTAGAGATTTGGAAAAGTGTAAAACAATATTTAAAAGAACATAATATTCCATTTAAGGCTGTGGATACCAAGTATGAAGGACATGCCACAGAGCTTGCAGAAGAGCTTTGCACTCTGCCCCACAGCAAGATTAATCTAGTGGTTATTGGTGGAGATGGAACTATCAATGAGGTCATAAATGGTATAACT
>JAGAKD010000247.1 GCA_017625815.1 Lachnospiraceae bacterium | reverse complement strand
GCAAATAACATAAGCATATCAAGCAACATATAGCTTGCACACATTCCTAGCACATATGCTCCTATACCATATGCTGGAACTAGAGTAAAAGTAAATATTATTCTAGTAGATATACTAACAATATTAAACATCATATTGAGAAATGTCTTACCGAGTCCATTTAAAATAGCGGACATATTCCCTGATATGTATATAAAAGGGCATAGATAGCACATTTTTTCAAGAAGAAAGCCAGCTTCTTTGCTGCCAAAGGCAAAACGACATGCCCATTCACCTAGGAAAATGTACCCTATACAGGTTATTACTCCGAGGATAAAACAAAAGCTTATGCTTTTTGTTACAGCATCATTTATAGTTTTGTTCCGGTGCCTTGCTTTAGCATAGGAAACTGCAGGCAACATCATTGTGGAAAGAGCAGTTGTTATAGTGGATGGAAATAACAAAAAAGGTATAACGATGCCTGTAATTGTTCCATACATTTCAAGAGCTACATTACCTTCACCATAAAATTTATATAGCATAGCTGGTAGCATTATAGCTTCAAGACTTGAAAACATGGTAAGTAGAAGATTTGTTGATGTTATAGGTACTGCATCTTTGCAAAATAATACAAATATTTTATCCTTGGACTTTTGTTTATTTGTAATAAAAGTCCTTTCTTTTTTTCTACTTTCAAAACAGTAAAAAAAGATAGATAGAACAAAGGCGAATATTTCTCCTGTAACAAGGGCAGTAACAGCCAGAGTAGCATTGATTTTTTCTGCGCTCCAATAAATTGACAAAATATAACCTGTTCCAATCCTAACTATCTGTTCTAGGAAATGGGATAAACCCTGATATTGGGGCTTATCCATGCCTGTTAAGTAAGCAGTTATACAAGACTTAACAGAGACAAAGGGAATGGCTATAGCTATGATTTTTACAAGAAAAACACAATCAGAGTTTTTTAGTAGATTACCGCAGATGAATTCGGAAAAATAAACAATAATTACATAGGAAAATATGCCCAGCGTCAAAGAGGAAAAAAGAGCAAGCTTAAATGCTTTTTTTGCTGATAGGTTATCTTTTTTTCCTATATAATATGAGACTTGTTTTGTTATGGTTGTTGCTATTCCTTGACAGCAAAATGATAGCGCCAATATGTAAACAGGAAAAATAAGCTGATAAATACCAAGCTCTTTTACACCTATAACCCTTGTTAAGAATATTCTATTATAGAACCCTAGAAGTTTTGTGGCTATACCAGCTATGGTCAAAATGAGAGTACCTTTTATTATAGTTTGTTTTGACAAGATGCACTCCAAAATTCCCCTTGCTATAGTATATTAAGGTGTGTTTTTGTATATTACTGATAACTTTTTTCAATAAGGCATTTTGTGTGTTTACAATTATTGACATTGTGAAATCATAGTGTTAAGGTATGCTAGCAGAATTAATTATAAGGAGACATTTTATGGATAGATTTGTATATTTAGATCACGCGGCAACAACAGCAACTAGACCAGAAGTTGTAGAAGAGATGTTACCATATTTTACAGAGAAATTTGGTAATCCATCCAGTATATATAGTTTTTCTTCTCAGAATAAGGATGCAATTGTAAATGCTAGAAGGATTATTGGGGATTCTCTTGGAACAGATGCCGCAAATATATATTTTACAGCCGGAGGTTCAGAGTCTGATAACTGGGCACTCAAGGAAACAGCTAGAACTTATGCTTCAAAGGGTAAACATATTATAACTACTAAGATTGAGCATCACGCTATTCTTCACACTTGTGAATTCCTTGAAAAGGAAGGGTATGAGGTTACTTATGTTGGAGTAGATGAGCATGGTATTGTGAAGCTTGATGAACTTAAAGCTGCAATTAGACCAGATACTATCTTAATTTCAGTAATGTTTGCTAACAATGAGATAGGAACTATACAGCCAATTAAGGAAATAGGCGCTATTGCAAGAGAGCATGGCGTTCTTTTCCACACAGATGCAGTTCAGGCTTACGGACAATTACCAATTAATGTTGATGATATGAATATTGATATGCTTAGTGCAAGTGGCCACAAGCTTAATGGACCAAAGGGCGTAGGATTTTTATATATCAGAAAGGGTATTAAGATTAGAAATCTTATTCATGGTGGAGCTCAGGAGAGAGCACGTCGTGCAGGAACAGAAAATGTACCTGGTATAGTTGGTTTAGGCAAGGCTGTAGAGATTGCTTTTGCAACTATGGAGGAACGTACTAAAAAGGAGATAGAGCTTAGAAACTATCTTATAGATAGAGTTATGGCTGAAATACCATATACAAGAGTTAATGGACATATTGATAAGAGACTTCCAAATAATGCAAACTTTAGTTTTCAGTTTATTGAGGGAGAGTCACTTCTTATTATGCTAGATATGGCAGGAGTATGTGCATCAAGTGGTTCAGCTTGTACATCAGGTTCTCTTGACCCATCACACGTGCTTTTAGCCATAGGTTTACCACATGAGATAGCTCATGGTTCACTTAGACTTACCTTAGGTGATGAAAATACAAAAGAAGAGATAGACTATGTAATTGATAACCTCAAAGATATAGTACAAAGACTAAGAGATATGTCTCCTCTGTACGAGGATTTCATTAAAAAAAGTAGATAATTACATTATATGTTAATTTAATATATGCTAGATAATTAGGAGGAATAATAGATATGTATAGCGAAAAAGTAATGGATCACTTTCAAAATCCTAGAAATGTAGGAGAAATAGAAAATGCCAGTGGTGTTGGAACAGTAGGAAATGCCAAGTGTGGCGATATTATGAGAATATACTTTGATATTGATGATAATCAGGTTATTCAAGATGTTAAGTTTAAAACCTTTGGCTGTGGAGCAGCAGTTGCAACAAGTAGTATGGCTACAGAGCTTGTAAAAGGGAAAACTATATACGAGGCACTTCAAGTAACAAATAAGGCGGTTATGGAAGCACTTGATGGACTTCCACCAGTAAAGGTACATTGTTCACTCCTGGCTGAGGAAGCTATTCACGCAGCACTCTGGGATTATGCAGAAAAGAATGGAATTAAGATAGAAGGCTTAGAAAAGCCAAAGTCTGACATCAGCGAGCACGAAGAAGAGGAAGATTACTAAAATAAAAAACTGATAATAGATATAAAATATTACTCACATATATTACAAACCGTTTGCGAATGTCGGTACTTAGCGAGGTACTTTCGAGCTTAGTACCGCTACTTGAGCAACCGAGCGAGAGCGTGTTTGATAATATATGTGAGTAATATTATATTTATTACCAGTTTTAAATTATAGAAACAAACGTAGGCTTCTGCTTAGAGAAGGTGGTGTAGTATTTGAATCCATGCTCTAGTAGTATATCCCTTGCCACATCGAAGCCATATCCTATATGTTTGGTATAGTGAGCATCTGAGCCTACGGTGATTATTTCACCACCAGCCGCTTTGTACATTTTTAGTATGTCTGAATGTGGGTGAGGAAAAGCCATATTCTTATATAGACTACCTGTATTAATCTCTATTCCTTTGCCATCATATACAATTATCTTGAATATCTCTTCGAATATATCCCTGTAATCTTTTATATCGAAGTTGTCAGCCTGATTAGGGCCATATCTTAAAATGTAATCCAAATGTCCATAAACATTATAATCCTTAAAATGAGTTACATTATATAAAATTGATTCAAAATAGCGTCTATATGCTTGGATTTCTGTTTTGCCTTTAAAATATGATGGGTAGTATGGATCCATATCATCAATTATATGAGAGCTTGCTATAAAAAAATCATACTCACTATGAGCCTTTGCAAATTCAGTAACGTGAGCAATATTCTTATCTGTAACGCCTAATTCTATGCCTATACGAAGGTCAAAGTCAGGCAATAGAGTATCTCTAAGCTTAGATAAGGTTGCGTAGTAGGCTTCGTAATCTAACTCAAAGGTTATATCGGGAACTTCTGGTAGAACAGGAAAGTCCATATCATAATGGTCTGTTAAACAAATAGAAGTAAAGCCTTTTTCTTTGGCAGTTGTAATAATGTTGGATATATTTGTCTCACAATCAGCAGAAAATTCTGAATGTAAGTGATAGTCTGGAAAAATCATATGTCCTCCGTAATAAAATCAATAATCTACATCTAAATTAAAGCAATATAAAGTAATTATACTAGTGTTTTCTACCTATTTCAATAAAATACCCTTTATAATTTTAGAAAAAAGGGAAAAAACATAAATGATAATATCTGGTCGAAAAAAAGAGTAAAAATTGCTAATTTACCACTTGAATTTTGTTCTAGAAAAAGGTATTATGTCTTTGTGTGAATATCACAGCTTAATTACTGCTAGCCAAGCAGTATTTATAAATCATTATTATTTCAAAACTTAGGAGGAATAAAAAATGGCAGTAAAAGTAGCAATTAATGGTTTTGGACGTATCGGTCGTCTTGCATTCAGACAGATGTTTGATGCTGAAGGATATGAAGTAGTTGCAATCAACGACTTAACTAAGCCTTCAATGCTTGCACACTTATTAAAGTATGATTCATCACAGGGCAAGTATCAGTATGCTGATCAGGTTTCAGCTGATGATGAGGCAGGTACAATCACAGTATGTGGCAAGACTTTAAAGATTTATGCAATGGCAAATGCAGCTGAGCTTCCATGGGGCGAGCTTGATGTAGACGTTGTACTTGAGTGTACTGGTTTCTACGTATCAAAGGCTAAGTCACAGGCTCACATCGATGCAGGTGCTAAGAAGGTAGTTATCTC
>JAGAKD010000246.1 GCA_017625815.1 Lachnospiraceae bacterium | reverse complement strand
GTTAAGCAGGCAGGATATAGACCGATGATTTATGCTAACCGTAATTGGTTTGTTCAGTGTTTAGATATGACTAGGCTTGGCGGATACGAATTATGGCTAGCTCATTACGTTAATCAGACAGATTTTCCTTACCGTTTTACGGGTTGGCAATACACCAATCAAGGAACTGTAAGTGGAATATCAGGTAGTGTTGACATTAATGTATGGTTTGAGAACTAAGTTAGAGGACGAGAGTTATGATGAATTGGAGTTTGGCATTTGATTATGCCACCATATTACTTTTATCAATACTTGTAATATGGTTTTTAACTGAAAGAAGAGTACCACTTAAGAGCACTAGTGTATATTTTGGATTAGTAGTGTTACTTTTTGTGTGTACAACTTTAGAAATTTTTGCATCTTATTTCAGTTCTAATCCACCAAAAGAGACAAATGTACCATTTATTATTTTAATGGTATCATATTCAGTTGTTTATAATCTTATTGCACCATGCTTTGCGTATTATATGTGCTATGTGGTCCATATGAATAGTAAAACTCAGCGTATTATGAGTACTATGACGAGAGTCTCTATAGTAGTAGTGAGTTTAATCTTAATTCTTAATCCATTTCTTGATTGGGCATACTATTACGATGAGGCAGGTAACTATCATAAGGGATTTGGTGTATATATCATCAATGCAAGCATTGTATTGATGATTGGTATATGTATTGTGTGCTTTACAAGATTTTTTGATCAGATAAGGTTTACAAGTGCAGCAGTTATTGTTCTGAATGTAATTATATGTATAGTTATGCACATAATTCAGCAACGAACTGGTATGCAGATGACATGTTTTTCTATGGCTATATGTTTAGTTACCTTATATCATTATCTGCACAATCCTGGTGTAGTTATGGATACTAAGACTAATCTATATAACCGTGATTTTATGGGAGAGTACATCAGAAGTGGTTTTTCCTATGGTGGTCGATTCGGTGTTATAGTCGTTGCTATGGACGACTTCAAATTCATTAATAAAACCTATGGAGTTGATACTGGTGATGAACTTTTAATACAGATAGGTAGATTTTTAAAGAGTTTAGGCAATTCTAATGTTGTATTTAGATTTGGCTCAGACCAGTTCTGTGTTGTACTTAGAAAGCACGTCAAGAATATGAGTGATATAGCAGAGACCATACACGAAAGATTTTTACATCCTTGGTACTCAGAGGCAAAGGCAGGAGCTATGATGTCTGCATCTATATGCTGTATAGAGTGTCCTAAAGACGCGGATTCATATGGTGAACTTATAGAGGTTATAGATTACTCTATGGCGGTGGCTAAAAAGACCAAAAAAGGTGGTATAAGCTGGGCTGTAGATGTAGAGATAGATAAGATTAGAGGAGATAAGGCTGTAGAAAAGGCTGTTAAGCTAGCTATGGATCGAGATGACTTAATGGTATATTACCAGCCTATTTATTCGATAAGCGATAATAGATATAACTCTGCGGAAGCATTAGTTCGACTTAAAGATGACGAGCTTGGATGGATATCTCCAGAAAAATTCATTCCAATAGCAGAGAAGAATGGACTCATTGTTGAGATGGGTGAGATGATTTTTGAAAAGGTATGTAAGTTCATTCACGACAATAACCTTAAGGAAAATGGTATTGAGTACATAGAAGTAAATATTAGTCCTGTTCAGCTAATTCAGGTAGATTTTGCTGATAGAGTCAAATCTATTATGGAAAAGTACGGCGTTACACCAGACCAGATTAATATTGAGATAACAGAAACTGCTAGTATAGCATCTATGAGTGTTGTAAAAGAAAACATTAACAAGCTTGTTGAATATGGCATTAGCTTTTCTTTGGATGATTATGGCTCTGGTTCATCAAATATTGAGTACATTAACCGTATGCCATTCAAGATAATTAAGCTTGATAAGTACATTGTTTGGGATGCATTCAAGAATGACAAGGCAGGCATTACATTAGAATATACTATTGGTATGTTAAATGCACTCAAGCTTCTTATTGTGGCAGAAGGTGTGGAAACTGCAGAAATGCGAGACAAGCTAACCAGCGTAGGATGTCACTACATGCAAGGCTGGTACTACTCCAAGGCAGTGTCTGATAAGGAATTCATGAACCTTATTCAGCAAGGGTAAGGGGAAAGTTTTTTTTAAGCAGTGCAGAAATAATCAGGCATTTAATTGTTCGTTAAGTAGTTTTAGAAATATCCATCATTTTATATTTACGATGTTTTATGCGCACCCCACGATAAAACTCACAACTGCTATGATGTGCGAACTGATATGGGTAGTAAATATAAGTACATTTTAAGAAATTTTTTCAAAATATCATTAGAGATATACTTGCGATAACGCCCCGCTGTTTTAGTTGTTTGAGCAAGACAAGGAAAATGGAGTAGGAACGATTGGATTTATCCAAAATCGTTCCTACTCCATTTTCTTTGTGATTGCGAGTTCTAAAACACGGGGCTTATAAGAAATCGCAAGTATTCTCTAATAGATATTTCAAAAATTTCTTAACGTACTTAATTTAGTACCTATATCAGTTCGCGCATTCTAGCAGTTGCTCAGACAGTTATCTTAGGGGTGCTATTCATCGTAAATACAAAAATGATGATATTTCCATAAAACCACTTAAAATCACACTTATATATTCGATTATTTCTGCACTGCTAAAAAAAAACTTTCCCCTTACCCTTGCTGAATAAGGTTCATG
>JAGAKD010000245.1 GCA_017625815.1 Lachnospiraceae bacterium | reverse complement strand
ATATCTAAATAAGCTAGGTAGTCTAGGGTCTAATCCATATTTGTTATTTAGTACGTCATGTGCACTGATATCTAATTGGTTATTAGTTCTGTTAATTCTGTCCCCTTGACCTCTGTATCCAGGGAAATCATTGTTTACAAACACTCCACCTCTAGCTCCAGGTTGAAGCATCTCTTGAGAAGTGAAATCTCTAGGTTGTAAAGCCATTAATAGTCACCATCCTTAAAATTTAAATAATCTCTTATGTAGATTTTGCAATTCTATAAAGTCTTGATAATCTTCCTCTGTGTCCTCCACTGACTCTTTAACTATTTTCTCTTTACTTATATTATCAGTAGAACTATCAATAATTGATTCTTGCATGATCTTTCCAGGAAGTTTAGTATAATTGCAAGTTTCTTTTAAAGTTTTGTATATAAGATTTAATTCACCTAATGTATTGTCCTTTGCCATATCTTCAGCTTCTTCGCAAGTCATACCAATAGATTCTTTTAAATCTTTTATTTGTCTAGCTACTTGAACTTTTTCTTGAACTTTAAATTTAGCTAATTCAGCTTCGACACTTTCTTTAACTTTCTTAGTCTCTTTAAGCTTTTCTTTAACTCCTTTAAGTTCTTCTTTAAGTTCTTTTAATTCTTTTTTCAATTCATCGATAACTGCGTCTCTATCATCTTTATTACTGTCATCTTCTTCGCTATTATCTTCTTCGTCGTCTTTTTTCTCTTTATCGTCGTCTTTTTCTCCTTCAGGTTTTTCGCCGTCCTCTTCAACGTCTCCCTGTTCTGGTTCCTTCTCAGGTTCTTTTTCAGGCTCTTGTTCAGGTTCTTTTTGTTCATCTTTTTTAGCGTCTTCTTCTTTGCCTGCTTCCTCGTCTATGTGTATTTTTTCATTAACGTCAATTCCGTCTTCGTCTTGAACGCTTTCAGTTAAACTTTTCATTATTTCATCGCACACTGACATTTTCTTTTTCACCTCGACTGACTCTTTAAGTTCTTTTTTGCTAGGTTTATAAACCCTCATAGTTTGAGCATATTTATCAGAAGGAAGTATTACATAACTTACTTCTCTCGGCTCCATTTCTTCAATTATCCAATAACATAACTTGCCATCGTATACATGACCTTTCTCATGTTCACAGTCACATTCAGCAACATTAGCTCCACAGATAGAACATCTTACATCATAAGCGACTGCTCCAATAGATACAGTTGATAATGTTCCATTCTTAATACCTTCGATACCTTTTTTGTCTCCTATATTACAAGTGAATCTAATAGCAGGAGTACCACTTCTTTTGCTATCTATCATCTCAGCTTTCTTAACTCTACCTATTATCTGTCCATCTTCATCATTGTGATGCATTATAACTGCTTTCTCATATGGACTTGTCCAATAAGGTATAGATTCTTTTAAGCATTTATCACTATATTGAGTACAGTTAATAGTTAATACATTACTGTGTATACCTTCTATTTCAACCATAAGTGAATCTGGAGATATCATTTGTTGTGGAGTAGCTAGAGTAGCCGCAGACTCTCTAATAACGATGCCGTTACTTTGGGTAGGATTAGAGCTATTGAAACCAACATATTCTTTAATCTCTATTGCCATTATCTCACCTCACTTTTGTCGTAAGTTAACACGCAATTATCATATGTTGAATCAAATATTGACGATAAAGTAAAATCATCAACATTAGCTTCTTTATATTCATCTTCATTGTTTAATTTAATGAAGACATTATCGACATTCACATTTTTACCTGTTTGAATAAATGAATAATTATATATCTTTTGACAATAGTAATTAACTATGTTATTAAGCGTATCTGAATTATTTATTAAACAATCGCTTATATTTTTATTACTAACAGATTCATCTTTAATATTATTTAATAAATAACCTATATCATCTTTTATACTTTTAGAGATAGAAGAGTAGTTGATATTAATATTTGGTAAGTAATGATAAACATCACTGTTGTTATTAATTTCTATTACTGCTTCATTAATAGCTTCTAAAGACTCTGAGCGTATAATTCTATCTATTTCATTAAATAAAATCATTTGATAATTTTTCATATTGTGATCGTTTAACTCTGGGATGTTATAGTAAATTCTATATAATAAATTCATTTTATTATCAGAATCGATATATTCTTTTACTTTAACACTTGTAGTGCCGTGTTGATTTTGTGGTCTATTATTATTGGTTGCCGCCTTACTTGGTTGCTTTTTTCCGCTAGTATTTCTCGACTTTGATTTACTAGTAGAAGTCTTGCTACTAGATGAACCTGATGAATTAGCTGCTTTAGCTGCTGCTCCTATATGAGCAATCTTTTCTTGCCATTCACCGTTTCTATCTATTTGATCTAAGCTAGACTTATCTGCAATCATACGTTGGAATAATCTCTCTTCATCTTCAGGAATATCACGTAATCCCATTCTACGTCTACCTTCTTCAAAAGTAGTAACGTTAGATTGCCATTTAAGCATTTCATGATTTTCTTTCTTGATTTTAGTTTCAAGAGATATTTCT
>JAGAKD010000244.1 GCA_017625815.1 Lachnospiraceae bacterium | reverse complement strand
GTACCTATGTCATTTAGAGTTGCCATTACTTCCTTATTAGGAGCAGAATAACGTTGAGAAAGATATCTCATAGAAGCAGCTAACTCTCCATCTGGACCACCGAACTGACTAATGATAGCCTGAGCTAGCTTAGCATTAGTTTCCTTGATATTAACTGGACATTGAAGTCTTTTTTCATATACCCACATTAGTTATTACACTCTCCTTCCCAAGGCCAAGGTTTGTTAACCCAGCACCAATAATTGTCAGCGTTTACATCATATCTACATATTGGACCATACATTTCTGTATAATCTTTGACAGCTTCTTTCCTTATTTCCTTATAATGATTATATGCATCTATTGCTTCCTGACATGTTGGGTGAGTGTTTAAGAAAAGGGTAATATCATCTAACATAAATGATATTTGATTAATAAGACAAAATAATTCTTTTTGACACATTGATTTCATTACATTTTCCCCCTTGACCCACAGAATATAAGATTAAGCTCTGGGAAAGCTGTTCCCTGACAAAGTGCGGTTTCAGGATCATACAAATCCCCCCAGCTTTGTATAGGCACATATCCCATAGCAAGAGGTAGATTTTTTAAATTGTAATTGTCGTCGCCACATCCGCAATGAGATTTATCCATACTGGTTACTCTATCAATTGCACATTGATTATTTCTTGGCTGTCTATTTGTTTGACAACCATAATTTTGGTTATTGCCGCGCCCACAAGAATTGCGGCCGTAATTTCTATATGGTTCCAATTTTTTTACCTCCTAATATGATATAAAAATAGTCTTTGCTTCTTGCTTTAATTTCATTCTATGCCTTGTGCTGGTATATGTTACAATCCATAGAAAAGTTTGTGAAAAATATTGAAAAATGAGAATAATAATACTACAATGCAAATGATGCATTAGGAGGCGAAAAAATGAACAAATTAATTAAAGTTGCGGAAAAAACTTATTATATATCCGGACCTTTTCATATAGGTGTATATGAATTGGATACCATTTCTTATACTGGAAAAAAAGAAGTGTGTTTGATTGATAGTGGTGTAGATAAAATTGTTGCAAAGGTTGTAGACGAGTTGCTCATGGAAAATGGATTTACTGTAAAATTCATTATAAATACCCACTATCACGCAGATCATTGTGGTGGCAATAACTACTTTAAAGAAAAGTACGATTGTAAAATATACTCTAATAAATTTAACGCTTCCTTGATATCAAATTTTGATATTGCGCCTGCAGTTATATGGGGAGCAACACCCATTAGAGAGGTTTTAAATAATTATTTTTATGCAACTCCCACACCGGCTGAAGATATTGAAAACTTTAATTTGCCTGATGGATTTGAGATTGTTTCCTTGCCAGGACATTGCATAGATATGATAGGGGTTAGAACTCCAGACAATGTGTTGTTCTTAGGAGATGCGGTGATAAGTAAGGAAACTATAGAAAATCACCCATTGACTTATATATATGAAATAGGCGAACATCTAAAAACCCTAGAAAAATTAAAGAACATAAAAGCTAGCTTATATGTTCCTTATCACGCTGAACCAGTAAAAAAAATCAAACCATTATGTGATGTGAATATTCAAGGAATACATCAGAATATTGAAGACATAAAAAGAATATGCAAAGAACCTCGCAGTATAGATGAGGTAATAAGCATATTCTTTAATGAGAAAGGATTTAAACTTAGCATGTATAAATATGCTGTAGAGGGAGGTATAGTAAAGACTTATATAACCTATCTCTACAATGAGGGCCAGATGCTTGCTACAAATGAGAATAACTTCATAAAGTGGCAGACTAGGTGATTCTAATAAAAGGTCTTAGTCTCATCTATGATAGTGTAATGACCATTTGTGTAATCAAGTATGATTACATTGCAATTCTTTTGTAAGCCCCCTGACCAGAAATGTTCTAAGGAGTGCTTTTTAACGTGAGTCATAAGAGCTTTGTTCATGGCACCATGAGCAACTATCATAACTCGATTATATTTGTGGGCTAAAGGCTCTATAACATCTTTCATAAATTCGCTTGCTCGTTCTACAAGATGTTCTAAAGTTTCGCCGTCTTCTGGAGGATAGTATAGGTGAGGCTCAGTGAAGAAATATTTAAACCCATGAGTTTTTTCTTCATAAAGCTTTTCGTAGCTTTCCCCCTCCATAGAACCAAAATTTAATTCGCGCAATCTGTCGTCCACTATGATTTCAATATCCCTACTGCCTTTAATGAGCTTTGCTGTTTCGTGTGCTCTTTTAAGAGGGCTTGAAAATATTATATCGATATGTGTATCTGCAAGGTTTTTCCCTGTTATAATAGCTAATTCCTTGCCGTTTTCGTTTAACTCTATATCAACGCTTCCTTGGAGGCGTTTTTCTTTGTTCCACATGGTCTGTCCATGTCTCACTATATATATTTCCATAGTATGTTCCTTTCAAACTAGATATTTTCGATTTGCCAGTCAATAGGTGCTAGACCATTTTTGATAAGAAAATCATTGGTTTGACTAAAGTGTTTACAACCATAGAATCCTCTATACACCGACAGTGGTGAAGGATGAGGAGCTTTTAAAATAAGGTGCTTTGGATTGTTGAGCATAGCAGCCTTCTTCTGGGCAAAACCACCCCATAAAAGAAATACTATAGGTCTATCTTGCTCATTCACAATACGGATGGCTGCGTCAGTGAATTCCTCCCAACCCTTGCCTTGGTGAGATGCAGCTTGATGAGCTCTAACTGTGAGCACTGCGTTAAGCATGAGAACTCCTTGCTTTGCCCATTTTACAAGGTAACCGTTGTTTGGTATATAGCAACCTAAATCATCATGTAATTCTTTGTAAATATTTACAAGAGATGGAGGAATATCCACCTCTGGTTTGACTGAAAAGCAAAGTCCATGAGCCTGACCAATATTGTGGTAAGGGTCTTGCCCGATGATAACGCATTTTACTTCACTTAATGGTGTTAGGTGGAATGCATTAAATATATCATCTCCTGGAGGGAATATTTCCTGAGTGGCGTATTCCTGTCCGATAAAGTCAAATAATTTCTTGTAATAGTCTTTTTTGTATTCAGGTGCTAAGGCCTTGGCCCAATCATTTGAAATAGGTGGCATAGCTTTCTCCTTTGTCGTAATATAATAATATAGTTAGCTTATCATATTTTTCGTTGACACTCAATGAAAATTGTGTTAAGGTTACCTTGTAAAATACGATGAAGAGGAGTAGTAGAAGTTTCTACATCATCAGAGAGCTGTCGGTTGGTGTGAGACAGTGTTGAAAAAACTTTGAACTCGCCTTGGAGTAGCCGGTTGAACGGCAACATTAGTTGTCAGTAGATTCGGACGGAGCCTGACCGTTACAGCAGGAGGATATAAGACTAGTAACTATAGTCCGTATCTGTGAGAGGGCATACTTTATGTATGAATTAGAGTGGTACCGCGTAAGAACTTGCGTCTCTAAGCTAGAGGCACAGGTTTATTTTTTTGAGAAAACCACCTTTAGATAAATCACAGATATGCAACAGTAGGTTGTAAATTTTTAAGGAGGTAATCAGTATGAAGAATTTTGAACATTACAAGCGTGGATATTATATGCCACCAGTCCAGAGCACTAATTGGGTAAATAAGGAATATGTTGATAAGGCACCAGCATGGTGTAGTGTAGACCTTAGAGATGGTAACCAGGCGCTTATCGTACCTATGAGTTTAGATGAAAAAATAGAGTTCTTTAAGGAACTTGTTAGAGTGGGCTTTAAGGAGATAGAGATTGGATTTCCAGCTGCATCTGAAACAGAGTATGAGTTTTGTCGTGTGCTTATAGAGCAGAACTTAATACCTGATGATGTAACTATTCAGGTGCTTACTCAGGCTAGAGAACACATCATTAAGAAGACATTTGATGCGGTACAGGGTGCAAAAAATGCGGTTGTGCATTTATATAATTCAACTTCTTATGCACAGAGAACACAGGTGTTTAAAAAGTCAAAGGAAGAGATACTTAAGATTGCTACAGATGGAGCAAAGCTTTTAAATGATATGGCAGCAGAGCATGGTGTTAATTATCAGTTTGAGTATTCTCCAGAGAGCTTTACAGGAACAGAGATTGATTATGCATTAGAGGTTTGTAATGCAGTTATCGATATTTGGAAACCTACTCCTGACAGAAAGGTAATTATTAACCTTCCTGCAACAGTTGAGATGAGTTTACCACATGTTTATGCTAGTCAGATTGAATATATGAGCAACAATATGCATTGCAGAGAGAATGTTGTTTTATCATTACATCCACACAATGATAGAGGTTGTGGAGTTGCTGATGCAGAGCTTGGCTTGCTTGCAGGAGCTGACCGTATCGAGGGAACATTATTTGGTAATGGTGAAAGAACTGGTAATGTGGATATTATTACTCTTGCCATGAATATGTTTACTCACGGCGTTGATCCTGAACTTGATTTAACAGATATTCCTAGAATTACAGAAATCTACGAGAGACTTACAAGAATGCATGTATATGAACGTTCACCATATACCGGTAAATTGGTTTTTGCGGCATTCTCTGGTTCACATCAGGATGCTATTGCAAAGGGTATGAAGTGCAGAGAAGAAGATCCAAATGGTATGTGGACTGTTCCATATCTTCCACTTAATCCAGAGGATATTGGAAGACAATATGATGGTGATGTTATTCGTATCAATAGCCAGTCTGGTAAGGGTGGTATTGCATACATCTTAGAGCAAAAGTATGGATTAGATCTTCCTGCTAAGATGAGAGAGGATTTAGGCTACACTGTAAAGGGTGTTTCAGATCATGCTCATAAGGAATTATCAGCTGAAGAAATATATGACATCTTCAAGAATGAATATGTTAATCAGGCAGAACCAATTAAGATGCTTGAGTGTCATTTTAAGCAGGTTGATGGTATAGAAGCTGAGATTACAATTCTTGTAAATGGTGTTAAGAAAGTATACCATGGTCAGGGTAATGGAAGACTTGATGCTGTAAGTAATGCAATTATGAAGCATTTTGATATATCATTTGCCCTTGTTACATATGAGGAGCATGCTCTTCAGGTGGGTTCAAACTCACAGGCTTGTGCATATGTAGGTATTGAGGTTGAAGGTATGGAAAAGGCAACCTGGGGTGCAGGTATCCACAACGATATCATTGATGCATCAGTTTATGCACTTATCAGTGCACTTAACAGAACACATAAGATACATAAATAAACTTGTCATTTCATAATACAT
>JAGAKD010000243.1 GCA_017625815.1 Lachnospiraceae bacterium | reverse complement strand
CGAGTAATCGGGAAGCTCTTTTTTTATTTTTATTCCTCAATCTCCATCCCTATGCTATAATACCCACATAAAGAAAACATTTAAATCAAGGAAATGTATATGCTAAAAAAGTACAAGATGCATTTTGATATCCATGGTGTACTTAATTTCATTGTATAAATATAATGGAGGGAAGATATGAGCCCAACCACACGAAAACACTATATTGACAACTTAAGATGGATGATACTCCTAATTCTTATACCATACCACACCGCTATGGCGTGGAATGCCTGGGACGAGCCAAATTACATTTTCTTTGAGGGAAATAAGCTGATTAGCAGCATCATAGTATTCTTTAGTCCTTACTTTATGCACTTGCTTTTTGTGTTAGCTGGGGTAAGTACCAAGTATGCTTTGGAGAAGAGGACAAATAAAGAATATCTGGTTGACAGGGTGAAAAGGTTGCTTGTTCCTTGTCTGTTTGGAACCATAGTTTTGATGCCAGTTATGTCTTACATAGCCCATAGTTTTAATTATTCCTATGAGGGAGGATTCCTTCGCCACTATGGAATATTCTTCACAAAGTTTACAGATTTGACTGGGGCAGATGGCGGATTTTCATTGGGCCAGTTTTGGTTCGTGTTGTATTTGTTTGTCATTTCATCTGTGGCATCAGGCATACTAGCTCTATGTAAAAAAGGAACCTTCAAGACGGAAAAAGAAATTCCCCTTTGGCTTGTTTGCCTGCTGGGGTTGCCATTACCATTCTTAAGCGAGATACTGTCTATAGGTGGAAACAGTCTTGCAGAATTTACATATCTTTTTATGGTGGGCTACTATGTCTTTGCCGACGAAAAAATAGTTAATAAAGCAGAGAAGAATTGTTGGTTAATGCTTGTAATTGGCTTGGTGGCAACCATTTTAAATGTGTATCTTTTTCTCTGGTCTGATAAGGAATTTGCTACTCTTAATACCGTTGCCAAGTATGTGTCCCAGTGGATTATGATAATTGGTCTAATCGGGGTGGCGAAGAGATTTTGGAACTTTAGTGGAAACATATCAAACTATATGAACAAAAGGTCCTTCCTATTTTACATTTATCATTTCATATGGGTTGTTTTGTTTCAGTATATATTGTATGAGGTTGTTGGAGAAAGTACTGCTATTTTGTTTGTTGGCACGGTGATACTAGCCTATGTGGCAACTTTGGTTACTTGCGAAATAAGCATTAGGATACCAGTTTTGTGTTTCCTTACTGGAACGAAATATGGTTCGAAGAAATGAGTATGTGGGGGAAGATATATATGACTGAAAGACCAACATTGAACAAAGAATTAGATGGAAAAACTTTTCGTAGCTTTTATTATTTGAAAGAGGAGTTGGTTGGCTTTTGCAGAGCAAATAACCTGCCTGTTTCAGGTGGAAAGATAGAGCTTACAGATAGGATTGCTCATTTCCTTGACACGGGCAAGGTGTTGGAAGTTTCTTCCAAAAGAGTGACAGCCACAAAGGTTGATTTAATTACTGAAAATACAGAGATTGAGTCTAATATTGTATGTTCGGAAAAGCATAGAGCTTTTTTTAAGGAGAAAATAGGCAAAAATTTCTCTTTCAATGTGTTATTCCAGAAGTGGCTTAAGAGTAATGCGGGAAAAACATATGGCGACGCTATTCAAGCATATTATCAGATTTTAGAAGAGAAGAAAAAGGGAAAGACAATTATTGATAAGCAGTTTGAGTACAACACATACATTAGGGATTTCTTTGAGGATAATCAAGGAAAATGTTTGGAAGAAGCTATCATATGTTGGAAATACAAAAAGAGTTTACAGGGACACAATCGCTACGAACAGGCTGACCTTATTGCGTTAGAAAAATGATTTCACAAATTTGATGAAGAGGTAGTGCAGAATGGAAGAGAAAATAACTTTATGTGGTGATAATTGTATAGAGTGCCCTAGATACAATGCACATAGTGAGGAAGAACTTCGGAGTGTTGCTGAGTTGTGGTATCGAGTGGGCTGGCGAGACCACATCGTATCCAAGGTCGAAATCAGATGTGAGGGATGTTCTTCTCATAAAACTTGTACATATCATTTGGTGGACTGCACAAGTGAGCATAATGTAGAAAAATGCAATCAGTGTGGAGAGTTCCCTTGTGAGAAGATTAGTAGTATGTTGGAACGTTCTAAGGAATATCAGAGACGCTGCAAAGAAGTCTGTTCGGATGCAGAGTATAAGATGCTGGAAAAAGCATTTTTTGATAAGGAAAATAATTTGAGGAAGTAAGGGAGAGGTAGAGCTGATGGTACTTTTAGTAGTCGATACACAGAAGTTAATAACTAATTCAAACTTATACAATTTTGAAGTTTTTGAAACTAGTGTTAAAAAGTTGATTACCGTAGCCAGAGAAAATAGCGTTGAAGTTATCTACGTAAGACACGATGATGGTGCCGGTGCGGAACTTACCAAGGGAACACTAGGGTTTGAGATATACGATGGTTTTAGCCCACAGCCAGGGGAAAAGATTTTTGATAAGACTGTAAACAGTTCCTTCAAAGGTACTGGCTTGTTAGAGTATCTGAAGGAAAAGAATGAACATACCGTAGTAGTTGTAGGTTTGCAGACAGATTACTGTATTGATGCAACAATCAAGTGTGGCTTTGAACATGGTTTTGAGATGATCGTGCCAGAGTATGCAAACACCACATTTGATAATGCTTTTATGACCGGTGAGGAAAGCTACAAATATCACAATGAGTTTATGTGGAAGGGTAGATATGCGAAGTGCATT
>JAGAKD010000242.1 GCA_017625815.1 Lachnospiraceae bacterium | reverse complement strand
GAGGGACTGTTTATGTATCCGCGAAGAATTAGTGAGCTTGGGATTGTTGATGAGATATACCCTGGAGGTTATATTAGAAAAGGGTTGACTATATATATTATCTCAGAGAATTAAATATTGTAACGTTGAAATTATAATATTTGCGTTCATATTATGTTTATCCCTCCGTATGACTTCAAAAAATCATATGGAGGGATAAACTTTCATATTATTTAATATTTACAACACCTTAGACAAAAACTCTTTAAGTCTAGGGTTTTTAGGATTACCAAAGAATTCTTCTGGTGTTCCACTTTCAAGGATTTGTCCATCATCGATGAAGAGTACCTTATTAGCAACCTCTCTAGCAAAGCCCATTTCGTGAGTAACTATAATCATAGTCATTCCGTCATTTGCAAGAGATTTCATAAGGTCTAGAACCTCTCCAACCATTTCTGGGTCAAGGGCTGATGTTGGCTCGTCAAATAGAATAACATCAGGGTTCATAGCCAGTGAACGAACGATGGCAACTCTTTGCTTTTGACCACCTGAAAGAGTAGATGGATAAACGTCTGCCTTGTCAGCAAGACCTATTCTTTCTAGAAGAGCCATAGCCTGTTCTCTAGCTTCCTTTTGAATTTCCTTTTTGTTGTATTTTATAGTGCGATCTTTTTTACGTGCTTTCTTTGTTTCCTTGCATTTAACATAAACAGGAGCAAGCATAATGTTTTCAATAACTGTCTTGTTATTAAATAAGTTGAAGTGCTGGAAAACCATTCCCATATGTCTTCTGTGAATATTGATATCAACCTTTGGGTCAGCTATATCTACGCCATTAAATATAATCTCACCACCTGTTGGGTCTTCCATACAGTTAAGACATCTAAGGAATGTACTTTTACCGGAACCTGAAGGCCCTATAACACAGATGATATCGCCTTTTTCGATTTTTACATTTATACCGTTTAAAACTTTGTTTTCACCAAAGCTTTTTTCAAGATTAACTACGTCTATCACTTTTTCTCAGGCTCCTTTCCATAATCTTAATTCCTAAACTAATAAGAAGTACAAGAACGATGTAGATGATTGCCATTACAAGGTATGGAACCATAAATTCGTAGCTGTTGCTTCCGATGTAGTTGAATGCTACATAAAGGTCAGCTGCACCGATAAAGCTTACAACTGATGTTTCCTTGATAAGTGCAATAAACTCGTTACCAAGCGTAGGGAGAATATTCTTGACTGCCTGTGGAATAACTATCTTCACCATAGTAGTACCATAGCTAAGTCCTACAGCACGACCAGCCTCCATCTGACCTGGGTCTACAGAGAGAATACCGCTTCGCATAATCTCTGAGATGTAAGCTGCACTATTAAGTCCGAATACCAATATAGCAACGTTTACACCTGTCATATGTAATCCCATAATTGGAAGCATTACATAATAGAAGACAAGGAGCTGAACAACAATTGGTGTACCTCTAAAAAGTCCTACGTAAAAACTGCATATACCATTTAATACTCTAGGAAGTACCTTGTATTTAGGAAGAACACGTATTGTTGCAATGATTGTACCAATAAGTATACCTATAACAAGACCTAACACTGCAATAAGAAGAGTGTTTTTAAGTCCTTCAACTACTTTTTTGTATCCGTCTTGTTCTACGAATATATCAACGAATTTATCTACCTTACGTTTGAAACTTCCAGAACCTGTAAGCATTTCGTTGATAGACTCTGTAATGCAAGTTGCTGGTGCAGAGTCAATTATTACATAATCAATATTGTCATTAAGCAAATCCTGAATAGCAAGTGAGCCGTTTTTATAGCCGATTGTCTCAGCAGGGAAACCTGCGAATCCCCAGCTTTCATCACCTTCACTATAGAACTGTCCTGTAGTACCGTTCTGAACACCAATCTTTATTGTGTCACCCTTTTCTGTGAGAATTGCTTCAATATCCTGAACAGTAGTGCAGTCATCAAAAGATGAATCGTTTGATTTTATAATAAGCTTCTGTGCTGCGTTGTAATATGGGTCAGTAAAGTTAACGTATTCTTTTCTGTCTTCCTTAATAGTAAGACCAGCCATGGCGATGTCGCACTTTTGCTGACCAACAGAGAGACATACTGCATCGAATTCCATATTTTGTATAACCAGCTCAACGCCAAGATATTCGGCAAATCTTGCAGCGATTTCCATATCGATACCGTAGTAGTAATCACCTTCCATATACTCGAAAGGTTCAAAGGCTGCGTTTGTTGCAACAACTAACTGGTCTTTATTTGGGTCAAGTGGAGCAGATGATACTGCTACAGGTACTCCATCACCGAAGTAGTTGTTACAGATGTCGTCAAATGTTCCATCTTCTTTGATTTGTGCAATAAATGCGTTAGCTTGTTCAAGTAGCTCTGGCTGAGTTTTGTCAATTCCGAAAGCATACTCCTCAACAGTGAGGTCAATTTCTATAATCTTTGCTGTTATAGCTTCGCCTGACTTTGCAGCATCAGCATCATCTTTGCTACCGCATGCCGTAAGAGAGGTGAGTGCCATTATAAGAGCTAAGATTAAGAAAAGTGATTTCTTAAACTTTTTCATATAAATAACTCTCCTAAATATGTATAAATTTCATTTGCTTAATATAACACGATATTATTAAAAAATCAATGAAAACCTAGTATTTTCAAGGGTTTTAGGGATTTTTGTATCGATTAATACATTGGGATTTTGAAATGAAAAGTGGGTATGAAAAAGCTAAATCAAAACTTAAAATAAAAAAATTAACGATAAACGTTAAAAAAGTGTTGACAAATGATAAATACCCTGTTATAGTTGATTTATCGATAAACGTTAAATATTTAGTGTTTTAAGTTTTTAAATTAATTATTAAAGTAAAAGGAGAGATGATTATGAAAGAAGAAGCAATTTTAAAAATGAACAAAGTAGGCAAAGTTGGAAGTATTATAGCGAATATTATTAGGGTAATACTTATAGTTGGTCTCATAGGTTGTATTATTGGTGCTGTAGCAGTAATTATCCTGCCTAAGAATTTGGTTAATGTAAGAGTATACGGTGAAGCACAGATAGATATAGATGTATCAGAATTTGATATAACTTTTACAGAAGCTGATAAGGCTAATATTAAAGATGAGATAGCATCAGGTAATACTGATATTGATATAAATGGCATTGATTACAATGCCACAGCAGTAGAGGTTGGTGATTCAGGCTTTACTATGATGGCTAATGCGGAGAGTAGAATGGTTAATTTAGATGATTTGTTATATGTTTTAATTGTTGCCATAGCTACATTAGTATTTTCTATAATTACTGCAACATATGCTCGTGCTATTTGCAAGGCTTTGAGTGTATGTTCTACACCATTTGATGCAAGCATCACTGACAAGATGCAGCACCTTGCTATATCTCTCATACCATGGGCACTCATGTCAACTATCACAGAGAGCCTTGCTAATACTATTATGAGTAATAAGGTTTCCATATTTATTGGAGTTGATTTAGGGGTTATTTTTGTAATAGTAATTATATTCATTTTAGTTCAGATATTTAAATATGGTGCTATACTTCAGCAGGAGTCTGATGAAACATTATAGGAAGGTGAATTTATGGGAAAGATAATTCTTAGATTAGATAGGGTTATGGCCGATAGAAAGATGGGCTTGAATGAGCTTTCTGAAAAAGTAGGTGTCTCTAACGTAAACTTGTCAAAAATGAAAACAGGTAAAATTAGTGCTATAAGATTTTCGACCCTAGAGGCAATATGCGAGGTGCTCGATTGTCAGCCAGGAGATATTCTTGAATATGACAAGAATGCTATAACAGAAGAAAAGTAAACAATTGTTGAGTTTTAATTGCTACAAGTAACGTGATAAACTGTTATTTGTAGCAATTTGTTGTTTTTAGGGGAGAAAAATATGTTAAGACTAACTTTTGTTGTTATAATATCAATTCCATATATTATTATGTTGTATGCCAAAGTTGCATATTACGATAAACATCCAGATAGATTTAGTGAGGAAGGAAGATATAGATATGCCAGACTTACCTGTAAACGTATTCAGCGCAATGGCAATATAAGGACTAAGATTTGGGGCAAGGAGAATCTTCCTAAAGAGGGTGGATATGTAATGTATCCTAATCATCAG
>JAGAKD010000241.1 GCA_017625815.1 Lachnospiraceae bacterium | reverse complement strand
ATCCTTATATTTGTTAATAAAATCTGTAGCGCCTGAAAAAGCAATCTGGTTGATATATTTGTCTACCTCTTCCGCAGTCATACCAATACCATTATCTACAAATGTAAGAGTCTTATCCTTTGCTGAGGCGTATACCTCAATCTTATATTCTTCCCCTTCTGTCTCCTCAAAATCTCCCATAAGAGCAAGCTTCTTTAACTTAGTGATTGCATCACAACCATTAGAAATAAGCTCTCTTATAAAAATGTCGTGGTCTGAATATAACCACTTCTTAATTATAGGAAATATGTTTTCACTATTAATTGATAAGCTTCCCTGTTTTTCCATTTTAAAATCTACCTCCTAAAGCTAACATAAAAGAATATCAATTGTTCTATGCTAAGTATAATAATACGGGTTAATATCATTGTCAAGAGAAAATTAGCACTCATTTATCAAGAGTGCTAATAATTATAATATATGTCTATATGTAATATTTTCCTACTGTATCATCCCATATATGTTCTAAGGTTTTATCAAGTGTAAATACCTTGAGTGATGTCCCAGTTGGTACTAGGAGTTTCCCGCCTTCATAATATATATTCATAGATAAATTACTTACGTCTTCTGGGTTTATAGGGATGTTGTTCATCTCAACAAGCCTTTCGATATTATCTCTGTTAAACATAAGTATTATCTTAAAGCTTATGGGAAGGCGCTTGCCTTTTATTAAATCAAATATGGTCTGTTTTACTTCTCCCCAGTTTACATAATCTTCCACATCTGCCATCTCATCATCAGTATCAAAAAATTCTTTATTAATCTTACCACTGATATAATAATCCAGAGATGTTTTAAGTCTAATTTCATAGAGATAAAAGCTATCATACTTGTCATTTACAAGAAGCTCATTCATATATGTTTTTATATCTTCGATTTCGTAATTCTTCATAATATCTCCCTACTGAGATTGATTCAAATATACTGTTATGATATCTCCGTCCCCCCATTCAATTTCGCTATACCAAAGATGAGTTACTCCCGATATGTCAAATATAGCCTCAAAATCATAGTTGTCTGGGTCATAATCATAAACTAAAACTTCTACTGTAGCTGTAATATTTCTTGCTGCAGCAGCTTCAATTATACTCATAAAATCATTATAATTTCCGTCTAGATTGTTATACATAAAATAGTTGTAATCTGAAGACTCACATTCTTGAAACCTATCCTCTTCCCAAGTATGCGTATCATCCATAACATCATCCGGTACATTTAAATATGCATGTCCAGCATAATATCCACCATCAGGTACGGGATCGTCCCAAGTAGCATCCACATGATACCACTCCCCATCAATCATAACCTGATTCCAGGCGTGAAGTTCTCCTCCTGCTGTACCAGTTATAATCTCATTTTCAACTCCAGCACAGGTAAGAAGTAATGTCATAGCCTCTGCATATCCGTTGCACACAGCTTTTTTCTGCACTAAACAACCGTATGCTCTATATGCATATTCCTTTGATGTATCCACATAACCATACTCACAATTCATAACAATATAATCATGAATAGCAAGCTCCTTTTCATAGTCTGTCATCTCAGGAGTTATAATTGTATCTATAATCTCGACAACCTTTTCATATAGTTTTTCCGCATTGACCCTATCAACTGGTATTCCCGTACCATTTAAATATTTTTCTAACACAAAATAATTGTCAGAAATATCATAGGTCAGCATAACCTTCATACCTTTCGGAGTTTTTTCCAAAATAGAATACTGGGACACTACACCATTTATGCTACATATGTAATCATTTACGGATACAACCTGGTCTTCTGTAACACCTGTTACATAATAAACTCCTTTTTCCTCACCTGCATCAATATCCGCATTTACAAGGGCTGTAAACTCAGACATATTATATGCTGTTGTATCTGGATTGAAATGTGCACCTATACTCCAGCCATAAAAATAAGCAATAAAAATAGACACCAATACAAGAATTGGTACAAATATAAAGGTTTTAGATTTCCCTTCTCTCATCTATCTACTCCTCTTTGCCATCTATATCATTATCTTCATCTTCTGAATCTTTAATATTTTTTCCTGTAACCACTAATACCACAATAAGTATTATAGAAACAATAAGACATACGGCAACAAGTAAAGGTTTATTATTGTCTCCTGTTGCTGCCATAAGTAGTGAAATATTCTCTAACATATCGTCCTCCAAATGTTATACATAATTTCTTTTCTATATTATTTTAATTGATGTAATTATTATTAGCAACCATTTTTAGGATTTTTCCTTGAAGCCTTCTGAAATATGTTGTAGAATGTTTTTCTAGAAGACTAGTCAAAATAAAAGTCTTATACAAAATATTTACAATGTGAGGTACATTAGATATGGCACAGCTTTGGGGCGGTCGTTTCACCAAAGAAACAGACAAATTAGTTTACAATTTTAACGCGTCAATTTCCTTTGACCAGAAATTTTATAGACAGGATATTAGAGGAAGCATCGCTCACGTTACTATGCTTGCAGCTTCTGGTATACTTACTGATGCTGAAAGAGACCAGATTATTGACGGTTTAAATGGTATCTTAAATGATGTTGAAAAGGGAACTTTAGAAATTACAGATACATATGAAGATATTCACAGTTTTGTTGAAGCTAATCTTATTGATAGAATAGGTGATGTTGGAAAGAAGCTCCACACTGGACGTTCTAGAAATGATCAGGTTGCTCTTGATATGAAGCTCTATGTAAGAGACGAGCTTCTTGAGGTTAAATCTTTAGTAGTTAACCTTATGAAGGTTTTACACCAGCTTATGAAGGATAACACTGACACTTATATGCCAGGCTTTACTCATCTTCAAAAGGCTCAACCGGTTACATTTGCTCACCACGTTGGGGCATATATGGAGATGTTTAAGCGTGATTACAGCAGACTTTCCGATATATATGAGCGTATGAACTTCTGTCCACTCGGTTCAGGAGCTCTTGCTGGAACCACTTATCCTCTTGATAGAGAGCTTACTGCTTCTCTTCTTGATTTTGCTGGTCCAACCTTGAATAGCATGGATTCTGTATCAGATAGAGATTATGTTATTGAAATGCTCTCAGCATTCTCAACAATTATGATGCATTTATCAAGATTTTCAGAGGAGATTATTATCTGGAATTCTAATGAATACCAGTTTGTAGAATTAGACGATGCCTATAGTACAGGAAGTTCTATTATGCCACAGAAGAAAAATCCTGATATTGCAGAGCTTGTACGTGGTAAAACAGGTCGTGTTTACGCAGCTCTTACTTCTATCCTTACAACTATGAAAGGTATACCTCTTGCTTATAATAAGGATATGCAGGAAGACAAAGAGCTTACCTTTGACGCTATTGATACTGTCAAAGGATGTCTTGCTCTCTTTACCGGTATGATATCTACTATGAAGCTTAACAAGCCTGCTATGGAAAAAAGCGCAATGAACGGCTTCACCAACGCCACTGATGCTGCAGACTATCTTGTTAACCATGGCGTTCCATTTAGAGATGCTCATGGCATTGTAGGACAGCTCGTACTCTATTGCTTAGACAAAAATATATCTCTTCTCGATATGTCTCTTGAAGAATACAAGGCAATCAGTCCTGTATTTGATGAGGATATATATCAGGCTATAAGTCTTGAGGAATGTGTCAGCAAGCGTAACACCATAGGTGCTCCTGGACAAGAAGCTATGGCAAAGGTTATTGCTATAAATGAGAACTATTTGAAAGACAAGGAGAATTAGTATGAATAACACAACAAAGGGACAATACGAATTAGCTAGAAAGATGCTTAAGGGCAAGATTGATGTAGATGAAGTTGTTCTTATGTCTGGTCTTTCTAAAGAAATCGTAGAACAATTAAAAGAAGAAGTTAATCCTTCAAATACAGAAGTTGAATTGCTTAAGAATTTAGATAATATCGACCTTAACATAGGCGATATACTCTTCGACAATCTTCCTGCTGAAGACGAAGAATTAGAAGGCTTTCACGAATAATAAATGAGGAACTACCCTACACAAGGTAGTTCCTCATTGTTTTTAGTGCATTTTTTTCAAGTCTGCTGACCTGCGCCTGGGATATAGCGATTTCATCAGCTACTTCTGTTTGGGTTTTACCCTCAAAAAATCTTAATTTTATAATATTAAATTCTCTGTCATCTAACTTTTTCATTGCTTCCTTTAGAGCAATATTTTCAATCCAATTATCTTCTCTATTCTTTTTATCACTTACTTGGTCCATGAGATAAAGAACATCTTGACCTTCCTGATATACCGGCTCGAATAGAGACATTGGTGTTGCTATGGCATCCATAGCATTCACTATATCTTCCTTGGGTATGTCAACCTCTTTTGCAATCTCTTCAATAGTCGGGTCCCTATCTAGCTTCTTAATCAACATATCTCTAGCATATATGGCTTTGTATGCTATATCTCTTAGCGAGCGAGATACTCTTATGGCATTATTGTCTCTCATATATCTTCTACACTCGCCAATTATCATCGGCACTGCATACGTGGAAAACTTAACATTCAAGCTTCTGTCAAAATTATCCAATGCCTTTATAAGCCCAATACATCCAACCTGAAATAAATCATCTGCACTTTCCACATTATTGCCCTGGAATCTCTGTATAACACTTAACACTAATCTTAGGTTTCCTCGTATAAATTCCTCTCTCGCTGCCAAATCACCCTTATCGATTCGTTCAAATAAAGCTTCCTTTTCTTCATCACTGAGTAAAGGAAGCTTTGATGTGTTTACCCCACAAATCATTACCTTTGTCGGTGCCATATAAAGTTCCTCCTTAGGTATATCACTATACTGTTAAGGATTTACATTTGTGGGTTATTCTATTCAATTATAATTGTGGGATATTCTGGATATTATCCGGCGTACTTTTTATAAAATGTATAATAAAAGGTATACTAATTAGTCCTGTTAACATATCTGCTATAGGCTGAGAAATTTGAATACCTGTTATTCCCCATAAATTAGTTGTAATTATCAAAGTAGGCATAAACATAAGCCCTGACCTAAGCATAGATAAGAAGCTTGATACAGCCGCCTTTCTTATACTCTGGTACAACATATTCACCGGTACCGAAATTGAAAGGAACACAACACCTGCGCAAGCACATCTAAGTGCAAATACTCCTATATCTTTTACAGCATCACTTTTCTGGAAAATGTGTATTATATCCTCCGCAAAAATGTAACCTGGCAAGGCTAATGTACATATAAGACAAAGCCCCATAAACATAGTAAACAGCAACCCT
>JAGAKD010000240.1 GCA_017625815.1 Lachnospiraceae bacterium | reverse complement strand
TGTCTTAGGGTAAATTTCCATGAAAAAATAATATACCTCGCCATCTGTAAATGTTCCAGAACTAACATTCTGTGAATCATACCATTTACCCTTAACAACATAGCCGCTATCTGCTGGTGTAGGTACATCTATATATGTATCAGTAAAGTTCTCTCCTATAACCGCCTTTGGAATATTTGCCTCATCTATAATAATTTTCTCAATCATAGTAGTACCAAAAGCATAAGACATATTTGCAGTTAATTCGTCCTTACTATATCCCCAACCATATTGCTCTTCTCCGTTAATCGTAAGATGAACAGTGTCAAATTCATATCCAGCATCTGCTATAACACGGAGATTTAATCTATAGATGTTTTTATCTTCAAATAAATCAGATGAATTCATATCAACATATTGATTAATAGAGTAATCCCATTTCTGCCATGTTCCAGTAACAGTATAGTTTGTACCATCAACATCACTACTATAAGGTGATGCTGGTTGTCCAACAACTGGCTCTGGCACACCTGTAAGTTCAACTGTATTTATCATTTCTGCTGCCTTAGCAGGACCTATTCCTGTTCCAAGCACAGAAACCATCATAACCAAAGTCAACAAAAAGGTAAATAGTTTAAGTCTTCTTTTTCTCATAAAATACCTCTCCTTTCTTAGTTGAAATTAATATTTATTTTTATTAAAAAAAACTTAATTTATTATACCAAAATCATATTTTTAACACAATAATTTTATAGTTGTATATTTCCGAAAATTCCTTCAAAATTCGTGTTTATTTTTCTAAAAACATCACGAGTATTGTGTTAATTTTCACAAAAAATAAAGAATGTGCAAACATATTCTCCCCTGAATAAAAAATGAGTGGCATCTCTACCACTCATATCTATGCAACTGACCTTCCTCTTCAAGTCCTGGGAATTCCTGCTGTCTAAGTGCTTCATACACCATAATGGCAACAGAGTTAGAAAGATTTAGGGACCTTTCTCCCGGCATCATAGGAATTCTCACACAGGTTTCCTTATTATCTAAAAGTATTTCTTCCGGTATACCTCTACTTTCTGGACCAAACATTATGTACGCATTTTCTTCGTATGTTACATCTGTATATTTTTGCTTGGACTTTGTTGTTGCCATGTAGATTTTAGCATCAGGATTCTTCATAAGGAAATCCTCAAAATCCGAATACACCGTAACATCAAGCTTAGGCCAATAATCCAAACCTGCTCTCTTTAACATTTTATCATTTATGAGAAATCCCAGAGGCTCAATCAAATGAAGACGCGCACCTGTTGCTACACAAGTGCGCCCTATATTTCCTGTATTTGCCGGCATCTCTGGTTCATATAATACTATATTAAGCATAATAAACCATTTATCCTCTCAATCTACTAATAAAGTTACCCATACGTCTCATGGCTTCCTTAAGCTCATCTATAGAGTATGCATAAGATATTCTGATAAATCCTTCGCCACAATCACCAAATGCAGTTCCTGGCACTACGGCAAGCTCCTCTTCCTGAAGAAGTCTTGTAGCAAACTCATCAGAAGTCATACCAAACTCCTTGATGCATGGAAACATATAAAATGCGCCAAGTGGCTCAAAACAAGGAAGTCCCATTTCCTCAAATGTCTTCATAAGAAAATGTCTTCTCTGGTCATAAGATGACTTCATACGCTCAATATCCTTGTCGCCTTCCTTAATAGCGCTTATGGCAGCGTACTGGCTAGTTGTAGGGGCGCACATAATGGCAAACTGATGAATCTTTGTCATCTGCTCAGCAATAAGCTTAGGTGCAAGAGCATAGCCAAGTCTCCAACCTGTCATAGCATAAGCCTTAGAAAAACCGTTTATAATAATAGTTCTCTCCTTCATATCAGGAAGTGAACCGATAGTAAAATGTCCTGCATTACCATATGTAAGCTCAGAATATATCTCATCAGAGATAACTATAATGTCCTTTTCTTTACAAATCTCAGCAATTGGTTCCAAATCCTCCTTGGTCATAATAGCACCGGTTGGATTACCAGGGAAGGCAAGAATAAGGACCTTAGTCTTATCAGTGATTGCATCAAGCAATTCCTGTGGTGTAAGTCTGAACTGATTTTCATTCTTGAGCGGAATAGTTACTGGCACACCGCCTGCAAGCTGAACACAAGGCAAATACGATACGTAGCAAGGCTCAGGGATAATAACCTCATCTCCTGGATCAAGCATAGCACGAAGTGCAAGGTCAATGCCCTCACTACCACCTACAGTGATAAGCGCTTCTGTTCTATAATCATAGTCTACGTTATACTTTCTCTTATACCACTTACATATTTCTTCTCTTAGTTCAAGTAAACCTGAGTTAGATGTGTAAAATGTTTTTCCCTTTTCTAGAGAGTAAATACCCTCCTCACGAATATGCCATGGTGTGTCAAAATCTGGTTCACCAACACCAAGAGATATGGCATTTGGCATTTCGCTTACTATATCAAAGAATTTTCTAATTCCAGATGGTTTTATCTCAGTTATTGTTTTTGATAATGGATTTCTCATTATGGTACAATCGCCAACCTTTCGTCCTGTTTTACAACATCAAACTTGATGCCGTGGTCTTTGTACTTCTTAAGTACGAAATGAGTTGAAGTACTAATAACAGTCTCCATAACAGCAAGCTTCTCTGATACAAATCTAGAAACCTCTCTAAGAGTCTTTCCCTGAATAATCACTGTAAAATCAAAAGCACCAGCCATAAGATAAACTGCATTTACTTCCTCGTAGTTATATATTCTCTCTGCGATTTTATCAAAGCCCTGGCCTCTCTGTGGTGTAACCTTTACCTCAATAAGAGCTGTAACCTTTTCTTCAGCAACCTTATCCCAGTCAATCATAGTGTGGTATCCACAGATAACTTTGCTATCCTCCATGGCTTTGATGTCACTGGCGACTGCGGCCTCATCTAAGCCAAGCATGCTGGCTATATCTTTAACAGTAAGTCTACTGTCGTTTTCTAAGAGTTTCAAAATGTCGTTGTTCATTGACTAATACCTCTTTTCTTCTATTCTTGGCTAATCACTAATAAAGCGATACGACCTTATATATTTCATCGCCTTTTGCAGGCGCTAGAAATCTTTTTTCTCCACCGTCAGAAAGTGTTACTATACGTTCCTTTCCCTGGGTCACTTCACCGATAATTGCAGCATTAATACCAGCCTTCTGCAGGGCATTAACTGCCTCTTTTCCATCTCTTGCTACTGCAAGCATAGCTCCTGTTCCCTCAAGCATATATGGGTTAATATCTAAAACCTCACAGAATTCAATGGTTTCCTGCTTAATTGGAATGTCAAAATGTTTTATCTTAAGGCCCTTTCCTATGCGGGAACCAAGCTGCCATAATCCGGCATATACTCCACCTGATGAAACGTCATGCATATATAAAACATTATGAGAAAGCTTAGATAACAGTCTGCCTTCTTCCCAAACTTGGTATTTGTCTTCCCCAAATATTCCACCTTCTATATAGCTTCTAGAAAGTCTACCACTAAGCACATCTGCCTTCTGTTTTGCAATAATATCTGAACCTAAAACGCCAGCCCACTTGGTCATTATAACCTTGTCACCAGCCTCTATTTTCTTTGGTTCTGGAAAATACTCTTTGCACTGTCCAAGTGCAGTTACTGTAAAGGTAGGTGTAGCATAAGCTTCACTAATCTGTGTATGCCCACCCATTATCTGAATGCCAAACTCATCTGCAAGCTTGTTAAACTCTGACATATAGCCTTTAACAGTTTCCTCCAAAATACCTTCTGGAAACATCATCAGAATACGAACACCAATAGGAATTGCCCCTGCCGTAGCAAGGTTATTCATAGCCTTCACCCAGGCTAAATAAGGATTAGTCCCCCAGCCTTCTGTAGACACTAATCTGGTCTCATCTAACGAAAGCAAGGCGCAGTCATTTAGAGTGGCTCCGCCAAATTGAAGTTCCTTATTGTGTTTTCTAATATGCTTAGTAACTGAACGGGTTAAATACAGTTCTCCTAAAGAGCCTTGTTCCATATTATGCTGCCTTTCTTGAAAAATGTTAGGCTTCGTGTTATGCTAGCCTAAGAGAAGACCTAAAACCATAGCAACTACAAGTACAGCTACGATTACAATAGAAATGGTTCTTTGTGTTTTCTTGTTACTAAAATTTACCATAGTACTTTACCTCCGAAAGGATTATTATTATGAAATTTATTAATTTGTTTTTAATTATATTTACAATCTATCTTGGTTTTGTAATAGCACGCTATATATCAAAATACAACCAAACTGTTGCCAGAAATAAAAAACAATTCTGGGATAAGGAATCTGAAGCCAACAAGGTTAGGCGTGCAGACATAAGCGGCCTCGACTATATAAGACTTCCTCTTGGTACATTTCCCCTTGATGAGGCCTTGGCAAAAGGGCTCAAAGCTCAGGTTGAAGAGCTAAAAAATCTAGCCCAAAAGGATATCCTCAATCTATCAGCTTATACCAATACAGACCTAAAACTCATGTATGGTCCTGCCAACCTGGATGTATTGTCACAATGTGATGAGAATTATACTCTTCTCATTAAAACACTCAACAAAATAGGTGATGAATTAATCAAAGAAGATTCCTCATCTGCTGCCCTTACGTTTCTAGAATATGCTGTTTCTATAGATACCAGCATCACTCAAACTTATGTAAACCTAGGTACTATCTACCAAAGCAATGGTGAAATCCAAAAGCTGGACAATCTTATCTCAAAAGCCTCAGATATTGAAGGTTTAAGCGGTCCAGCCATCGTGACTAAGCTAAATAATATCAAATCAGGAGAAAAATAGCAACCTTAGAAGCTTAATTACTCCTGTTTACCTGCCAGATAGTTAATAAACTGCTGGGCAGTTCTACCAGATATACCACCATGGGACATTTCCCATTTGTTAGCTTCTGCACAAAGTTCTTCCTCACTTAAAGATATCTCTGGATATCTCTTTGCAAGCTCTGTAACTATATGGTTGAATTCCTTCTTAGAAGGACGTGAAAAGCTTATAGTCACACCGAATCTATTTACAAGAGAAAGCTTTTCCTGCATTGTATCAGACTGGTGAAGCTCCACATTCATATCAGATCTATCATTCCAAGTTTCTTTGATAAGATGTCTTCTGTTAGAGGTTGCATATATGAGGACATTATCCGGTTTGGTCTCCAAGCCGCCCTCTATAACAGCCTTCAAATATTTGTACTCAATCTCAAATTCTTCAAAGGACAAATCATCCATATATATAACAAACTTGTAATTTCTATTTTTAATGTGAGATATAACCGCTGACAAATCCTTAAACTGATGCTTATATATCTCAATCATACGAAGTCCCTGGTCATAATATTCATTTATAATTGCTTTAATACTTGTTGACTTACCAGTTCCACTATCTCCAAAAAGCAAAACATTGTTAGCCTTTCGTCCCTGAACAAAGGCTTCTGTATTATCTATAAGCTTTTTCTTTTGAGTTTCATAACCAATCAAGTCAGAAAGAGATACCTTATCAGTATTGTTAATTGGAATAAATGTAAGGTCTTTGCCATCCTCATGAGATATACGAAATGCCTTATTAAGACCAAACATACCTACTCCGTACTGATTATAGAAATCAGTCATTATAGTAAATACTTCATCAACAGTTCCTGCTTCATTGATGCTATCACTGATATATCTAACCTTCTCGCTAACATTCTGATTATACATCTGCTCCTTCTTAGGAAGGGAACGATAGTTGGTTATGGTTGTAAAACAATCTATACCAAGATCCTTTTCAACGGTTGAAAAATCATATTCAAAAAGTCTCTTAAATATAGCATAATCATTTTTCGCAAAAGAGTTGACGGTTCCATCACCTGCACCTACCTTCTCACTGGTAAGTGTAAATGAATTCTCGTTAGTTATAAGAAGAAATGCCAAATAGTCCTGCCAAAGATTACGGTTAAAACCATAGCTAGTTGCTATATCTAATATTCTTTTTATCTGCTGATAGATTCGGCTAACAAGTTCTTCATTGCTAGCTAGCCCATAATCCTTATCACGAAATATGTCAGCCAGCTTATATAATATGCTGTCTTCACCTAAATCTCTATATAAAACTAATCCTGCTATATCCTTATACATTACTCTACCGCCTTATCTCTAGCCTTTGAAATATCTTTAAAATTTTTTATTATTCTTCAGTTGGCACAGCTTCTTCAGTTTCTTTTTCATCTTTGGCTCTGCCCTTCATCTGAAACATTCTTCTCTTGTTGCTCATAAGAGGCATAACATCATCTGGTACTTCCTTCTTATCAACATCAATTTCCTTTTTCTTAAGCTTTCTGAATACAATACTTCTGAAATATGCATATAACACTGAAACAAGTGGTATGAAAATAAACATACCTACAACACCCATAAGGTCACCACCTACAAGTACTGCAAGAAGCACCCATATGGCAGAAAGTCCAACATCTCCACCAACAAGCTTTGGATAAATAAAATTATTCTCAATAAACTGTATTACAAAGAATAAAACAATAAACCATATAAGCATACTTGGATTATCTACAAGTATGAGGAATCCTCCTATGAAACAGCCAATAAATGCACCAAATACAGGTATAAGCGCTGTAAATGCCATAAGCACACCTACAGTGAGGGGATATGGCATACCAAATATAGCCATAGACACAGCAAACATAGAACCTAAAATAAGTCCTTCTCTAAACTGACAAGCAAAAAATCTTGAAAATGCAGTATTGGCAATCTTTCCAAAAACCATAAGCTCGTCAGCTGTGCTCTCCTTGCAACCAGCATATATAATCATTTTTAACTGTCTGCCCAATTTTTCCTTCTGAGTAAGGATATATAATGAAAATACAAATCCAACAGAAACATTAACAATAGTACTTATTATAGAGGAAAATACTGATATTGTTGTAGAGAGTATACTGCCACCCTTATTTGTGAACATACTACCTACTTCTCCCCAATCAATCTCAATACTCATAATCTGAGCTGTTATATCAGGATACCTCTCTGTATACTTAATCAGCCAATTCTTTGCCTTATCAACAAAACCAGGAAGCTTGTCTGTTATTGTAAGAATAGTATCCCTAACCTCTGGAACCACCTTGAATATTACAAGGAACACAAACGCAAACACTACTATATAAGAAAGAAGCATACTAATTGTTCTCTTGTGCTTATATAGCTTACTATCTTTATTTTTGAACAGAGAGTTCTCAATTCCTCTCATAGGAAGATTAATAACAAATGCAATTCCACAACCAATTATAAAAGGAAGTAGAAGAGAAATTATCTTACTAAAAAAACCTACTATAACGCCTGCGTGATTAACAAAATACACAAGTAAAACTGTAAATGTAATGACAAATAAGATTGTTTGTATGGCTTGTTTCTTTTCTTTCATTATATTTTCTCCTTTAAAACTTCTAGAATATAGAATACACCATTAAAAAAAATTGTCAATGCTTTAGACATAGGCAAAAATCTATTTTTTCCCCTTTATCATTCATTCTACATATGTTAAAATATGTATTATCATAATGACATTTTGGGTTATTATACATAATTTCGGGGGTTTTTACATTATGGGAAGAAAGGCATCTAAGGCAACAGAAAACATATATTACATAGCTCGTATGGAAGCTGCAAAGAATAATCCAACATATACCAGCCGCGAGAAATCAGCTTTAAAGCTAGGTATTGAGAGAAGTAGATTGGCTCGTATTGAATTAGGACAGATCGAGCCATATGCAGAGGAAGTAGATATTATGTCAACTGCATATAATGCTCCTCATCTCTGTGCAGATTACTGCAACAATGTATGTCCTATTGGAGTTAGAAAGCTTGCTGAACATATCAATAAGTCAGAGCCAGAGTCTATTGAGCGTTTAGTTCTTCGTTTCCTTAGCTCAACTCAGAGCATGGACGAGCTATCCAAGATATTAGTGGATATTACCCAAGATGGCATAATCAATCAAGATGAAGTAAAAGACTTACAGTCTATATTCTCTGCTATGGATTCCGTTACTAAGAATATCGATTCTATCAAGCTTTGGATTATGAAGGATCCTAAGCTTAAAACATATTTTAATTTTGATCCACCAGCATAAGTTATAAATAGGGTTATTCTAACTACCAACGGTAGCTAGAACAACCCTATATTTCTTTTGAATATTCGTATATATCTCTTTTAGGAACTCCTCTATCCTTAGCCACCTGCTTTGTGGCTTCTTTTTTGTCCATCCCCTTTTCCATATACATTTTTATATGTTCTGGTATAGTCATAGCGTCCCACTGTTTTCTATTTTCTTCTATAATTGCTTCCCTAGACAAACCTTTAATTACAATTATGCACTCACCCTTAGGTTCATTTGCTTCGTAATAAGAATGAGCTTCCCTTAATGTTGTCTTAAAAAATGTCTCGTGTTTTTTTGTGAGTTCTCTACAGACTGTGGCATCTCTGTCCCCTAGACATTCTGATAGTTCTCCTAAGGTTTTCACTAGTCTATGCGGTGCCTCGTATATTATTATAGTCCTAGTTTCCTTGCTTAATTCATCTAGCACAAGTTTTCTTTCTTTTTTATCACTAGGCAAAAATGCTTCAAATGCAAATCTTCTAGTAGGTAATCCTGATGCAACTAGGGCATTTATAGCTGCGCAGGCTCCCGGCACTGGCACAACTTTTATACCAGCCTCATAGGATAACTTAACTAGCTCTTCTCCCGGGTCAGATATACCTGGAGTTCCCGCATCAGTTATGACAGCAATATCTGTTCCTGCTGCAAGCTTAGCTACAAGTTCTTCTGCTTTTTCATATTTATTGTGCTCATGATAGCTGGTCATAGGAGTTTTTATGTCAAAATGATTGAGCAACTTAATGCTATTTCTAGTATCTTCTGCAGCAATCAAATCTACTTCCCCTAGTATTCTCACAGCTCTATATGTCATATCCTCGAGATTGCCAATAGGTGTAGCAACCAGATATAATGTCCCTGCCATAGCTTTCCTTTCTGTTCTAGTGATTGTATCTTTCTAAAAGTTCCTCAGTGTAACTACCATCTTTATTATACACAACTAAGGCTGGCTCTACTTTCAGCATAGGTTTACCTCCCTTAGCCCCTTCTACAAGAACCATGTTTGGCTCCTTGTCCTGATAAGGCTGAACCATACACATACGCTTAGGCTCTATCCTATACTTAGACATCAAACGGATAATCTCTGCTAACCTAAAGGGCTTATGTATCATAGCAAAATTTCCACCTTCTTTAAGTAGATATGAAGCAGCCTTTACCACATCCTCTAAATCCACCAATATCTCGTGTCTAGCTATGTTTTTTGGTTCCATAGCATTTTCCAAACCATGGTTACCACTTATATAAGGTGGATTAGATGTTACAACATCAAAAGAGGCTGCCTTGAAAAGACAAGGTACCTCTTTTATATCTCCGCAAACTATATCAATATGCTCTTGTAGGTTATTATACATAACACTTCTACTTGCCATATCGGCACTGTATTCCTGTATCTCTAATCCGGTAAAATGACTAGCCTTCCCTTGTCCTTGCATCAATAAAGGAATAACTCCCGTACCAGTTCCAAGGTCTATAGCCTGTCCTTTTGGTTTTCCTGTAACAAAATCAGACAAAAGCACTGCATCCATGCCAAAGCAAAATGTATCAGTATTCTGTATAATATGGTATCCCTTGCACTGAAGGTCATCTAATCTTTCATTGCATTTAAGCAGACTACTCATCATCTAACTTAGACTTTCCTTCCTTACGTTCTAAGGCCTCAAGCTTCTTTAACTCTTCATCGCTAATTCTATCATCGTTTTGTCTTCTCTTACGCTTGAATTTAAGCTCCTCAACCTTATACTCTTCTATATCCTTAGTGTCATCTTCCTGTGTTACGATGATTTTAACCTTCTGTCTAAGAACATTGACAGAAGCAACCTCACCCTTTTTGCCATCTACAGTCTTAACAAAATCTCCTACGTTTGGAAGTCTGTCATTAAGATACTCGTAGGTATCCTGCTCATGCTTCAAGCAACACATAAGTCTTCCACATACGCCAGAAATCTTAGTAGGATTCAAGGAAAGGTTCTGTTCCTTTGCCATCTTGATGGATACTGGTACAAACTCTGAAAGATGCTTGTTACAGCAAAGCTCTCTTCCGCATATACCGATACCACCAACTATCTTAGTCTCATCTCTAACACCAATCTGTCTAAGCTCTATACGTGTCTTAAATACTGCTGCCAAATCCTTAACTAACTCTCTAAAGTCAATTCTTCCGTCAGCAGTAAAATAGAATAATACCTTGTTGTTGTCAAATGTATACTCAGCATCAATAAGCTTCATCTCAAGACCATGCTGCTGAATTTTCTCAAGACATATGTCATATGCCTTTTTACAATTCTCCTTGTTAGTCATGTACTTTTTGTCATCTTCTGCAGTGGCAAGTCTTATGATTGGCTTAAGTGGAGAGGACATCTTAGTCTCATCAATCTCTCTTCTTCCTAATACAACCTTGCCATATTCAACCCCTCTTGCAGTCTCTACAATAACGTGCTGACCTGGCTCTAACTGGTACTTGCCTGGATCAAAAAAATATATCTTTCCGTTCTCTCTAAAGCGAACTCCAATAACTTCCTTCATGTTAAATCTCCTTTAAAGTGAGCAACAAAAGCTCCATAGTAACATCGAAATTAGCATTTACATCTAATCTCTGCTTTGCTCTTGCTATAGCGTCAATCTTATCCTCTATAGCCTTATAGGAATGAACCTGAGCCTGTTTTTTCATAGTGGAGTATTCTCCCTTAAACAAGAGCTTGTCGATGTTGCCTGTAACCTTAAGCATAAGCACATCTCTATACCACATCATCATAAGATCCATATAGTCATTGATAGACATCTTAAATCTTTGAATCTGCTCTAAAGCACTTGCTAAATCATCAACGTCCATATCTTGAATCTTCTTCAATACGCCAACTACAGAATCTATAACCTGTACATATTCACTGTTTGTAGCAAGCTTGATAGCCTTCCCCAAATTACCCTGGGCAAAGTCCAAGCAAAAATATGCCTTTTCCTCTGTGAGACCTAAGCTCTTAACAAGATGCTCTAGCATATCTCGCTCTCTTATCGGCTTTGTGTTCAATACTATACAACGAGATAAAACTGTCTCAAGCATTCTGCTTAGGTTGGATGTGAGCAAAATTATAATACCATACTCTGGTGGTTCTTCAATGGTTTTTAAGAGAGCATTCTGGGCCTGAACATTCATAAGATGTGCTTCAGGAATTACATATATCTTATACTTGCTCTCGTAAGGCTTTGTATATATAGGCTCTACAACCTTTTCTCTTATCTCCTCTACAGAGATAACATTTGGCTTCTCATGAGTTACAACAGTAACATCCGGATGATTACCTGAAGCTAACTTAAGACAGGATTTACAAGTACCGCAAGCCTCAAGACCAGCTTCTTCACACTGAAGTGCTGCAACAAATGCCTTGGTAAGAAGCTTCTTACCACTATCAACCTCACCATTAATAATATAGGCATGGCTAATCTTATTCATCTCAATACTGCTTCTAAAATGCTTAATAATATCCTCGTGACCAACAATATTTTTAAAGTACATACGCCACACCTCCTAGGTTGAAATATCTAACAACAAGCCTCTAATATCATCAATCTTGCCCAAAATAGCAAGATTATCTTTTTCTTCCTTGAGTAGTTCTGTAGCAAGCTCATCTAAGTTCTTGTCTACCTGACGAATAATGCCATATACTCTGTGTCTACCTCTTCTATCCAGAAAGTTCTCTCTAGAAAACTCGTGGGAACGGGAAACTATCTCGTTCATAAATTCCTTTACAGATGAACGATACTTCTTCATATCCTTGATGTCCATATGCTTAGCAATACGTGCACCCTGCTCCTCAATATCCTTCATAAGGGATGTGAGTTTTTCTTGAAGCTGACCCTCTTCAATGTTCTTAACGAGAGTAAACTTGAAATCTTCATTTGTGGCAACACTATTCTTTGGTGCTTCCATCTGGGTAAGCTGTTGCAATTGGTTAACCTTAATATCCATATTTACTCTCCTTTCATGATTATTGATTATTTATTATGCTCTGGCTAGAATATCCTCCACATAAGATACTATCTTCCCGTGTATATCTTCTATGCCCATAGTGGCGTCTATAGTACGAATACGTTCTGGTGCAAGCTTAGCAAGGGTTCTATACCCCTCTGCAACCTTCTCGTGAAACTCCAAGGTCTCAAGCTCCATACGGTCAAGCTCTGCCTGCTCCTTCTTGCGGCTGATACCAACCTTGGCAGGAAGATCCATATGTATAGTTAGCTGTGGCATAATCCCCTGTATAGCATAACTGTTAATCTGGTAAGCCACATCAACACCAAGACCTCTCGCCATACCCTGATATACGGCAGAGGAATCAACAAATCTATCACTGATAACAGCCTTATCAGCTTCTAGTGCTGGCTTGATAACTTCACTCACAAGCTGTGCTCTAGCCGATGCATAAAGCAACGCCTCAGTCATATATCCCATCTCAGAGTAATCCTTATTTAAGATAATACCTCTTATGGCTTCACTTATAACTGTTCCTCCAGGCTCTCTAGTTATAATTATCTCGTCGTAGCCCTTGCTCTCAAGATAACTCTTAAGTAGCTCTATCTGTGTACTTTTTCCAGAACCATCTGGTCCTTCCATTGAAATGAATATTCCCTGCATATAAATCTCCGTATATTATTCAATAAGTATATCGACATATTTACTTAATTATAACATTGTTGTGGGATTTTTGCTACAAGGAATTCTTTGGTTACTCACACCACAGCTTTACCAGTTCATCTCTTATTGGTGCGTAGTGTTCTCCCACAAATCCAAAATCCATCTCC
>JAGAKD010000239.1 GCA_017625815.1 Lachnospiraceae bacterium | reverse complement strand
TCCTTCATATGGTGAAGCTTTCTTCAAGGCTCAAGAGGGTGTTGGTTCAAAGCTTCCACTTGAGGGTACAGTTCTTATCTCAGTTAACCGCAAGGATAAGGCAGAGGTTGTTGACGTTGCGAAAAAGCTTGCAGACAACGGATTTAAGATTAGAGCTACCGGTAATACCTACGAGGTAATTACTGCTGCTGGCATTCCTGCTGAGAAGATTAAGAAGGTTTCAGAGGGTCGTCCAAATACACTTGATGCCATCACAAATGGCGAGATTGACCTCATCATCAACTCTCCGGTTGGCAAGGATAGCGTAAATGACGACAGCTACCTTAGAAAGGCAGCTATCAAGGCTAGAGTTCCTTATATGACTACTATTGCAGCAGCTAAGGCTACAGCATCAGGTATTCAGTATGTAAGAACTCACGAAGCTAATGAGGTTAAGAGTCTTCAGGAGCTTCATGCAGAGATTACGGATAAGTAAATTTTTAGATATAAAATGATTCAGGCTGGATGCATTAGCATCCAGCCTGTTATGTTTAAGAAGGGGATGTGCGCGGTTATACTGTACTGGCCGGCCTGCCTAGGGAGGGGCACCCGCAGACCTTAAAACGGTCTGCTAAGACCCCATCTCTGGCGCGGCCGGAATGTAATTTATTGGCGCACATCCCCATTTAGTTAAATAATAATATCCTGCACTGTAGTAGCTAAGTCAACTGTTCTTGGTTTCTTCTTAGAATCAGCATACTGACGAGCATACTTTAATACAATCTCCTCACTGCCTGAACCACTCCAGTAGTCGCTTAATGCTTCCAAAGCGCAAGCTAGCTCAGGATTATCCTTAGTTTTAGGCATTTCAACTTCTAGATAGATTGGATTAATGTGCTCATGACTCCACATACCATCCTCGGTTATAAACACAACTGTAAGTGACATGTGAATGTAATCAAGCTCCTTGCCATCTCCAAACTTTTCCATAAACTCATCCCACATTTCACTGCCCTGTGCTATTATTCCATACTCTCCAGTTGTTACAAGCTTTACAGGAATTCCTCGCGTAAAGGTTTCTGGAAAGGGAATATTAATAAATTGATTCTCAAAACGCTCTGTTGATAATTCAGGTATGGCATAATCCATCTTATTATCACACCATAGACTTTCCACGTTTCCCTTTTCATCAATTTCTACACCAGCCACAGCTAGATCTAGATACTTTCCAACATCCTGTTCCTCAGTCTCGCTATTAATAAACTTATGATACAAATCCTTATATTCAGATAAAGGAGGAAGCTTATTATCTTTAACCAGCAGATACTTAAGTATACTACAACTTTCCTTTCTATCTGAAGCAAACCTCATAGCCATACTAGCTTTCTCAAAATATCCTATATGAATACCATCTTTATCTTCAACAACATATACAAACTCTCCATCCGCATTCTCCTTAAAATCAGCCAACATCATAAGCTCATATCTCAAACGCTCTTTTATCTGTTGCTTCAACAAAGGATCCTCTGTAGTTAAAGATAAATCTTCCAAAGCACTTAGCTTCTCAGCACGGCTACATTCTGCTACATTCCATATAAGTGTTGCTCTCTGGAAATCTGTAAATATATATCCTATATCATCTAAATATTCGCTCACCTGCTTAGATGGTACTAAATTAATCAAATTATCACTCTCCTATCTAAGATAAAATATTTCTTCATCCTCTAACCTTATACACGCCATATTAGCTGACTTTGACTTGTCCAAAAATCCTGCACCGCAATCTATGTTATAGATTACAGAATTAATCTCTGGACGCTCACCTCTGAATACCTTTCCCTCGTTAAAGAATAGACTAGTTGACATGGTTGGTGTATGGCCAGCTATAATGGTTGTATCCCTCTTACCGCCAACTATCAAAGCCTCATCTCTAGCAGTTGTGTAAAATACCTCCTTAGAAAGTGCCATAGTCTTAAGCTGACTAGATGTTGAGTTCTTGGCTAATGGTGAGTTAGTCAAACTATCCTCATCCATATAGCCTGCGTGGACTATAAGATAATTCTTGTCTTCTATCTTAAGTTCTTTAAGGTACGGAAACTCGTACATCATATCAGCCCACAGGGATAACTGCTGAAAGTTAACACTGTACCCATCTATAAGCTGTCCTATAGTTCCGTAAAAATCAAAAAACTCATCCATCTCCTTCAGTTCCTCATAGCACTGTCGCAAGTTAGGATTCTTCTTCAGCATGGTAGCAAGCATATCAACATTGTCAATAAACTCCTCATCATGATTACCCTTGATAAATTCTACATTAACAGGCTTACTTTCCATCCACTTAAACATAGCATAGTTTTCCTTGCCTCTGTCGCAGATGTCTCCTGCTATAATAAGCTTGTCCTCGGCACCGAAATTAATTTTCCTAAGCATCTCCTGTAGCTCTGTAAATCTTCCATGCAAATCTGCCATAACATATGTACTCATAATAGTCACCTCCTAGTTATATTTCTTGAATTCTATA
>JAGAKD010000238.1 GCA_017625815.1 Lachnospiraceae bacterium | reverse complement strand
CATTACCACTGGTGGCAAAATACTTCTTAAAGAGTATAACTATTGAAACTATAACTATGGTTACGATAGGAGTATTGGTGGTTGCAACTATAGGTATGTATATTCATATTGGTAAGAAAGAGTTAATAACTCTATAAACAAAAAGTCTCTACAACAATTTTTTTCAAATTGTTATAGAGACTTTTTTATTAATAATATACCTTTACTCTACCTCAATAGAATATGTATAGTAACAATTATTAGTCAGCTCCAGGTAATACTCTAATGTATCATCACCTACAGCCTCACCATTTCTCTCATCAAACACAAATATGGACAAATATACATTATCTTGTACCTTTTTGAAATACTGATATGCATACTTAATACCACTTTCACCATTAAAATCATAGGAACAACATATTATAGTATCCCCATCACCATTTTTAATGTAATCTACACCTATAAGTTGACCTGCTTCACCGCTATTATCAATATCAGCATTTACCTCATCCTCAGTGTAAACCCAATAACGTATGTTAACTCCATGTCTTTCAAACAAGTCTGGTCCATTTTTATTCTGCGCACTTGCTACGTGAGTCCATTCATTGAGCCATTTTACGTGTATTCCTGACAACTCATTAGTAGTAGAATATCTTACTTCAAAGGCTTCTTCATCTCTATACTCAATGGACAATGGGGTTACCTTTATCTTATTATCCTTTATAGTAGCCATACTACCTGCTTCTACCTGCACTGTTTCTTCAGCTGTTGCAACATCTACAACACCATCTGTAACCTTTACAACAGTAGATTCATCTTCCTTTGAATAGCTTGTCTCAAAGGTTGTTCCCCTTACGCTAAGAGTAGTGTTAGGTGTCTCCACTTCCACTGATGAACCATCTGATAACTTTTTATCTATCTGAACAAGAGATGTACCATACAAAAGTTTAATCTTAAGTTTTCCCTTTTCCTCATCTCCACTAGATGTAATTGTAAAGCTGGTATTCTCACTTGCTACTATATGCTTATCTTCATCAACTAAAAGCTCTACTACGCCATCGGCACCAGTAGTAACAGTATCCTTTGACTTAAGGTTCATCCCTTCAAAAATATCCTTTTTTGAAGAACCACTCTCAATGGTTACATCTCCCGAAAAGGTTTCAACCTTGATCACTCGATGACCTTTGTTTTTATTAACTAGTACAATCACTATTATTGCCGCAAGTATAACTAGGGCAATAACCCCAATAATTATTGGTAACTTCTTACTTTTCTTTTCCATTTCTTTCTCCTTTATATGGCTTATTATATATTCATCTTATGAGATATGATAATATAGCTTCTTGGTAAATTATATCTCAATTCATTCTTCTTTTAAATATAGCTCTTTTGCAAATGCAAGTAATTCCTTGTCGATTTTTCCTGCCTTTGCTTCTTCATCAAGAATCTCAAACGCAACCTTAACGGACTTTGGTTTTTTATAAGGTCTATCATCCGCAATAAGAGAATCATATATATCCATTATTGTAAGTATTCTTGTCATTACATCCAATTCATCTTCCTTCATTCCCTTTGGATAACCTTTTCCATTAAGGAGCTCGTGATGATTTGCAGCCATAGCTCTTACATTTTTAAATTGCTCGCCAAACTGTATATGAGCAAGTATCTTATCCGTATACTCAACATGACTTTGCATAATAGTTCTTTCCTTTTCAGAAAGAGTTCCTGCTTTAATATGTAGGTCTTCCACCTCTTCTTGTGTCATGTAAGGTATCTCACTTCCGTCACTTCCTACATACACACTACCAGCAATTTTATTAACCAACTCCCATTCCTCTTCTTTAAGTGGTCGTCCACAGTTAAATCCACTAAGACCTGATACAAACTCCTCAATCAAGCTCAGTTTTTTACTCCCGTCTTCCTCAGTAATATATCCGGTCAAAATATCATTCTTTATACGAAGACTTATCATCAAAAGTCTATCCTTTAACTTATCTTCTCTAACTCCTAGCTTTGTTGGCTTATCCATAATAGATAGCGGCACGTCCATTTTACCCACATCGTGTAACATGGCAGCTAGATATAATTCTTGTTTATCTTCCTTAGTAAAATGTAAATCCGTTTTATTTTCCTTGTGCTTAAGATTGATAAAATCTAGCATCTCAACGCATCTTTTGGCAACATTCTTAGTATGATTAGCATTGTATGGTGTTCTTCCTTCAATTGTTTCCGCCATAGCCTCCGCCATGGAAAAAAGCGTCTCTCCCATCTCATCGATTCTTCTCTTTTGCATCTCTATGTATTTGTAAATCACTACAACCAAAAACGCAGCTGCAACTCCTATAGGAACTGACAGTAGATTCAGCTTGTATGAGGTAATGTTAAACACAACGAAACACGCTAGAATATAGCTTATACCTACAAATAATAAACCAACTATCCCATAACTAATATTGCTGTTAAGTGCAAAAAACGTAAACAAGCCTACAATCAAAAATGTTATAAAAAATTGTACAACAGAATTTATGGAATAAATTATTCTGTCATTTAAGAAAGCATGTATATAGTTTGCTTGCAACTCCACACCATACATCTGAGTTGAGTAGTCAATAGGGACTCTATAAGAATCCATCATTCCCTCTTCAAAGGCCCCAATAAGAACTATGCTATCGTCGAAATAACCCCTTGGCACTGTACCATCTAAAGCGCTAGCCATAGATATAATTTCAAATTCTCCTGGATTACCTACTAAAGCAACCTCTACCTTAGAATCATAACTCTTTACATCATCAACCCTGGAGGCAATACTATATGCAAAAGAAGAATATACCGTTGTTTCTCCCTCATATTCAGATTTAATTTGAGTATATGTTCTTCTCACAAAACCATCATCGTCATAAATAGCATTGGTAAATCCTTGTTCCGTCACCGTTGCCAACTCATCATATGCTCTTCCCTCACCTGACACATATTGTGATGAATAATATTGACCATCTTCACCTTTATACAAATAACTATCAAAGCTCAACGCCGAAGCAAGAACTACGTTACCACCCTCTGCACAAACACGAACAAGCTCCTCATCCTCCTTTGTGTCATTGGTACCACTAAACACAACATCTATGCCAATAATCTGTGGAGCTGTATCAGGATCTTCATTAAGTATCTCAATAAGCTGTGCAAAATAACTTCTGTCCCAATCTGTATATGGACCAAGCTGTGCCAAAGTTTCCTCGTCTATAGCTATAATTATAATGTCACTTGGTATTACATCTGGGTTCTGATACAAAGCATCTTCTGCCATATTTTCAAGGTTTTTTGGAAAAACATATATGGCTATTATTCCAGCTACAATAGCAATTAAAAATGACCATATTATTGTAATAAGGTATTTACTTTTTTTACTTTTCTTAAGGTTCATATTACCAAGCTCCTCTTAATCATCAATACATCCGTTAATGGCTCAAGTTTTCAAGATATGTCTTCACTTCTAAAAGAGAGTCTAATATATCTAAACTTAATTCCTTCATCTCTTGGTTAACTGGCATCAAGTCAGGAACCATAATAGGTCTAAGCCCACCTCGTGATGCAGCTTTTATTCCATTATGAGAATCCTCTATAGCGTAAGCTTCATTTGTTTTTACTCCAAGTTCCTCACAGGCCTTTATAAATATATCTGGCTCAGGTTTACTTTTACTCACCATATCACCACAAATCACCGCATCAAAATAATTCAAAACACCAGCATCTCTTAATTCTCTTGTTACTACTTCTCTTCTAGTAGAGGAAGCTAGGGCAATCAATTTACCCTGGGCTTTAAGATATTTTAAAATCTCAACCACACCAGGCTTCATAGGAAGTCTTCCATTGTCATATCTAGAATGAAACAAATCTGACATTTCCTTCTTGTATTCTACGTACGGAAAATCTTCACCATACTTTGCTAAGAATTTTTCCTTTGCCATAGCTTGATTTTGGCCCATACAATCTATACAAGTTGTTTCTATGTCAGGTATGTGGTATTTATCCGCAATAACTTTCCAACACTCTACAACCTTAACCTCCGAGTCAAATATAACTCCATCCATATCAAATACTACTGCTTTGTAATCTTTTACCATCTATATATCTCCAAGTTAATTGTTTTGTTAAATACGAATTTGTCTATCATTACTTTTTTGAATCAAAATCCAAACGGTAATTTTAAGTAATATTATAAATGCATAGTATATTTTTAACAAGAAAAAAGTCCGCAAACGAAATCCCAATAATTCCATTTACGAACTTTTATAATAGTAGTAAAACTCAATTTACTGTTCAGAAGAAATACTTATATTATACTCATTAGCATTTCCTGTGATAGTATAATCATAGTTTGTGCCATCAATTGATACAGTCCCCTTTGCCTCGCCATCAGCAAAATCCTCTGTGATATCTGTAATTTCTTCTCCTATTTTAAGATATACCCTACCATCCTTATCTTCAACAATTACAACAACATCTTCATTTATTATTGCGTCTGCGTTTCCTTCGTCAACAGCATTTTTTTCATCCCCTGGAAGAGTATCATTATATATTACAGAAACAGTATCTTCTTCATCCACCTCAAAGGATACCTCTCCGTAAGTTGTATCACCATCCTGATGCATCTCGATTTCAACTTCCTGCTCTTCGCCATTAATATATACAATAGCTTTCTCCACCCAAGTTTCACCTGTTGCTGCATAACATATTCCGTTTGATGCTACAAATGCAAGAGCCAATGTAGCCACTGCACCTGCTGCAAATCTCATAACTTTATTCTTTTTAGCTTCCTTCTTGTTCATATCCATAACCTTTCCGAACAATTCCTCCGGAGCATGAATTTCATCATATACTCCCCTGACAAATTCCTTATTATTCATCTTCCCACGCCTCCTTCAGCTCTGTTCTTAAAATATTCCTACCACGAGAAAGTCTGGTTCTAACTGTTGCTTCATTGATATGTAATATGTCCGAAATTTCCTTAGAGGAATAACCCTCATAATAAAATAGGTAAATTACTATCTTACATTTATGCGGCAATTTCTTAATGGCGTAATACAAATCACTTTTTTCCTGCATAGAAAAAGCTGGCTCATTGGCAATTTCATCTATGGAATCTACATTTCTTCTCCAATATGAGGAAAACAAACTGTTACACTCATTTATACAAACCCTGATTAACCATCGTTTAATATGCTCTTCATCCACAAACCTTCTGTCCTTTGCTAGAAGCTTCATAAAAGTCTGTTGAACGATATCATCCGCATCAGCTGGAGTTTTGGTATAGCTTATGGCAATCCTATAAACTGTATCAATATATTTATTTACTATGCGTTCATAGTCCTTAGCTTCCAAAGCTACACCTCCTGACTGTCTCGTTTTTTATTTCTTTTGAAAGGCCCTTCACTATATAAACATTTCAAGGTACAAAAATGTGCGAAAAAAATTTATTTTATTGTTTCGCTGTTATTTAATACTGATGTACTGTACAAAAATAGTACATCCTGGTTATCAAATTCTATAAAGTTTCCTAATATTTCCGGACTGATATATCTTATGTCAACCATTGTAACATTAGAGTAACCTGTGGCAAGCAATGGTGCTATACTACTACCAAAGGAATCTCTAAATATAATTAACTCTTTACCTGTATCTGCATTTGGATTAGTTATAGTGACAAGGGACAAAGGTCCGTACAGATACATCTCATATGGATCTCGTCCAGTGGCAGCATCCATATCATACATAGATATATCCCTACTGTTCTCATAGTCATATACTGTACAATCATCTATGGTATGGTTTGTAAGATAATATAACTCATCTCCTTGGTTAGGAAGGGACATTTGACCATAATATACACCATAAAAAGTCTTATCAACTTTCATCTGTTCATACTCTGTATCTATGTTTGCCCCCATAGAAGTGCCTAGCTTCTCTGCCACTGATATTATTTTTTCCTGTCTCCAATGAGTATCTGTCTTGTAATAATCTTCTAGTTTCAACTCACCAAATATGTCAATATATGTGCTATACTCCATATTTTCACACATAATCTCAACCATCTTATCATATTCCATAATTGGATATACATCATTATCATTAAAATAGTTTTTATCAGGAATTATAGACATGTACACATTGACATCTGTATCAAGCAGATACTTATTGTATACATCTGTAAACCTATCTGCTGCTCTCTCTACAGAATCCACATCCAAAGGATACTCCATATCAATTATATAACCTTCGTCTACATATAAATCATTATTATCCAGCTGCCCAAGGGCATATATACCTATAGCCGCCTTTACTGTTCTAAAGCCTTGCCTAAAAGGTATCTGATCCACAGCGTATTCCTCAAATTCATCCATAAATGAACCCTCAGCAAAACTATCCATAGATAATTCTGGCATCTTTGCTAGCTCTCTTCGTTCTACCTCTGATATATCATCAGCCGGCTTGAACCAACACAATAAAGCAAATCCATAAAAAACTATGGCTACCGATATAACTGTAATCTTAGACCAATTTTCTCTCATAAATCACACCCCCTAAAACCTAAAATATAGGAACGGATTAAATGAGCCGTCCACAAGATACGCCGTAGATAGTAACAATATACCTATTACAACTATTGGTTCTAGTACCCCAACCAAAGCAATAGGAGCTTTGCCTTTCACCCACTTATAAAGCCTTTTTACAAGTGGTGTGGCACCTAAAATACCAAGCAAAATAATCACCATATAACTTCTTAGATAATATATAGTAACCTCTGAAACCAGTGGCAAACCACCAAAACCAAACATATCTAAAAGCTGTGTTCCGATTTGGCTAAGACTATCCCCACTAAATATTACAAAGCTTATTAACACGATAAATATTACATATATGTGCTTAAAAACTCTAGTTTTATCAATACTCTTATAAAAGAACAATTTTTCTAATATAAGTAAAACTGCAAAAAGCAATCCCCACAGTACAAAATTCCATGCGGCACCATGCCATAGACCTGTTAACATCCATACTACGAAAAGATTAAATATTAATCTTACCTTTCCTACTCTGCTGCCACCCATAGGAATATAAACATAGTCTCTAAACCAGCTACCCAGTGTCATATGCCATCTACGCCAAAACTCGGTTATAGTTCCAGATATATACGGATAGTCAAAGTTCTCTGGAAATGTGAAGCCAAGTATTTTGCCAAGACCAATTGCCATATCACTGTAACCAGAAAAATCAAAATATATGTGTAGTGCCGCCGCCACAGCGTATGTCCACATAAACAAAACAGAATTATTGTCTGTTGTCTTCACTATGTCACAGAGACCAGCAAGCTGATTTGCTATAATAACCTTTTTCCCAAGACCCATAGCGAATCTAATTATGCCCTCTCTTACGCTATCAAAGCTTACCCCTCTTTCAGAAAGAGTTTTTTCTATATCCCTATATCTTACTATAGGACCAGCAATAAGCTGAGGAAACATAGATATATAGGCAAATAGTTTTACTGGATCTTTTTGAGCTTCCACATCCCCTCTATAAACATCTATGATATAACTAATTAACTGAAAGGTATAAAAGCTAATCCCTATAGGCAATGCAATATTTAAAAGCTTAACAGATAATCCTGTGGCATCAGAAAAGCTCTTGATAAAAAAGTCTGCATACTTAAAGTAGGCAAGTAAAAATAGACATACAAAAAGAGCCAACAGGTATGTTATCTTTCCGAATTTACTACCTCGATATCTGCCTATAATAAGACCTGCAAAATATCCTGCAAATATAGTCCCAGTCATTAGAAATACATATTTTGGTTCTCCCCAGGCATAAAACAGCAAACTGAACAAAACCAAAACTGCATTCCTAAAGTCTTTTGGAGCTATAAAATACACCAGCAACATAGCAGGTAAAAAATAGTATAGAAATGTAATACTAGAAAATAACATATTGGCTCCTTATATTCTCTGAATATGAGTCTTAAAAATTACTGTGCTAGATTCTCCTCATATAAAACCTCGCACATAGGATATACCCCAGAAAGCTTAGTCTTAAAATTCTCAATAATTGCAGCTTCACCAAAAGCTGAAACAACATACTCATCACCAATGCTGACAATAATAAGAGTATCAGGGAAACCACACATCCACTGTCTATTCACGATATTGTCCTTAAGCTTAGCTGTGAAATCTTCCATATTTGCAGAATCTGAAAGATGGTAAGCTCCGCCAGTAAATGTATTTGCATTCATCATATGAACCATAGACGCTGCTCCATCAATAAGAGATGCTCCATCTGCTGGAACACCAAGAATTGAATCAAGACTCTCTGTATCACTCACATCAAAAGCCCCTGGTGCATCATTTACCATATTGTTGTAATCGCCACCCATTATGGCAAACATCTCATCAGCACCATACGTGCCCCATACAGTTGTCAAAATCTCCAGGGAATCTGTTATATTAACAGCTTCTTCTGTTGTTTCTACTGTAGTCTTGTCAGTATCCTTGTCCTCTTTGTCACCGCAAGCAGTAAGTCCAAAAAGCATTGTCATTGAAAGTGCAAGTAAAGTAATCTTCTTTTTCATAATATCCTCCAAACAAAATATATAAGTTATGATTTCCATTTTTGAAATATTTATAAATGTCACAATAATTTTTGCAACATTTGGCTTAATCATACCATAAATTTTCGCATAAAGAAAGAGTGGTTTTATGCCACTCCTTCAACCTGATATTCTACTACGTCTATGATACGTTTTCTAACCATATTAGCTATCTCCTCTGTAGTCATATCCTTGTATTCTTCATATAAAATAGGTTCTAAAAAATGAACCTGAGTTATAACTTTTTTCAAAGAATTAATCTCAAAAGGTTTGTAGGAATCTACAAGCGCAACTGGAACTATTGGGGTCTTGGACCTAACAGAACACTTAAACGCTCCTGAATGAAAATATTGTACCTTGTTGCCATTATGATCATATCCACCCTCTGGAAATATAATGTACCTTCTTCCTTCCTTAACCTCTTCCACAATAGCTTTGATAGTTTTTGCTTGAGACCTTATGTCTGATTTATCAAGGGTACGTCCTTTGATAAGCTTTAAAAACGGACTCATAATTGGCAAATGAGAACGAATCTCATCCATCACTATAGTGCAAGGCTTCTCGTGGCCAATCATTATACCT
>JAGAKD010000237.1 GCA_017625815.1 Lachnospiraceae bacterium | reverse complement strand
AGCAATGCCCTGCATAATCATATTATTCTCACTGTTAAATATACCCACTATTGGAGAGGCAAATACAGCTAGCACCATATATATAACCAAGGAGAAGGAAACCATAGTTATCATTGAGTATTTTAATATCTGACTTATATATTGCTTATGTCCTCTTCCGTAAGCACTACTTAAAAGTGGCTGGATCCCCTGACCAAGACCAGTATATATGGCAACTACCACAATAGAGATATTAGCAATTACTCCATATGCCGCTACTCCTGTATTACCTTCTAACCTAAGTATTATAAGATTAAAGATAATCATTACTATAGCAAGAGATATCTCCGTAATAAAAGAAGGAAATCCTATAGAAAGACCTTGTTTTGCAAATTCCAAATTAAACCCTTTTTTCGTAAAATGAAATGTATTCTTTTTCTTAAGCTTGTGGGGCAACATAATCGCCATACTAATTACCGGAGAAAAAACTGTGGCAAGTATAGCACCAAATATACCCATATTCATAGGGAATATAAATATATAATCCAACAAGATGTTTGAAAAGCTACCAACCAATTGACCAGCCATGGCAAGGTTTGGAGCCTCGTCATTCCTCATAAAGCACAAGAATACATTGTTTAAAATGAAAGCTGGTGCAAATATAAGTAGCCATCTCACATAGGTTACAGTCATATCAAATACGTAAGTTCCCGGCTCTCCCCCTAAAAGTTTTGCTAAACCCTCTGAAGCAAACAAACCAAACAATACATATATTAGCCCAAATATCACTGCCATATATACTGTAGTGGTAAAGCTCTTATTCATAGCCTCTTTCTCGCCCTGACTTTTATAAATAGCAAATTTTGTTGCACCGCCTACTCCAAGCATAAGCCCAACTCCGAAAACAAAATTGTATACTGGTATGGCTAAGTTTAAGGCTGTAAGTCCATCTGTCCCTAGTCCCTTAGACACGAAAAATGTATCTGCTAAAATATAACAGGAAACTCCTAATATTCCCAATATACTTAATGTTGTGTATTTAGAAAAGTCTCTAAAGCATTCTTTTTTATTCACTTTACAGTTTAATATTTCGTTACTCATTATATTTCTCCATCTCAAATCAAATTACCGTAACACAAATATATACAGTTCATAAAAATAAAAATGCCAGCCCACCCAATCTTCTAAGGCCTAACGATTGGAGGTCTGACTCATGTGCTCTTTACCCGGCGGCAAAAAGTATGATTTATAATTATGTTCTTACCTATTATATGTATTTTTATATTAAATATCAATATTTTCCCAAAAATTACTATATTTTTTGCCAATATAGCCTTGAAATATGTCGAAAATTGGAGTAAAATGTGTACGATTATGAGGGCTGAAATGAGAAATGGAGAAAGGATTATATGCAGCTACCGCCATTTCAGTCTAACAATTAAATATAGGTAGCGCACATTTTTTTTGTGCATTTGCATGGGTAATAACATGGGTAAACCAAAGAACAAATGGGTCAGCGCAGCTATTCCTGCTCTTTTACTCCACTGCAGTATCGGTACTGTTTACTGCTGGTCAATCTTTAGTCAGGAAATCGCAGACTACATTGGTCACTCTAAGGGTGCAACTGAGTGGGCATTCAGTTTTGCAATTTTCTTCCTGGGTATGTCAGCAGCATTCCTTGGAAATGTAGTTGAGAAGGATATTCATAAGTCTTCTCTTATCGCAACTATCTGTTTCTCAGTTGGTATGGCAGGTACAGGCTTCTTCATCTACTACGGTGGACAGCACAAGGGAAGCGGACTTGCTCTTGCAGGGATTTATTTATGCTACGGTCTTATCATGGGTATCGGTCTTGGTACTGGATACTTATCACCAGTTAAGACACTTATGCTTTGGTTCAAGGACAGAAAGGGTCTTGCAACAGGTCTTGCAGTAGCAGGCTTCGGTGCAGCAAAGGCAATCGCATCACCAATCATGCAGTCATTGCTTTCAAACCTTGGCGAGGGCGGTATCTACAAGATGTTCTGGATTTTAGCTGGCGTATACTTTGTAATGATGTTCCTCGGACATCTCTTATTACATAAGCCAGAAGGCTGGGTTGAGCCACAGGGCAAGGAAGCTAAGAAGAGTATCTTCTCAGTTATCAAGACAAGAAAGCTCGGTAACTATATTGGTATTTGGTTAATGTTCTACATTAACATCACTTGTGGTCTTGCACTTATCTCTCAGGAGAAGATGATTATTAAGTGTCTTGGACTTGCAAGCTTTGTAGGAATTATATCTACAGTATCTGCAATCTTTAACGCAGGTGGTCGTCTCGGCTTCTCTGCTTGGGCAGATTCTATGAAGGATAGAAATACTATTTACAAGTTAATCTTCATCATCTCAATCGCTCTTACTGCTGCTACAATCGTAACAGGCGGTATCAAGAACGGTGAGGGTAACACAGGACTTATCGTATTAGTTCTTGCACTTATCTTTATGGTAAATGCAGGCTACGGTGGTGGATTCTCAAATGTTCCAACACTTCTTTCAGACCACTATGGTATGGGAAGTATCAGTGCATTACATGGTATTACACTTTCAGCTTGGGCATTTGCAGGTCTCACAGGTAACCAGATGGCTGCTTGGATAGTTAAGACATTTGGTGAAGAAGAGATTATCACTCACAAGTTATCAGATGGCACAGTTGAGGCTATTGTAGTTAACCCAACTGGTTATCAGACAGTTTTATATGCAACTGTTGCTCTTTACGTTGTAGCTTTAATCCTTTCACTTGTATTGGTTAAGGCTCCAAAGGAAGGCGAGATTCCAGAAGATGCTATGATTGGTGATCCTAACGACGTTCACTAAAGTAATTAAGGGGGCTTAAAGCCCCCTTTAATTGTTTTATGTTTCTCTTCATCTACCATTATAAGAAAGGAGTAGCTTTTCAATCTTCTACTTCTGCTTCTTCTTATGCTTATCCTCATACATTTGATTATCAGCACGTCTAAACACATCTACAAAGCTCTCATCCCTGCCCTTGTTATACACAGCAAGTCCTATGGCAATCTGTAGCTCTATGTCGTATTTGTCGTTGGATTGATTGAACCTCTCTATTGCCTTGTCAAAGATTTTTATGTGATCCTCGTACTGTGAAGCAACACTGTTATCGAGAACAACCGCAAATTCATCTCCACCTATACGGTATATGCTATCCTCTTGCCACACCTCACGCATGATGTTTGCAGCATCAATTAGCATTTCATCACCTTTTTTGTGACCATATGTATCATTCATCTGCTTTAGGTTGTTCATATCCATAATATACAGCGAGAATTCTGCTCTTCCCGACTTAATTTCTTTGTCAAGCTTGTCGGCCATCTGGTTATATGAAGCATTACTTTTGAGCCCTGTAAGACTGTCCCAATAGGCCATGTTATTTATCTGATTAATATGAGTTTTTAGATTGTTTGCCATCTTTTGAATGCTACTTGCAAGAGCTCCAACCTCATCCTTTGTATTGCACTTAACCTCAACATCTAAGTCAGATTGAGCCATTCTCTCTGCTGTTGCAGTAAGCTCCTTTAGTGGCTTAACCATGGTTCTTGTTAATTGAATGGTTAATAGTAAAAATACACCTAATACAATCCACATAGAGACTATGGAATATTTCACCATATCCCTTCTTGGTGCTTCTATCTCAGCCTT
>JAGAKD010000025.1 GCA_017625815.1 Lachnospiraceae bacterium | reverse complement strand
CAGCGAAATAATTCTTCTTCTCATCAGGCATAGCAACCTTAACTTCTGTCTCCTGATGAGCACCATTTGTATCAAGGAAGGCTCTAGAAAGGTTAACTATCTCCTTGCCTCTCCAGCTAAGAACAAGACGTGGTTCCTCAGTAACTGTAGCAACTGCAACAGCTTCAAGATTCTCCTCGTTAGCATACTTCATCATAGTATCAACGTCCTTAGGATCGATAACGATAGCCATACGCTCCTGTGACTCTGAGATAGCAAGCTCTGTTCCGTCAAGACCTGCGTATTTCTTAGGTACCTTATCAAGGTCAACCTTAAGACCATCTGCAAGCTCACCTATAGCAACAGATACACCACCGGCACCAAAGTCGTTACACTTCTTAATAAGAGAAGCAACCTCTTCTCTTCTAAATAATCTCTGAATCTTTCTCTCTGTAGGAGCATTACCCTTTTGAACCTCTGCACCACAAGTCTCAATTGAGCTTTCTGTGTGAGCCTTTGATGAACCTGTAGCACCACCACAGCCATCACGACCTGTACGTCCACCAAGAAGGATAATAATATCTCCCGGATCAGATGTAAGTCTCTTTACACATCTTCTTGGGGCTGCACCCATAACAGCACCAATTTCCATACGTTTTGCAACGTAGTTTGGATGATATATTTCATTTACGTGACCTGTTGCAAGACCAATTTGGTTACCATATGAACTATAACCAGCTGCAGCAACCTTAACAATCTTACGCTGTGGAAGCTTACCCTTCATAGTATCCTTAAGTGATACTGTAGGATCTGCTGCACCAGTAACACGCATAGCCTGATATACATATGAACGTCCTGAAAGTGGATCTCTAATAGCACCACCAAGACATGTAGCCGCACCACCAAATGGTTCAATCTCTGTTGGATGGTTGTGTGTCTCATTCTTGAAGCTTACAAGCCACTCTTCCTCCACACCATCAATAGTTACAGGAACAACTATAGAGCAGGCATTAATCTCGTCAGATACTTCCATATCCTCAAGCTTTCCAGCTTTTCTAAGTGCCTTCATAGCCATAAGAGCTATATCCATAAGACATACAAATTTGTCATCTCTACCCTTATTAATATCCGCAGCTGTCTCAACATACTTATCATATGTTGATGAAATCATATCACTATAATATCCCTCATCAAAGCTAACGTCTGTAAGCTCTGTTGAGAAAGTAGTATGACGACAGTGATCTGACCAATAAGTATCTAGAACTCTTATCTCTGTCATAGATGGATCTCTATCTTCTTCATTCTTGAAATAGTTCTGAATGTGAAGAAAATCCTTAAAAGTCATTGCAAGACCGAGAGAATCATACAATTCCTTAAGCTCAGTTTCTGCCATATCCTTAAAACCATCAAATATAATAACATCTGCTGGCTCTTCAAACTCTGTAACAAGTGTATCCGGTTTAATTTCATCTGCAACTCTAGAATCAACAGGGTTAACAACATATTCCTTGATAGCCTCTAACTGCTCTGCTGAAATATCACCTGTAATTACATATGTAGTTGCTGACTTTATAAGCGGTTCTTCGTTCTCATTAAGAAGCTTTACACACTGCTCTGCTGAGTCAGCTCTCTGGTCAAACTGTCCTGGGAGATACTCCATAGAGAAGCATAAATCTCCTGGGTTCTTAGGGAACTCCTCCTCATAAACCACATCTATAGGTGGCTCAGAAAATACAGTAACCTTTGCCTTACTGTATGTATCCTCTGACACACCCTCCATATCATAACGAACAAGTTCTCTTACGGCATCAGCCTTGATACCTAAGTAGTCCTTTATCTGCTGCTTAAGTTCTTTTGCTCTAACAGCATAATCGTCCTTCTTTTCAACATAGATTCTTCTAACCTTGCTCATCTTAATGTCCTCCTTGGCAATAGTATATATGTTATTGCAATGTTATAATACCAAACCCTTTTAGTTTTGTATACCTTTATTATTTGTAATCGCACGAAAAGGCACTCTTACTCGAGTGCCTTTTTTTCGTGTTAAATTAACTATGCTTCAAGAATGTTGTTAATAACTCTCTTAATCTCTTCAACATCAAATGGCTTAGCAATGAATTCTGCCGCTCCACTCTGTACGGCCTCTAACATATTATGTTGCTGTCCAGCTGCAGAAACCATAACCACCTTTGCATCAGGATAATCAGCCTTTATCTTCTTAAGTGACTCAACACCTGACATAACTGGCATTGTAATATCCATAGTTACAAGGTCTGGCTTGAGTTCAACATACTTATCATAACCTTCCTGACCATTAACAGCCTCTCCAGCAACAGTATGTCCATCACCTTCTAAAATACCTCTTAAAATTCTTCTTGAAGTTCTTGAATCATCTACAATTAAAATATTTGCCATTGTATTATTCCTTTCTATATAACTAATCGATACACCACTTAGTTTCCATACAGATTACGATATCTGCTCTAGAATCTCCAACAAAACATGGAAGCATGTACATCATACCTTCTGTGCTGATCGTTGTGTCATCAGTGTACATATTTGGAGGAAGCATATCAATCTCAATTTCTTCCTGGCTGAGTTTTGAAGCAAATAAACCATTGCAAACATTAATAAACTCACAAACTGCATCTAAGCAATCCTCATCGATTTGCTCAAACTCTTCTTTCGCGTATGCTTCTGCAAATACCTTATCACCAGCGCCACATATTCCTATGAATAACTCATAGTCTCCAGTGAAACACTGACTTGCAATGTGCTTAGTTGTATATGTATGAATCTTCTCGATTCTTTCAAATCTAACCTTATTATCAATAAATCTGATAATATTTCTAGCCATAAGTGCTACATAATCCTTAACGATAGTAGGAACATTAGTATCCTTTAAGAATATCTGTATTACCTTGTCTATATCTGAACTCTTAATGGCATCAAGTTCAAGAGATGTAAGTCTCTCTGATCTCTTATAATGGTTAAGATGATGCTGAATATCCTCTAGTGTAAGATAGTTACCTTCAATAAGAGCCTGTACAAAAAGCAAATATGAATCACCCTGCTTTTTAAGCAAAAGACCAACTTGCTCCTCTGTAAGATAGCCTTTACTGATAGCTATATCACCAAATCTCGCATCCTGCTGTGCCTGAAGCATATTAACCTCTTCAGCCTGAGCCTGTGACATGAATCCCTCTGCAACTGCGAGTAATCCCATCTTAACACGAGATGTTCTACTTGTCATAATTAACTCGTTGTACTGTTCCCCAGTTATAACCCCGATATCTTGTAAATATTTACCGAAATATACGCCAAACATATAATCCCTCCTTAATTCACACAATACTGTACTAATTATACACAATGTCCTCACAAAAATCAACTTTATTATTGATAATGCCTCTAAATTTGCGTCTACGATTTTTTTCTTAACTTTGGAAATATCCATTGAATATTATCTGAATTTTTTATATAATAATATGTACGCTAAAATAACATCAAAATATGGAGATTATAATATGTCAATTAAGAATTCTTTGAGATTGTCACTGATTCTTTTGGCTTCCTTGCCTTTAGTATTTATGACATTCCTTACATATCTATTATCATACAACAAATATATCGAATTAGCTGAGGACTCAGCAGCTGATCTTGCAAAAACCTACGCAGATGGTTTTAATGTTCAGCTCAATCTACAAATTGCTGAAATCGAAGGACTTTCCAATGTCAATAGTATTCAGAATATTGCATTAGAGAATTACAATGGTATTCCACTTGGCACTGATTCAGACTTTTACGAAGCAGTACACACTCTTTTATGTGATACTTCTAATTATATGGACAACAACGTTCACTACTATGTATATGATATCAATGGTTATTTTATAGCTAGTTCTGATTCTTCATCAACTGGTGACTGGGAAGAATATATGAGTATACCTGTTGACAAAATCACATCCACTCAGATTATAAGTTGTTCAAACATAAACAAAAAAGAAAACAGTATTGAACTTGTTACTCCAATCAAATTCAAGGATACAACAATCGGTCTTATTAGAGCCAATATATCTGCTGAATATTTCGGAGCATATATTCCTAGTACAGGAGATGCATTCATCCTAACTGCTGACGGTGAATATTTATTCTCAGCAACTGGATTTTCATCTTCCGCTGATATGGAAAAGAAAGCTCTTGAACTATTTAATTCATCTGAGGATAGCGGTCACATTAACACTAATTCATCTTCTTTGAAGAAAATATATGGTTATTCACTTATTACAGAGCATGATTGGCTTTATATTATCAAACAGGACGGCAAGGAAACACAAGAACTAATTTCTGCCCTTCCTATTACACTGATTATCACATTGGTCATCATCTTGATTATCGCATACCAGATAAGTAACGTACTTGTACATAAGTATACTGACCCTATTATCACTCTAAAGGATAATATGACGGAAGCTGCTGCTGGTAATCTGGATTTGGTTTGTAACATAGATACAAAAGATGAATTCGGTGAGCTTTCAGATAAGTTCAACAATATGATGAACATTATCTCTAACAACTACAAGCAGCTCAACGAATCCAAAAGACAACTTGAAGCTAACGAACTCGAATTAAAGAAAAACTACGCTCACATCGAGCAATTAGCATATAGAGATGGATTAACAGGCTTGTATAACAGAGTTGCATTTATGAAATATGCTTATGATATATTCCACAGAGATGGAACACAGTTTAGCAAACACGCAATCTTCTTTATTGACCTTGATAACTTTAAGAATGTAAATGACACACTTGGTCACGATTATGGTGATTTACTTCTTAAAAGAGTTTCAAGCAAGCTTCTCTCCTACACTTCTGGAGATGATATACTTGCAAGAACTGGTGGCGATGAGTTCCTAATCTTTAAAACAGATTATACAACTCTTGACGATTTAAATTCATTTGCAAAAACTCTCGTTGACATTGCAAGAGAGCCTTTCGATTTGGATGGCGAAGTTGCCCATATATCTATGAGTATAGGTATCGCCCTCTTCCCTCGAGACGGTTTAACTATAAGCGAACTTATCAAGAATGCTGATATAGCCATGTATAGTGCTAAAAACTCAGGAAAGAATAGCTACAAGTTCTTCAATAGCTACATGGAAGATGACTTTAATAGACGTAACGATTTAGCAGAGATATTATCTACTGTTATTGATAAAAATGAAGTATACCTTCAGTACCAGCCTCAGGTTAACGTATCAACCGGCAAGATAACTGGTTTTGAGTCACTCATGAGAATTGAATCTGAATTGGTAGGATTTATTCCACCTTCTGAATTCATTCCTATAGCTGAGGACAGTGGTGTTATTAATCAACTTGGAGAATGGGCACTTGTTGAAGCTTGTAACTTCAATAACAAGCTTATTAAACAAGGTTTTGGTCCACTTAAGGTTTCTGTAAACGTATCTACAACACAGTTACAGGATCCAAATCTTATCGAAGTAATCAAATCTATCCCTCAAAAAACCGGCATGGATTTGAAGTATTTAGAAGTAGAGATTACCGAAAGTGTTCTTATGAACTCCTTCGAACACAACCTTGAACTTATCAATGAGATAAAATCACTTGGTGCTTCTATCGCACTTGATGACTTTGGAACAGGATATTCCTCATTCAACTATTTAACTCAGATACCTATTGATACGCTTAAGATCGATAAATCATTTATTGATGGTATCTGTAGCAACGAGAAGGATAAATGTATTGCTGACTCAATCATCTCTCTTGCTCACAAAATGAATATTTCTGTTGTAGCAGAAGGTGTTGAAGACAAAGAACAGCTTAAGATATTACAATCTCAGTTCTGTGATACATTACAGGGATATCTTTTCTCAAGGCCATTAAAGGACGATGCATTTATAGATTTCCTTATTGATAACATGAGTTCAACCACTAAACTACAATAAGTATATTACAAACAAAAAAGTTTATGGCATTACGCCATAAACTTTTTTATTTTGTCCAACTGTACCTTTGCATCATGTCTGCCCATCTTGTACATATATTTGAGCTTATTAACATTCTTCTCTGTACGACCAATCTTGATATTTTTACTTGGTCTTATTACTATCAATTGGCCTTCCTTTTCATAATGAGAAATATAATCCAAAATCATATTATATTTCTCATGACGTTCTCTGCAAGCTTTAATATATTCTGGATATTGACCATATACTTTTTCTAATACACCAACTGTTTTGTCTGGCTTCTTCTCATAACCCTCCGGTCTTGTGAGAATAACTATATTTTTCTTGTAGCCCATATCCCTAAAAAATCTAACAGGAATACTATCGCAGGTACCACCATCTAAAAGCTTTTTCCCACCTATCTCTACAATCTCAGAAACAAGAGGAAGTGATGCAGATGCTCTTAAGTAGTCCATCTCCTCCTTAAAATCAAGAATTCTTATGTGTTCCGCTTCACCAGTCTCGAGATTGCTACAAGTAACATAAAATGGAATTTTTTCAGCATTCTTCTTGTAGGTTGCGTAATCAAAAACACTAAGCTTGTTAGGAATTGTATCATAGCAAAATTCCTTGTTAAACAAATTGCCTGTTGTGATAAGGGAACGCAAGCTCATGTATCTCTT
>JAGAKD010000236.1 GCA_017625815.1 Lachnospiraceae bacterium | reverse complement strand
TTCTCCATACCACCAGCTACAACGATATCAGCCTCACCAGCCATAATCATCTGAGCTGCCATATTTACACAGTTAAGACCTGAACCACATACTACATTTATTGTTACAGCTGGAACCTCGTTTGGAAGTCCTGCCTTAATAGATGCCTGACGTGCAACGTTCTGGCCTAAACCAGCCTGGATTACACAACCCATATATACCTGATCAACTGCTTCTGGAGCAACTCCTGCTCTGTTTAAAGCTTCCTTAATTACGATTGCGCCGAGCTCTGCTGCAGGTGTATTACTTAATGTTCCACCCATAGTACCAATTGCTGTACGACATGCGCCTGCTAAAACTACTTTCTTTGACATGATTTTATCATCCTCCATTTCATATTTGTGTCAAGAACATATATGTCTCGACAGTCTTGTCCCTATAATACCATATTTAAAACTGTTTCGCAATAAAATTAGGTTCTACTTTTTTGTCTTTTTGTGAACATTTCTTATAGTCTTTTTGTTTTTACTATTTGAGCCTTGTTTTCCACCATTTTTGTGAGAAGCATTACTCTTTTCTCCTGGTTTAAACGCCTTGTCATTCTTTCTAGGTCTGATAAGACATTTCTTATCAAAACCAATTAAATCAGTGCGTTTTGCAATGGTTAACGCTTCGTGAACCAAGTCATAATTCGCAGGATTTCTATACTGAATCAAGGCTCTTTGCATAGCCTTTTCATGAGGCGAAATAGGTACATATACCTTCTCCATAGTTCTAGGATCAACCCCTGTGTAATACATGCATGTAGATATTGTAGATGGGGTTGGATAAAAATCCTGAACCTGTTCAGGCATATATCCTAAATCTCTAAGATATTCTGCCAATTTTACCGCATCTTTCATAGTCGAACCAGGATGGGAAGACATGAGATATGGCACTAAATATTGTTTTTTGCCCAGCTCATCATTTATCTTCTTATATTCGTCGCAAAATCTTCTATACACCGAATTCTCAGGCTTTCCCATCTTGCTAAGAACATTATCAGATATATGTTCTGGAGCAACCTTTAACTGTCCGCTTACATGATGTTCACATAGTTCTTTAAAAAATTCTCTATTCTCATCTGATATCAGATAATCAAACCTAATTCCTGAACGAATAAATACTTTTTTTACATTTGGCAATTCTCTGAGTTTTCTTAGCAACTCCAAATAGTCCTTATGATCTATCACTAGATTTTCGCAAGGTTTAGGAAACAGACACTGCTTATTCTTGCATACACCGTATTTTTTCTGTTTCTCGCATGCTTTATGTCTAAAGTTTGCTGTAGGGCCACCCACATCATGTATGTATCCCTTAAAATCTGGCTCCCATATCATTTTTTCAGCTTCTTGAATAATTGATTTGTGGCTTCTAGTTTGTAACATTCTACCCTGATGAAAGGTAAGTGCACAAAAGCTACAACCGCCAAAACAGCCTCTGTTGCTAACTAAACTAAATTTAATTTCTTCTATGGCTGGTATACCACCCTCTGCTTCATAGCTTGGATGATATGTTCTTGTGTAATCAAGAGAATATACTCTATCCATTTCTGCCTCTGAAAGTGGTGCAGCTGGTTTATTTTGTATAACATACTGATGGTCGTTATATTTTTCTACTAAGGTCTTAGCTGTGAAGTGGTCAGTATTTTCATACTGTACCTTGAAGCTTTTGGCATAATTAAGTTTATCCTCCGTAAGTTCTTTAAATTCAGGAAGCTTAATATAATCCACCAAAGCGTCACAATTTTTCGCCTTGTATACCGTTCCATCAATAAAGGATACATCTTTTATATCAATTCCACTATCCAAAGCCTCAGCGACCTCAACAATTGCTCGTTCTCCCATACCATATATCAAAATATCCGCTTGAGAATCCACAATAATTGAATGTTTTAGTCTATTTGACCAATAGTCATAATGGGCTAAACGTCTTAAGCTAGCCTCTATTCCACCTATTATAATAGGAACATTTTTATACTTTCTTCTTATTAAATTGCAGTAAACAACAGTAGCATAATCAGGTCTTTTCCCCATTACCCCACCTGGTGTATAAGCATCCGTTTTTCTTTTTTTCTTAGAAACTGAATAGTGGTTTACCATAGAATCCATATTTCCAGCAGAAACAAGAAATCCTAATCTAGGCTCACCATATATAGATATACTATCATTATCCTTCCAATCGGGTTGAGATATAAAAGCCACCTTAAATCCGTTTAGTTCAAGCATTCTACTTATAATTGCCGGACCAAAAGATGGATGGTCTACATAGGCATCACCTATTACATAAACGAAGTCTGGTCTGTCCCACCCCTTCATTTTCATTTCTTCATAATTGAGTGGCAAAAATCTGCCATCATATTCGTAATCAAATCCCTGCATCAGATTTGTACCTTTCTAATTTATTCTGGTTGATTATTTATCGGTATACCTGCATAAGCTCTAGCTGTACCTGCACCTGTAGCAACAGCAAGTTCCGGATTCTCAATTCTATTGGCCCTAACACCTGTTTTGGCATGAATCAGTCTATCCATTCCAAAAATCTTGCTTCCTCCACCAGTGAGTATAATACCATAATCATAAATATCAGAAACTAACTCCGGCGGAGTATCTTCTAAGATATGCTTTATTGCTGAGATAATTTGATCTGATACTTCTTTTACAGCTTCTATCATTTCAGAGGACTTTACTGATATTTTCACTGGCAACCCTCTTACCAATTCCTTTCCTCTTGCATAGCCCACCGCATCACGTTCTCTCTCATATACAGCACCTATATCTAACTTAAGTTGTTCAGCTGATACATCGCCAAGTAAAACATTATGTCTTTTTCTAATATATTTTATAATTGCATCATCAAAATCATCACCGGCAATTTTAAGTGATACACTTGTGCTCACTCCACCCTTTGCTACCACAGCAATATCTGTTGTTCCTGCACCAATATCAACTATCATGTGGCCATATGGACTTTCAATATTTACCTTACTTCCAACTGCTGCGGCAAATGGTTCCTCCAAAATATATACATTCTTTGCACCGGTTCTATAAACAGCATCCTCAACAGCTCTTTTTTCTACTTCTGTCACACCACTTGGAACACAAACACAAATATTAGGCCTTCCCCAAATTCGTCTTTGCTGAATAGCATTTTTTACATATGCCTTAAGCATTCTCTCTGTCAATGTGTAATCAGAAATAACGCCCTTTCTAATAGGTCGTACAACCTCTATATCTTCTGGTGTCTTTCCAAGCATTTTCTTAGCCTTGTTTCCAACAGCGATAACCTTCTTGCTTCTAACTTCATATGCCACAACAGATGGCTGATTAACCACTATACCTTTATCTTTTATATATATGACAGTATTTGCGGTACCTAAATCAATACCTATATCTATATTTACCACTCGTATCTATCCCCTTTTTTCAATTGTTAAATGTATGATTGTATTTTACAGTCATCAACGTTCATCAAAGTTAAATTATAATACAAAAAATAGCGCTGATGCTCACTAAAATGATTATAAGCATCAACGCCATTTTTTTCAATGTTTATTTAAAATCTTCAGATAGTAAATATTTCTTATCTGCAATACCCTTAGCTTTTTCTCTATCCTCACACTTGAGCATAGCATCATCAATTGCCTTGAGCATTCTGTCTACATTGCCAGACTCCATAGCCATAAGAAGGCCTCTTATTGTGCCATCTACTGAATCATCAGCCTTAAAGCCTCTCTGAGTTATGTATCCCTTTGCAATTGTTATCATATCTGCATTAGTAAGACCTGCAATCTTAATTCTATGTGTGAACTTAGCAGCTTCACTCTTAGCAGCATCAAACATTCTATTAAGAGAACCTTCCTCACCTGTGAGAATTACAATAACATCGTTGTTATTTACATCAGTAAGATTCATAAGTTCCTGTAATCTGTCTATCGCAATAAGACCAGCGTTCTCTACTACAAGACAACCGCCCTTAAGCTTAACCATAGCGTCTGCTAACTTAACCTTATTAAGTGCAGCAGCCTTAATCTTAGCAATAGTCTTTGCCTTACAGATTCCCATATCATAGAAGCTTCTTGCAAAATCCTCACCAATACTTGTTAAACCAAATCCATGCTCACCAAGTAATACAACATTTCTTGACTCCTGTGGAGCCTTAGCTATAGCATTAAATGTATCTACAACATTAGCAGATATTGACTCAACACCTGTGTATTTCTCAAGGTAGTATGCAGCCATAGGGAGCTTTCCATCAGTTGATAACTGTGTAAGATCAAGCTTCATAGTATCAGCTTCTTTTGCTGCCTTAAGTGCAGCTTCTTCTGCCTTCTTAGCTTCTTCAAGAAGCTTTCTAGCTTCCTCAGCTTTCTTCTTAGCTTCCTCTTCTTCCTTACGAGCTTCTTCATTAGCCTTAAGTGTAGCCTCTTCTTCAGCTTTCTTAGCTAATGCTTCTGCGGCTGCCTTCTTAGCCTCTTCCTCAGCTTTCTTACGGGCATCTTCTTCAGCCTTCTTACGAGCTTCTTCTTCTGCCTTCTTACGAGCTTCCTCCTCGGCTTTTCTCTTTGCATCTTCTTCTGCAGCTTTACGTGCAGCTTCCTCTGCTTTCTTACGATTCTCTTCCGCAGCCTTGAGTGCAGCTTCTTCTGCCTTCTTAGCTTCCTCGAGAATTCTCATAGCTTCTTCCGCTTTCTTACGAGCTTCCTCTGCAGCTTTCTTAGCTTCTTCCTCAGCCTTCTTACGAGCTTCCTCTTCAGCTTTTCTCTTTGCCTCAGCTTCTGCCTTTGCCTTTGCCTCAGCTTCTGCCTTTGCTTTTGCCTCAGCTTCCGCCTTTGCTTTTGCCTCGGCTTCTGCCTTTGCCTTTGCCTCAGCTTCTGCCTTTGCCTTTGCTTCAGCTTCTGCCTTCTTACGTGCAGCTTCCTCTGCCTTCTTGCGGTTTTCTTCTGCCTTACGTGCAGCTTCTTCCTCTGCTTTACGCGCAGCTTCTAATATCTTAGCAGCTTCCTCAGCTTTCTTACGAGCTTCCTCAGCTACCTTAAGAGCTTCTTCTTTTGCCTTTGCTCTAGCTTCCTCTTCAGCCTTTTTACGAGCTTCCTCTGCAGCTTTCTTACGAGCTTCTTCT
>JAGAKD010000004.1 GCA_017625815.1 Lachnospiraceae bacterium | reverse complement strand
TCTATTATAATTATGTTCCTTTACATCATTAAGGTTTGTTTTCTGCTTAATACCCGTAACAACATCATATGAAAGTATACTTTCTCCACAGAAAGGAGAAAAGTATATCCTATCACCTAAACATACATTATCAGAATAGACTCTAGTAGTGTCCGAAAAGTTCACATTAAGATTCTGCACAGCTATTATCTTGCCAGACACTTTTTCAGCCTTGCACAAAATAGGATATCTACCATTTATAAAATATATGTAATCTCCTTTTTCCACAAAATCAAAAAAGATTTCACTATTTTTATATCCATCATTTGACTGAATATTATAATCAAGAAACATTATAGGCTTACCTAAAGCGGCAAACATGCCAACTATGGATGATGATTTCTCGCCAAGGTATGCATCACACATACCAACAACTTTCTCTATATCTTCACCCTCATCATATATTCCTATATTTTCAACTATAAACATATTTTTTATATTCATATATCTAGAATATAAATCTTGTTCCATAGCTCTCAAAGTTGTTTCCAGCAATGGGTGGGGTCTCCATAAAACAATAACCTTACTGTTTCTTTTTAGTGTTTCAAACAAACTTTCAAGCCTATCTAACATCTTATCTTTACTGTTCAATATAGCAGCTATACTAGTGTTAAGAAAAACCACATTTTTATTTAAAATTTTGTCCTTCCATTTATCTGGTATAGCTTTTTTTCTATCAGCCATAATCACCCTATCAAGCTTAGGTGAACCTAAGGCATAGGTTTTATTAACTCCTAATATTCGGTCAATCTGTTCCTTGCTATCCTCATTTTGAACAATTATCGCATCCACATATTTGTAGGATGGATAAAATGTATGCCCTTCACTCAGTCTTCCTGTTGTGTAAAAATATGGCACATACACTAACTTTTCCACAAAGCTTTTCATTTTGTCAGAATAAAAATTGGGATGGACACTGGTAACCTTATTAAATTTGTCATAGGGATTATGTATATATCCTATATCAAATCTCATACTTTCGTAATCTATATCTTCCCAATCAACAATCTCTATACCTTCAGGTAACATGTGACCTTCATAATGCATTTCCCCGAAAGAGCCATCTTCCTTCTTATCATAATAAGGAATCGGTATAACATAACATTCACAATTTTTATCTTCTCTTGCAGCTATATAAATACTTTCTAAAGCATCCCACATCGCTGCTTTATAAGGAAAAAATGCAATTTTGTATCTTTCCTCCTCAATTTGGTGTATATTGTTTTCCACACACTTAAACAAGGAGTATACTTCATCATACAATAATTGCATCTCATTAACATCCTCAACCTGACTTATCTGATATATATTCTCACATACTTTTTCAAGTAAATGAACAATACTTTCTTCTAAGCCTTCCTCTTCAATTTTTGTTCCTAATTCAATAACCTTTGATTGAAATTCACACAAAAAATCAAAATCCACACTCAAATAAACCTGAGATAATACATCCTCTAATTCTTTTTCCATATCTAAGCATATCTGTAGTAAATTTATAATTGATTTTTTTGTGTATCTTCTCATACCTACTCTCCTAAAACTCCAAATATTTGCTGTTGTTCTCTGGCTTCATACACAGCCTTAAACATATAATAATCAATAGGCGTAGTAATTTTAATATTATCCGACTCACAATAAACAGGATATAATTTATGTCCATAATGCAACATCAAAGTGGATGAATCTATAAACGAAAAACCATCAACGCTCGCCTTATTATATCCCTCAAAAACTTCTTTATAATAAAATGATTGAGGTGCTCTAGCAATCCTTAATAGTTCTCTATTAGGAATTCTTTGATTGTCAATGTCATGACAATTTTCTATTATAGTCTCGTTCACATAGGAAACTGATATAGCATTACCATTTTTCTCAACAGACTTAATATTATTTGTTATTAAGTCTTTAGTTATCAACGGCCTAACTCCATCGTGAATTAACACTATATCATCATCAGACACACTATCCTTCATCGCTTTAAGCCCATTAAATATAGATTCCTGTGCAGTACTACCTCCTACAACTATCCTTGACACTTTAGATATTTCAAACTTTTCAATCATATTTTCTAGATTATGAATCCAGTTTTCCAGGCATACCACCACAATATTATCAACCATCTCATGCTTCTCAAACCATTCGATAGTATGTATAAGTATAGGTTTTCCATGCAATTCTAAAAATTGCTTTGGTATAGTGTTAGAGTTCATTCTTACACCTGTTCCACCTGCAAATATAAGTGCTGTAACCATATTATTCCCCCTGCATCTTTTCCAAACAATCATCTACTATCTCAATAATCTTTGGTGTGGCATCTGCAATAGCTTTATAATACTTATTGCTTTTCTCGTACATTCTTATAGCTTCTTTTATTTCGTCGTCACCCTCAACATATACATCATTGGAAAAATTGTAATCCTCCAAAGCAACAAACTTTCGTACCATTGTACTCTCGTCCATTGTGGTATATTTATCATCTGCTTTTGCCATTATCGCATTAATTTTCTTTAATTCTTTTACATTAAAATCACCACGTGACATAAGACGTCTTCCTCTATCACATTCACTAGCTGCCTGTTTCATGGTAACCCCCAAAGACTTGAGATTACTTTTCATATTAATCAATGCGTCTATCACAAGCTTCTCATCCTCACCAACAAAAAGCTTTGGTACAGATTTAATTATTTCCTCAATATCATACTCCTTTTGGCAATACTTATCTATAACCTCCTGCAAAGTCATGATGGTAGTATGTTTAATCAATGCTCCACCTTCTGTCGCATCGATAATTTCTATGTTTCTATACTGATATGCAATATCCTCTATCTGTCTAATAAATGAAAAATAGTCTTTCTTGGTAGGTACATCATTACCATATATATCCTTTACATACATAAGTCCCTTAATATTCTCAGTACTTATGTCCTCTCCATCAGCATATTGCTTGTTTCCTGTCATAGCAAGATCCTGACCTATAAGAACTATTCGTCTAAATCCCCATGACATAGCAAGTGCCATTGCTTCTAAAGCAACTGAACCTCCCGAATATATCATATTTATTTCACTACCAGCCTTCATAAAAAGCTTATCCCATACAACAGAATCAGAAGAATAAAATATCAAATCCTTAGGTTTTACCATATCTAATGCATCTGTGCTCATACACATATCTCCTAAAAATGGTATATCTCCAAGTCCATCGACCTCAAAATTACTTAAAATCTTCTGATTATCTACAGATATAACCATATCTGGTACTATTCCTCTTGACATAACCTTGGAAATAGCCGTATCAACAACCAATATAAGAGCCTTTCCCTTTGCCTTTTTTAATAATTCAACATTCTTGGTAAGGGAAGGTCCCGCAGATACAATTATAACAGGCAAATCCTTAGGAAACAAATCAATATAAGACATACCGCTTCTACATCCCGGCAAATATCTCATATTCTGTATGCCTGTATAACAAATACGAGTTCCCATAACCGTAAGCGTATTGATGCCTATCTGAAGATTCTCATACTTTTCCTTGATAATTTGCCTGAATCTATCATACTGTTCCCCAAACAAATTCTGATATTGTGGTAAAATTACATATTTATTGGTTTTAATATTAGGTGCATCTAAGCTTCTAAGTAAGAATAAATTAAAGGAATCCGTATTTAATTCATCAACAACAATACGAACTCTCTTATCGTTTAATATATCTGTTATGTCTATAGACTGAATTACACTGAGAAATATTTCTTTACATGGCTCAAATACTATACAAGTCATCTCTTTATTATTCTTATTAAGAAACTCTCTAAGAAAAACGCCAGTCGATAAACCAAACATAACTTGTACAGAACGGTTTGGCATATTAATATATTCTTCCATAAACTTTTCGGCTTCCTTAGAAGGATTATATCTTGAATTTAGATATATAGCACCAGCATCAGAATTATATACTACAACTGGTTCTTGAACTTTAGATAAAGTTATGTCAACCAAACTAGGGCTAGAGCCTTGCTCTAACCCTATAATTCCTAAATATAAATCATTATGTTTTTCCTGTAATACCCTCAAATTCTTCTCATATATCATAGGTACACCCTCGTTATATTTATTCTAAACTTTCTATGAACTCGATAAGTTCATATGTAATTATGTCTGCAAGCAAAGCTCCATCCTTATTCTCCATAGCCTCAAGAGCTGGACTTAATACACCCATCAGAAGCTTCTGCTGTAATTCCTCACTATCTACAGCACCTGCAATATTAGCTATATCAGGAAGTACGGTCCCCATATCGGCTATGCCTTCATTTACATTTCCTTTATAGAGCTTATCTGCAATATTATGTAATTTATCTTTTGTTTCTGACAAAAAAGCTTTATCCATAACTTTCCTCCTCCAAAACCTATAATATTAAATATGGCTGGCCCGCAAAAGGAGCCAGCCTTATATAGTAAATAATTAGATTACTGAAGTAATGAGAGTACACCCTGAGTAGACTGATTAGCCTGTGAAAGCATTGACTGTGCAGCCTGCTGAAGAATATTTGACTTAGTATATGTACTCATCTCTGTAGCCATATCAGTATCTCTGATTGTAGACTCAGCTGATGTTAAATTCTCTGAGTAGTTTTCAAGGTTGTTGATAGTGTACTCAAGTCTGTTCTGCTTAGCACCAAGATCTGATCTGGCTTCAGATACAAGCTTAATAGCTGAAGAAATCTTTGACATTGCTGCTGAAGCATCATCATGTGATGCCATACTAAGCGCATCTGCTCCAAGTAAACTTTCCTTATCCATCTTCTCGATATCAAGTTTCATGTGCTCACCTTCGTTAGCACCTACCTGAAGATACTTATCCTTGAAATTACCGTCAAGAAGCTTAGTTCCGTTAAACATTGCCTTTGATGAGATAGAATCAATCTCTGTTGTAAGCTCATCAATCTCTGCCTGAATAGCATCTCTATCCTCTGTTGCGTTAACATCATTAGCCGCCTTAGTAGCAAGCTCACCCATTCTCTGAAGGATTGAGTGAATTTCATTCATATTACCCTCTGCTGTCTGGATAAGAGATACACCATCTTCAGCGTTGTTAACTGACTGATTAATACCCCTAATCTGGTTTCTCATCTTCTCACTTATAGAAAGTCCTGCTGCATCATCAGCTGCTCTGTTAACTCTAAATCCTGATGAAAGCTTCTCAGTTGACTTAGCAACCGCCTTAACATTCTGTCCTAACATTCTGTTTGTGTTTACTGCCTGCATATTGTGCTGTACTACCATAATAATTCCTCCTTGAAATACATATCCTTTTATAATCACCACTATTGTATAAATTAAAAATCGATATACAATATGTTGTACTGTTTACTTACATATTATATATCGGAACTAAATTGTAATACTTAACACCTTTTTTCAATTTTTTTACATTTTTTTAATTTTCTCTATAAAAGCTTTGTATGATTAATTATAACTGATGTAAATTTATTAGAAGACCCCAAAAACAAAATATGGCTGACCCACAAAGGAGCCAGCCTATTTTGTCAATAATTAGATTACTGAAGTAATGAAAGTACACCCTGAGTAGACTGATTTGCCTGTGCAAGCATTGACTGTGCAGCCTGCTGAAGAATGTTATTCTTAGTGTAGTCTGTCATAGTTGCAGCCATATCAGTATCTCTGATTGTAGACTCAGCTGATGTTAAGTTCTCTGAGTAGTTCTCAAGGTTGTTGATAGTGTACTCAAGTCTGTTCTGCTTAGCACCAAGCTCT
>JAGAKD010000235.1 GCA_017625815.1 Lachnospiraceae bacterium | reverse complement strand
TCTGCACTTATAGTTCCAAATCCGTATGCGGCATGGATAAACGGTAATCCCGCTTCCATAGTGGCTTCATAATCACCCTGAATATCGCCTACATATACTACCTTGTCCAAATTATTTCGTTCAACTATAAGCTTAATATTTTCACCTTTGCTTAACTCGTTATTTCCATAACACTCTATATCTTCGAAATACTTTTCAAAATCATAGTGTTGCAAGAATGCCTCAATATAACCACTCTGGCAATTACTCACAATATATAGATTATAATCTTTTTGAAGTTTAGCCAATGTATTTTCTAACTCTGGATATAAAACTCCACCATGCTCTGCCAGATAATCATTTTCTCTTACACAACATTTATCTAATACTTCCATCTGCTTTTCTTCAGTGAGTGTTGGGAATAATAATCTTGCAATTACATCCATTGTCTTGCCCATAACAGCTTGAATATCATCTTCTGTTATCTCTGGAAGCTCTGGATACTCTTCCGCCAAAACCTCCATCCATGACTTTGCCACTCCCTCTGCAGAATCCCAAAGGGTACCATCCATATCAAATATAATTCCTTTTTTCATATAAAACTCCTATCTAATATATCCTTCCACGAATTACTTTTATAATGCAATTCTCAACTTGTATGTTTTAGAAACAAGTGTCTAAGACATCTTTATCCAATCCGTTTTTACAAGTCAAGGCACCTGCAAGGAAGTATGCTATTCCTCCGAAAAGTATACCCCAAACAACGGAATTTATGTTAAACACAGTTAACCCAAACTCATAGCTAACAACATACACCAGTATACCTATCACTGAAGAGGCTATGGCAGCCTGCTTGTTTCCTTTTTTGTAGAATAATCCTCCAACCAATGGCCAGAAGAAACAAGATTCAAGTCCGCCCATAGCAAAAAGATTAACCCAAAAGATTATATCAGGTGGTGTAAGCGTAAGAACAAATACTATAATACCTATAATTAATGTTACCAGAAAACTTGTTTTTGATAAGTTTTTATTGAATTTTTCTATCTTTTTTTCGTTATCTTTTACGATATATGTTCTCCATAAATCCTTCACTATAGAAGCCGATGCCAATATAAGTAATGAAGATACTGTAGACATTACCGCTGCCATAGGCGCTGCAAGAAATAGTCCGGCCACCCCAACAGGCATTATTTTTTGTACCACTGTAGGTATAAAATAGTCTGACGTAGCAAATGTTTCCTCTGGTACAATTGCTCTAGCCCACACTCCCGCAGTATGCATACCTATCATAAGAACTCCTACAACTATAGTTCCTATAAGCATAGCTCTGTGACAGCTTTTAGTATCCTTAAAGCCCATACCTCTTACAGCAGTCTGAGGAAGTCCAAGGACACCTATTCCTACTAATACCCAGAAGGAAAGCAAAGCACCTGGTGTATATCCAGAACCAGTAAGGTTATCCCAGCCTGGAAGGGTTGCATCCATAGTCACCTTCATTGTATCGAAGTCACCAATTCCTCTAATCACATAAAATACGAACAGGAATGTTCCAACCAACATTACAATTCCCTGAATAGTATCCGTAATTACCACAGCTGTAAATCCGCCAAAGGCTGTATATAAAACAACTACAATAGCAAATATTGCAAGTGACACCCAGTATGGCATACCAGTCACAGTCTCAATGAGTGTGGCACCGCCCAAAAACTGTGCAACCATCTGAGTCACAAAAAATACTAGCATAATTAATGTAGTAAAAATAACTAATGCATCTGATTTATATCTTGCTTTCAAATATCCTGCAACAGTCACAGCCCCTGTCTTACGAGACACTACTGCAAACTTTTTTCCCATTACTCCCAACATAAGAAATGCTGCACCAATCTGAACTCCACTAACCCAAACCTGGCTAAACCCATAGGTAAGTCCTGCAGCACCAGGGCCACTGACAAAGGAGCTTACACTTGTATATGTGGCAACAGTCGTCATAGCAAGCACAAGACCGTTCATACCTCTAGAACCAATAAAATACTTTTTTGAAAAGTTCATATCACTCTTCTTTTCGCCTTTTTTACTGGCCACAAGACCTATAACAAAATTTACAAGAAGATATATAACTAATATGGCTAACATAATAATCTGGTTCTTACTCATCTCTGTCACCGCCTTCCTGAGCAGTTTCCTCTATAGTCACATTCTCCACACAAACGGACGCTTCTGTATCTGTTTCTTCCACTTCTTCTCCAAGCTCAAAATCAACAAATACAAACTTCAAAAGAATAATAACCCCAACAACGGATATAACAAATGCACCTATGGTACTCACAAAAAACCAAAGTGGCATACCAAGTATCATCTTATCTATTCCATTAAGCCCAAAACCAAAGCCTATGTGCCAAGCAGCAACTATAAAGATAAGTACAAATGTAGCTTTTATTTCCTTAAGAATTTGCTTGTGCTTTTCTTCTTCTGTTAGTTTAAGAATTTCTTTTTCAACCATAATTTTTCGTATAATCCAGTTATACTTATCCTCCCTGTATATTTTTCAGCATAATGTGCTTACACTTTTAACTAGCAAATATATCACATAGCACATTTTAAAACATATTACAAAAAAATGGAATAACAAACTAAAAAAAGAGGCTGAAAACCATCAACCTCTTTTTGTACAAAATTAATTATTCCTCACTTGCTTCAGTAGCCACAGTCTCAAAATCATCATTTTTCATCTTAGCAAAAAATTTCTTTGTCTCCTTAGCCACAACTCCACTTAAAGCAAAGAGTGCAATCATATTTGGTATAGCCATCATACCGTTAAATATATCTGCAATTGTCCAAACTGCTGATACTGTCATATATGGTCCAACAAATACTGCAATTATGTACAACCATCTGAACACCTTAATAGGTTTTTTCTCACCACCAGTTAAGTACTCAAGACATCTCTCAGAATAATAATCCCAACCAAGAATCGTAGTAAACGCAAAGAACACTAAACAAAGCATAAGCACAAACGCTGACACCTGCTCTGGGAATGGCAAACCATTCTGGAATGCATAGGTTGTAACCTCTACACCCTCAAGACCAGGCTGCTGATATGCACCCGTAAGTACTATAGAAAGACCTGTCATTGTACAAATAACTATTGTATCAATAAATGTACCTGTCATAGATACAAGGCCCTGTCTAACTGGCTCCTTAGTCTGAGCTGCTGCCGCTGCAATAGGAGCAGAACCAAGACCTGCCTCATTTGAGAAGATACCTCTTGCAACACCCTTTTGCATTGCAACAATCCATGTACCTGCAGCACCACCAAGAACCGCCTTAGGATTAAATGCAGCCTTAACTATAGTGACAACAGCATCTGGAACCTCTGTAATATTTCTAAATATAAGAATTATTGCAAATACAACATAAGCAATAGCCATAAACGGAACTACTACCTGTGACACACTTGAAATTCGCTTGATACCACCAATAAGTACAAGAGCAACAAACACAGTAAGCACAAGTGATGCAATAACTACAGCCCATGAATACTCACCAAGAAATGGAATATCTACTGTTGCCTTGCTATTCGGATCAAAGAAATTTTTAACTGCTGATGATATACCATTTACCTGTGTAAATGTACCAATACCAAGCAAGCCGGCACACACGCCAAAGAATGCAAACATCTTAGCAAGCCACTTCCAGCCTTTACCCATACCTTTTTCTATGTAATAGAAAGGACCACCTAATGAGTGTCCACTTTCATCTATAACACGATACTTTACAGCAAGAAGACCCTCAGCATACTTGGTAGCCATACCAAAGAATGCCGCAAGCACCATCCAGAAAAGTGCACCAGGACCTCCAGCACATATAGCCGTTGCAACACCGACTATGTTACCAGTTCCTATGGTTGCGGAAAGTGCTGTACATAAAGCACCAAAGGACGATACTTCACCTACACCATCTTCCTCATTTTTCACCATCCATTTAAGTGCCAAAGGCAGCTTACGAATCTGTAAAAAAGCAAGTCTAAGTGTGAGAAGCAATCCACCAACCATAATTAAAACCATAAGTGGCGGTCCCCACACGAAATCATCAATAGCTACTAAAATTTCGTTGAATTTACTCATACCCCTTTTTTCTCCCTTTATAAATTCATTTTCACTGTATCAGTTTATCACAGCGAATCGACAAACACAAACTTTTTTCTACGCATTTTGACATTTTATTACATCATTAGTTTAAGTTCCCATATCAATGTGCTGACGTTCTGATAAATCACCGAAATACTCATGCACTGTGTCACTGTTATTTTATTGTTAGTTCCAACGAAATATGATATAATTTCACTTGTTTTAATACATAATTCATATAACTAAGGAGGACTATAATATGTGGGCTTATGAAAGCGTATTTTATCAGATATATCCTTTAGGATTTTGTGGTGCACCTTTTGAAAATGATGGGATACTTACATCAAGAATAGAGAAGGTTAACGATTGGATACCTCACATCAAGAAGCTTGGTGCAAATGCAATCTACTTTTCTCCAGTTTTTGAGTCTGACACTCATGGCTATAACACCAGAGATTACTCTAAGATTGATTGTCGTCTCGGAACAAATGAGGATTTCAAAAAGGTTTGTGATAATCTTCATAAAAACGGTATCAAGGTTGTTTTAGACGGTGTATTCAATCATGTAGGAAGAGGCTTTTGGGCATTCCAAGATGTCCTAGAAAAAAGATGGGATAGTCCATATAAGGATTGGTTCCATATAAGCTTCGATGGCAACTCTAACTATAACGACGGTTTATGGTATGAGGGTTGGGAAGGTAACTATGACTTAGTTAAGCTTAATCTCAAACACCCTGATGTGGTAAACCACATTTTAGAAAATGTTAAAGGTTGGATTGAGGAATTTGATATAGATGGTTTACGTCTTGATGTTGCATACTGTCTTGATCACGATTTCTGTAGACGACTTCGCGCACACTGCGATGGCTTAAAGGAAGATTTTCTTCTTCTCGGAGAGCTACTTCACGGAGACTACAATGTATTCGTCAACGATGGTATGCTTCACAGTGCTACTAACTATATGTGCTACAAGGGACTTTACTCAAGCTTCAATAGCTTGAATATGTTTGAGATTATTCACAGTCTCCAACAGCAATTTGGACCAGAAGACTGGTGTCGATACAGAGGCAAGCATTTGTTATCCTTCGTTGATAACCATGATGTAACTAGAATTGCTAGCATCTTAACCAACAAAAACCATTTGCCTCTTGTCTATGCTCTTGCATTTGGTATGCCTGGTATGCCTTGTGTTTACTATGGAAGCGAATGGGGTGCCGAAGGTCGCAAGGAAGAAGGAGACCCATCACTTCGTCTAAGCTATGATGCACCAGAATGGAACACTCTTTCAGATTGGATTAGCAAGCTAGCTGATGCCAAGAAGAATAGCAACGCACTTAACTATGGTGGCTTCCGCTCTATAGTATTAACAAATAAACAATGTATTTTTGAGCGAAAAACAGATAGCGAACGTGTTCTTGTTGCAATCAATGCAGACGATCAGCCATTTACTGCTCACTTTGATGCAGGTTGTGGTATGGCAACAGACCTTATTACAGGTAATCCACACGATTTTGGCGGTGGTTCAGAACTTCCACCTTATAGTGCACAATTCTGGAAGATGGAGAGATAGTCCACCAATTAATAGTGTAACTGTATATGAAAGATTTCTTTGCAACCTTACGTGTTCAAGTAATTCTACGGTTCGAGCTTTCGATGTTTGATTACGTGTCGCTCACGCAAACTCACGAGCATTAAGTAGAGTGGACAATATTTTTTAGACAACTAGCTTGTACCAAATATCATGATTTTATAATTTGCGATGAAGGCACTGCCGAGGGATGTTTGAGGAGCAGATTTCAAGGAAAGAAAAAAAGAAAGTTGTAACTATTTTAATTTTGAAAAGTAGTTACAACTTTCTTTTTTCTTTTTAATTGAAGATGCGACGAGTTTCGCGAGGCAGTGCCCAATCAAACATCGCTAATTTAAAATCATAGATATTTGCACAAGCGTGAAGTTGCTAAAAAATATTGTCCACTCTACTTAATGCACGCTCAGACATACGTTTGCGACACGCTTCATCGAAAGCTCTTGCACCTAGAATTACTAAGAACCCTAGTTGTCTGCAAAAATCTTCCATATACAGTCACTCTAATAATTGGTGGACTATCTACTCTTCAGTTTATGCTTCTTAAGGTAGAAGAACAAAATAAGCTTCTCCGGAATGCGCTTCAATACTATCTGTATTTCCTCATGCTTCGCAATAGGCTTTACAAGAACACTTCTAATACCAGCGTTGTTAGCGCCCCATATGTCTGTGAAAATCTGGTCTCCTACAAACAATGTGCTCATGCGGTCAGTACCCATAAGCTTCATAGCCTTCTTATAGCCTTTTGCCAAAGGTTTACCCGCCTTGTAAATATAATGACAATCTAAGCTTTCGTTGAAGTTTTTCACACGTTCTTCATCATTGTTAGATAGGAAACATATTTCAAACCCTATTTCTTTAAGATTTGTAATAAGATTCATCGCTCTCTCATCAGTAGGGGCATCATGTTCCACTAATGTATTATCTATATCAAATATAATACCTCTGTATCCAAGCATATAATACTTTTTAAAATTGATACAGTAGGTTGACTCAAAATAATCTTTTGGATATAACCCTCTAAACATTTTATTACCTCTCCAAGCTAAAATCATGATAGTAAATCTATAAATATACTTCCTCCAAGTTAATTACTCATGAAAAAATTTATAAATATACTCTGCCGTACTCTTTGGTATCTCTGGTACAGCCTCAAGTTCTTCTAAACTAGCTTCTCTTATATTATCAACATCTTTAAAATATTTCAACAGTGCTTTTCTTCTAGCAGGGCCAACTCCTGGTATCTCATCTAATATTGAGCGTACTTGATTTTGTCTTCTAAGCTGTTTATGGTACTCTATAGCAAATCTATGAGCCTCATCCTGAAGAGCTGTAACCATAAGCATGGCTTCACTTCCCTTTGGAAATTCAACTTCTGCATTATTATAATATAATGCTCTAGTTCTATGGTTATCATCCTTAACCATACCACAAACAGGTATCTCTATTCCTAAGCTATCTAGCACCATTAATGCTACATTCACTTGACCCTTACCACCATCCATCATTATTACATCAGGTAGTACATTTAGCTTTTCATCTGTAAATCTCCTAGAAAGCACCTCTTTCATTGATGCATAATCATCTGGACCTGTAACTGTTTTTAGTCTGAATTTACGGTAGGCATTTTTCTTTGGTTTTCCCTGTTCAAAAACAACCATTGATGCAACAGAAAGAGCACCAGATATATTTGATATATCAAAAGCTTCCATTCGATTAGCGCTAGGTATACCCAGTATATTGGCAATTTCTTTAGTGGCACCTATTGTTCGTTTTTCTTGTCGTTTAATTCGTTCCATATCCTGTTCGAGAACCAATCGGGCATTATCTGTAGCCAAATTAAGCATTTTTTTCTTATCACCTTTTTGAGGAATTATTATTTTAACAAGACTTCCCCTTCTCTTAGAAAGGTATTCTTCAACCACATCTTTCCCCCCTATATCAACCGGAACAACAACTTCCTTTGGAATATATGGTGTACCAGAATAAAACTGCTCTACAAAGGCAGTAAGTATATCTCCAGCACCTTCTGCAACAGTTACATTCATATGGTGATGTTCTCTTCCAAGAAGCTTTCCCTCTCTAACAAAAAATACAGATACCACTGTATCAGTGTCATTTGAAGCATAAGCAATAACATCTCTATCTTCACCATTTGTATTATTCATTTTCTGCTTGTCAGTTATATGTCTAACACTCTCAATAAGGTCTCGAACCTCTGCCGCTTTTTCAAACTCCATTTCCTCAGCATACTTTTTCATATCCGATGTAAGTGATGCTATTGTGTCCTTATAATCACCGTTTAAGAACGCCATAGCACGATTTACATTCTGTCTATAATCTTCAGCTGAAATATATCCATTGCATGGAGCATTACATTGCCCTATCTGATGATAGAGACAAGGTCTATCTTTACCTATCTCTTTTGGCAATCTCTTAGAACAGGTTCTTAATTTGTATAACCTGTTAAGCAAATCAATAATGTCCTTAACCGCTTTACCGTTGGTGTATGGTCCAAAATATTTTGATTTATCTCTCTTCATCGTATGACTATACAGCAGTCTTGGATACTCTTCCTCCACAGTCACTCTTATATATGGATAGCCCTTATCATCTGTCATCATAGTATTATATTTAGGTCTATATTCTTTAATTAGATTACATTCTAATACCAAGGCTTCCATCTCGGAGGAAGTAACAATATATTCAAAATATGCTATTTGTTCAACCATTCTGGCTATCTTCGCAGAATTATTATGCCCATGACCTGTACGGAAATACTGTCTCACACGATTATGAAGGTTAATCGCCTTACCCACATATAAAATATTATCATGAGAGTCATGCATTATATATACGCCTGGACTATTTGGCAATTTTTTTAATTCTTCTTCAATGTCAAATATTCTATCTCCCATAACAATTCTCCTTCTAAGAAAGAAAGGAGGTATCATTACGATACCTCCAATTATGATAAAGGTTTTTTTGTGGTCCTTTATAATAAATCAGCTCTAAGCTTTTTGATGACCTGAAGAGTCTTAGCTCTAAGTTCTTCTGCCTCATACAATGGAAGCATAACTGTCTTATCAAGCTTAGCTGCTACAACAGCATCGAGCCAATCGTTGATATAAGCCTGAACGTAAAGTACATTCTCATCTGACTTATCCTTAAGAGCTACGATAATGTTGTTGATATTCTCAATTACATTTGGTGTCTGAGCTGTATTAGATACAGGTGTCTGTGAACCCTCATCTGAAAGCTCTATAACCTTACCAGTCTTAGTAATGATAACCTTCTTGTTAGGTGCTGACTCCTGCTTAGCCTGACCAGCGCCCTTCTTATCAAGGAGCTTCTCAACTACCTTTACAAGACATACAACGCTGTATGTACTCTCTTCTGGAGTCTGCTTGTCGTTACCCTTATCCTCATACTGATACCAGAGCCACTCTGACTTTAAGAGCATCTCTTCAATCTTGGTATCAGATAATAACTTCTTAAGATCTGGATCCATAGCTGGTGCAGCATTCTTGTTGAAGAACTTACCACCACCTGACTGTACCTCTGCCTTCTTGTACTTAGCTGGTACAGGTGTCTCTGCATATGTCTTAGTAAGGTACTTCTCAGCCTTCTTTGGATCGTAGTTGTTGTTGATAATATTAACAACACCACTGTTAAGACCATTAACAATCATATCCTCTGCTGCAAGGAATACAAGTGCCTTCTGTCTATCATCAATCATTTGCTTGATCTCGTAATTAGTCTTAGACTTCTCAAGGATTGAATTCTTTCTAACCTTGAATGCCTTAATCTTCTCCTTAACACTGAAGAACAACTTAAGAAGAGTTGGATTAGCATTAACATAGTTGTTAATCCAAGTAATCTCAACGTACTGATGCTCTATCTTGTTAGAAATCTCATATACATTGTAGCCATCGAAGATAACATTAAGAGTTGTGTAGAGAAGCTCGAGAACCTCATACTTCTCTTCCCATGAGCGACTAGACATATCCTGAGTAACAAGCTCCTTGATACCACACTCATAGAATACTAAATTGTACTCATAAAGACCCTCGAAAATATTAGTCTTATCCTTAAGTGATGTACCTGCACCAAGAACCTGAATGTTTCTCTTCATATTAGGCTCATTCTCTATGTACTGGTAAACCTTCTTAACAAAGCTAGATACCTCTGAAATAAGAGTATCTATTCTCTTGTTGTATATCTCCTGCTTAGAAATTGCATTGATAACACTTCTGCTAAGTACACTAGTATTCTGTGCAGAATTACAATTTCTGATAAGCTCCTTGAAGCTCTCATAAACTGACATATTGTCAATTGGAATATATTCTGCATTAAGTCCATAGAACTCAAATGCCTTGTTAAAGTCTCTATTGCTGATGTATGCATTGAAAAGACCAATAGAAAACTGAATCTTATAATCATTTCCTACATGTGGATCCTCAACAACATAATCGAAGAGTACCTCAAGATTGTTCATATATGCATCAGAGTTAGCCTCGTCAGCTGGAATACCCATCTCCATAATAACATTGATAAGATCAAGATAACCCATGATAGCCTTATCAAAGTTCTTAGGTCTGTCATCATCTTCAAGAATCTGATAGCTTACATTGATAAGAAGTGGTGCAATTCTCTCACCGATAAGTCTCATCGCCTCTGTAAACTTCTCTCTCTGATAAAGATAGATAAGCCAGATACTATAACGATAAATACCTGATGTACTAATAGGTGCATCAATATCAGATGGATCAATATCACCATAAACAAACTTGAATAATGGCTCAATCCACTCCTCAATCTCATAACGACCTGTTGCCTTGATGTTCTCGTCAACGAACTCGCCTAATTCATAAAGCTTAGTACACTGAGCCTTAACATCCTCGTCAACCATCATATTAGCTAAATCAAAGTTGCTGTCCTTTAGGTAGTCTATAACTAATGCGTAAAATCCATCTTCAACCTGCTCATTAAGGAATCTGATAAGGAGTCCCTTATTGTTAGAAGCAGCAATTGATAGAACATTGTTATCTGAACCTGTTGTAATATTTGCTGGTAATGCCATAAGATACTTACCCCCTTATAATTAAAATTAACTGTGTTTATTTTATAACAAAAAAAGTCAATGTGTCAACACGGTTTTTGTTACTTTCTCATAATTGGCATTGTGCATAATACACAAAACTTTTCCACCAATTTTTTTTGAGAATTTTATCTAAGTTGCACAAATGACTTCTTTCGTCAATTTTAACAATTATTCAACAGGTACTAAAATCCTGCCATTTTTAGTAGTGCCATAGCATTTGTTGTGGTACAACGACCGTCTTTTATCTTGTAATCAAATTTCAACTCATCATTCTCATAGTATTCTTCAAAATGATAATTCGTAGCCTCATTACCATACTCATCTGTGATATTGCACAATTCAAAATCATGAGTTGACACCAAAGTCATAACACCTTTACCAGTCAGCTTCTTAATTGCTTCCGTAGCACCCACTATTCTATCCTCAGAATTAGTCCCCTTAAAGATTTCGTCTATAAGGCATATCATAGGCTTATTTTCCTTTTTATACTCTGCCATAGATTTTATGCGGAGTATCTCTGCATAAAATGTAGATATACCATTAGCAACATCATCTGTAACTCTCATAGATGTAAATATCTTCATATAACTAGCATTTAAACTATCTCCACATATAGGTGCCCCCATATAAGCAAGGGCAAGATTAACTGCAAGGGTTCTTAAAAATGTAGTCTTACCAGACATATTTGAACCAGTTATTATAGTTATCCCACCATTAAGATTTACACTGTTAGCCACAACGGTTTCAGGAAGAATAAGGGGATGATATAAATTTTCACAAGAAAGCTTAACCTGCTCTTTTTCTTGCTCATCTATATGAGCATCTCCTACCTTTCTGGTCATACCCAAAACACTTAAGCTAAGCAATTCCTCCATCTCACCAATATATTCAAAAGAGTTAGCCACATACTTCCCATATCTCTTTTTCCATTTTTCAACAACTGCACATAGCTGATAATCCCACAAGCACACACCACTTAAGACCTGATGAATAAGCGGATTAAAGGATATATTATATGCCTGGCTCAACTGACTAAGCTTTCTAAATGCTTTTATACCACCATTTTTTCCACATACTCCTTCTTTTATATCAGCAAGCAGAGAGGAGTTAAACTCATTACTTTGTATAATCTCCATCATGGCAAGGTAATCCTCTGCCCCATATCCAGCACTATTTATCGGTAGTAGAATTCTATCTGTTATTGTTTTGGTAAGCCAAGAAAATGATAATATTACAAGGAAGGTCACAAGTGGAACACCGTAGTTACACACCCCAACTATCCAAAGTACCAATGTGACGAGAAATGTAATAGGGCATAAAACTCTGGCTACATTCGCCCAAGTAGGAAACTCAGCTGTACAATCAGTCTGAAAATTCTTTACAAATTCTTCAACCTTAAATTTCTTTTTTCTGTTGGCAAGTCTTATTCCTGCCGCCTCATACTCTATAGCAAATTCAGACATATCTGAAAGCTCTTCTATAGCTTCCTTTCTTCTAGGAATATCTGCTATATCTATATTCTCAAGCTTCATTTTTTCTACTAATCGCTCCACACCCTTTTGGGTATGCGCCACACAAAGCAATTGAAAAAGTGAGTTATCTCCTAATAAATCTAAATCCGAGCTAACTGTATCACTAGATGTTAAATATTCTTTTCCTGTGTTAGAAAAGTTTCTCCAACCATCATCATATCTATTAATATATGCATCAACCACAGATAGCATACTTTCTGTAACTTCTGTTTTATTGACTACATCACTGTGAACTTTAATTAGGTATGCAAAAAAAAGCAGAAATATCACACCAAATATTCCTGCCACTGGCAAAGCATCGGCAACACCTACTATAAACAAACCGGCGCCCGACAAGAAACTAATTATTCTTAATGTAGATATGGTAGAATACTTCTTCTGTAATATGCGAAGCTCTTCTTTTAGCTCCTCATTTCTCTTTAGAAAGTTTTCCTTCATATTGACATTTATCATAACCAAACCTCATTTATTCTTCTTTATCTTCTTCAGATTTTTCTATATCAGCCTCTTTTACTTCTTCTTTAGACTCTATCTTATCTTTTTTCTTTTCTTCCTTCGTAGGCTTGTTAGATTTGCTCTTTTCTATTACCTTTTTTGCAGCTTCGTGATCAGATGTAAGATACATAGCAATGGCTGACGCAGCAAACAAAACACCTAGCACTATACATATTATAGCCTCAGTTTGCTTTCCCATTGCCCACAATCCACAACCTACTAATATTATAAGAACTGCACATTTTAAATAGTTTTTTTCTGATTCAAGTAAAGGTCTCTTCACGTAATATTCCTCCGAATTAAAATTATATTTAATAGGATAACATACTAAAGTTTACATATCAAATAAATCTTGTCTAAAAACACATTATTTTCACACATACTTATCCCTTTCAACATACTATTCTTCTTGATTTTTATTTATGGTTGTATTAGAATATTATATAGTAAATTTGTGCAGAATATTATTATGAAAAGGAGACTAATTATGGGTAAGATATTAAAAGGTGTTGCTAAGTTCGCTGTTGCGACAGCTGCTGTTGGCGGTTTATGCTATGTTTTCAAAGATCAGATTAAGGAAAGCAAATTATACAAAGAATACGATGTAGACACTAAGATTCAGAAGGTTAAGACTACAATCAAAGATAAGATGCCTAATCTTTTCGAGAAGGAAGAGGACATCGTAGATGAGAACGAGATTTTCTTCGATGATTTAGATCTTACTGCTGAAGATATGGAAAGAGATTACGTAGATATTGACGCTGAGGTTGTTGCTGAGGATAAGGCTGAAGAAGCAACTGAAGATACTACAGAAGCATAATTAAAATTAGTTCAAAAATACAATAGTAACCCCATATATTATCAAACACGCTCTCGCTCGGTTGCTCAAGTAGCGGTACTAAGCTCGAAAGTACCTCGCTAAGTACCGACATTCGCAAACGATTTGTAATATATGGGGTTACTATTTGCATTTTTTACTTAAATATAAGTCACCTATCTAATTTGGGATTACATCTTAATTAATCTATATATGTCTCTATAGAATTCTGGATATGATATCTCTACACATTCTCCGCCCACTATCTCAGTTTCACCTTCTGCATTCATACCTGCAACTGCAAAACTCATAGCAATACGATGATCTAGCTTACTGTCAATAATTGCTCCGTGAAGAGCTTTTCCGCCACGAATTATCATTCCATCTTCTGTAGCTTCAATATCAGCTCCCATAGCCTTAAGATTATCTACCATAACATCTATACGGTTAGATTCTTTTACCTTTAACTCCTCTGCATCTTTTATTATTGTTTCTCCATCTGCAAAGCAAGCAAGAATAGCAATAGCTGGTATTTCATCAATAAGGGTTGGTATTATATCTCCACCAACAACAGTTCCTTTTAACTGTGATGTTCTAACTGTTATATCCGCTGTTGGTTCTCCAATATCTCCAGATATTTTTTCTACAGTAATATCTGCTCCCATGGCCTGACATACCTTTATGATACCATCTCTAGTCGGATTGATACCTACATTTTTAATGGTAATACAGGAATCAGGTGTAATAAGACCTGCAACAATAAAATATGTCGCAGACGATATATCTCCCGGCACTACTATTTTTTTTGCAAATAGTTCATCTGCAGGTTTAACAATAGCAGTCTTTCCTTCACATCTTATATCTACACCAAATTCTTCAAACATAAGCTCTGTGTGATTACGGCTAACTGCTGGTTCCGTAACAGAGGTCTCACCCTCTGCATATAATCCAGCAAAAAGTATTGCTGATTTAACCTGAGCAGAAGCTACTGGCGAATCATAATGTATTCCATTTAACTGTTTTCCTGTAATTATGAGTGGCGCACAGCCATTATCAAGCTCACTTTTTATATCAGCCCCCATCATAGAAAGAGGGGTCATTATTCTCTTCATAGGTCTTTTCTGAATAGATGCATCTCCATTTACTCTAGATGTAAAATTTTGTGCCGCAAGTATACCAGACATAAGTCTTGTTGTGGTACCGCTATTGCCCACATCTAAGGTAACTACCGGCTTAGTCAGACCTCTAAGTCCTCTGCCCTTTATGGTAACTACCTCGCCTGTATTTTCTATCTCTACTCCCATTTTTCTAAAGCAATCTATAGAAGATAAGCAATCTGCTCCTTGAAGAAATCCGTATACCTCTGTAGTTCCTTTTGCAAGAGAACCTAGCATTATACTTCTATGTGAAATTGACTTATCACCTGGTACTGTTACTTCACCAGAGAATCCTTTTACTTTTGTTATTTTCATACTATTCTCCATATCAAATAATTTCTTTCCTCATAATATATCATCAAGAAAAATATATCAAGAAAAAAGTCCTGGTCAAGCTATATGTACTACTAATTTATAATCCCAAGATAGAAGCTATAGAAAAAATAGTTTTACTGTGATAAACTAATCAAAAACAACAAATGCTAATACCAATACATTTGTATTTCGGAGGTAACTATGGATAATTTATTTAACCTACTAGACAAGGGAAAAACTCAATTTCATTTGGTAAAAGAATGTAAAAATATACTATCAACTAACGGTTTCGATGAATTAGACATTACAACAGAATGGGATCTTATCCCTGGCAAAAAGTATATGGTATCACCATATTCATCTATGCTTATTGCATTTGTATATGGTGAACACGCCACCTCACTTCGTATGGCAGCTGCCCATACAGATTTCCCTATGTTAAAGTTAAAGCCTAATCCAGAAATATCAAAAATAGGCTATAAGCAGGCAAACGTGGAACCATACGGCGGATTGATTAGCTCCACTTGGTTTGATAGACCCCTTGGTTTAGCTGGAAAGGTTATGGTAAAAGGCGAGAATGTATTTTCTCCTAAAGCTCTACTATTTGACTCAGAAAAACCAATTTTTACAATTCCAAACCTTGCTCCTCACTTAAAAAAGGAAAAAAACGCTGAGCTTGATTTACAAAAGGAGTTAATCCCTCTCGCTGGAACAATCAATTCCGATGATACATCAAAAGAAAATTTTATAAAAGATTATATAGCAAATACTCTTTCTATAGATTCAAAGGATATACTTGACTATGACTTATATCTTTATATAACCGATGCACCTGAATACATTGGTATAGATGATGAATTCATCTCATCACCTAGATTAGATAACATTTCATCTGTATCTGCCATTTTGTCTTCATTATGCACTGGAAAAATTCAAAACTGTATCGCCCTTGGAGCATTTTTTGACAACGAGGAAATCGGCAGTCGTTCCAAGCAGGGGGCTGATTCCTTATTGTTAAGAGATATTATTGATAGAATTCTGCCAAGCAAGAATTTTTATGCAAATGCCTTTAATTTATCTTTGGATGTAGCACATGGAACTCATCCAAACTATCCAGAGAAAAGCGACATCACAAATCAAATCACTCTAGGTCAAGGAGTGGTATTAAAAACAAGCGCAAGTCAAAGATATGTGACAGACAGCGAAGCTGGCGCCGTTATAACTGCATTATGTAACGAGAATAACATTCCTCTAAAAAAACAGGTTAACCGTTCAGGTATGGCAGGCGGACAAACTTTAGGGCCAATTATGTCATCATATCTTCCTATAAAATCTGTAGATATGGGTATCCCTATGCTTGCTATGCATTCCGCCAGAGAATTAGTTCATAAAAAGGATTATATTTCCCTTGTAGATATGATTACAAAATATTATGAGTACTAGAATAATCTAGTACTCATATAATAATCTATTTATCCAATCAGCTAACATAGTTTGATTAGCATTATATATAATTTCCTTTGTTTCGTATGGATTATCAGTTATAATACTATCCACATCCAACAAGAGAAGTTTTTTAATATTTTCCTCGTCATTTACTGTCCAGGCAAATATTTTTTTACCCTTTTTATGAATACGTTCTACCATATCCGCAGTTATAAATCTGTGCTTAATACTAAATCCATCGGCGTATTCAAGACCTTCTATACGCCCAATAACCATAGAGATGATATATATAGTTTCTATATCTTCGTTTAAGATTTTAACCTCTTTTAGGGTTTCGTAACTCATAGACGAAACAACACAATTATCTATATAATCATACTCCTCTAGCATATCCATTATACCCTGGACATAATTTGTGTCTGTATCCTCAGGCTTAAGTTCTATATTGTAAAATATATTATTTTCCTCACCGTATATAAGAGCTTCCTCTAGAGTAGGAATAGGCTCGCCGGCATACTCCTCGGAAAAATAACTACCAGCATCAAGATTGCTTATAAAGTCATAATTACACTCTCCAACATCTCTTTTTACGCCTGTTGTCCTATACAAGTCCTCATCATGAAAAAGTACATATACACCATCTGCTGTTTGTCTAACATCTATCTCAATAATATCCGCTTGATTTTCTGCCGCTTTTTCTATAGCAGCCATTGTATTTTCAGGTGCATTCATAGAGTCACCTCTATGTGCAGTAACATCCGCCCTAGTGGAATAAATGATATTGAGATTTACCTTGTTACTAGAAGCAAGATAAATGTATGTTCCATTCAAGAGCAATGCCACAACAAAAACTGTCCAAAAAGAAAGTCTATCTTTTTTCTTTTTTTCCTCAGGTGTAAGCTCTCTTCTCTTTCTCTTTTTATTACGTTTTTCCTTCACCTGCAAATATTCATCATAGCTATCGTCTCCCTCAAGCTCGTAAAATCTTCTACAAATATAAGCATACACTAGAGGTGTTGATATAATAGAAAATATTGAATATATAATTAGGAAAACTATCTGTACCGTAATTTCAAATCCAAACCTAAAGGCCTTATATGGAACAATAAGTGCCATAATCTTACCAATTGCTGTGGCTAAGGTTCCCTGTAACAATACGTGAATACCATTTATAATCAAATTGCATATTGCTAGACCTACAAAAACTTTAATGAAATTATGCTTGATGATTTTTCTGCTTAAGCGCTTTGCTTCCCTATAATCCATTTTATATAGAGTATAATAATTAAAAGAAAATATTCTTAAAAGAGAGAAAACACAAAACAAAATGTATACAAATACTACAATTGATATAAGCATTCTATTTTGCTCAAAAAAGCTCACAAAGAATTCTGGGAGCTTCATTCCTACCAATGAACCAGAAATCATGACAGTATAAGTAAATGGCAACACCAATAATACATATATTGTTGCTCCCATATTCTTTGGATTGACAACTCTTAAAGCATTGAATATTCCCTTTATCAAAAGAACAAGTGCACTAATTTTTTCTTCTCTATGGGATGCCTCCATAGCATATATTAATCCCGAAACATTAATTAGCAAATATGCTGCTAAAGCTAAAACTATTACAAACAAGAAAGCATAGGTTGATGGCGCCTTGAAATATATTCCCATGGTCTCTGTAGTTAGATAACCTATCCCTGCCATCTCTACTGATAGATTGAGTATCGTATACAAAAATGGAATAAGCACCGCTGCAGAGATTAGCTTAAACATAATTTCAAACAATAAAATAGAGGAAAAGTTATATTTAAACATTTTCAAGCTTTCTTTAAACGTTCTCATAACTTTTCCTCCCTTCAAATTACTTTCTTATAATATCATCATAGCATCTCCAAAAGAGAAAAATCTATACTTCTTTTCAACAGCCTTCTCATATGCTTCTAAAATACTTTCTCTATCATAAAGAGCTGATACAAGCATAAGTAAAGTAGATTCTGGCAAATGGAAGTTTGTAATAAGTCTGTCCACAATTTTAAACTTATATCCCGGATAGATGAAAATATCTGTCCAGCCACTACATGGTTCTATAGTTCCATCTTCCTTGGCAGCAGTTTCTAAGGTTCTTGTACTTGTAGTACCCACAGAAATTATCTTGCCACCACTTTTCTTTGCTGAATTAATAATACTTGCAGCCTCTTCATCAATCATATAGAACTCACTATGCATATGGTGTTCCAAAATATTATCTACCTTAACTGGCCTAAAAGTACCAAGACCCACATGAAGGGTTACTCTTGCTATCTTGACACCTTTTTCCTCTACTTCCTTTAATAATTCTTCAGTAAAGTGTAATCCAGCTGTAGGTGCTGCTGCTGAACCAGTATGCTTAGCATAAACTGTCTGGTATCTATTTTTATCCTCAAGTCTATGAGTTATATATGGCGGCAAAGGCATCTGGCCTAATTCATCTAAAATCTCTTCGAATATTCCATCATATTCAAAGCGAACTAGTCGGTTACCTTCTTCCACTATATCAATTACTTCTCCAACCAGTTTACCATCACCAAAGGATATCCTTGCACCAGGTCTTGCCTTTTTACCTGGCTTAACCAATGTCTCCCATACTTTGTCGTCTACTCGCTTCAACAACAATACTTCTATGGATGCTCCTGTATCCTCTTTGACACCTATAAGTCTAGCTGGAAGTACCTTTGTATCATTTATAACAAGACAGTCTCCCGGATTTAAATATTCTATTATATTGTGAAAAGCTTTATGCTCTATACTACCTTCTTCTCTGTTTAGAACCATAAGCTTAGAGTCACTTCTTTTCTGAAGCGGATCCTGGGCTATGAGTTCTTCAGGGAGGTGGTAGTTGAAATCCGATAGTTTCATATTGTTCTCCGTATATGTTTGTTACTCGTGGGCACCAGATATAACTACGCTCTTATTTCTATACCCATCTTACCAAGTTCCTTAAGGAGCTTATCAATGATAGCTGATACTTCGCTTTCTTCAAGTGTTCTATCCTTAGCTCTAAATGTCATAGTATAAGCAACTGACTTTTTGCCCTCTGCTACCTGCTCTCCTTCATATACATCAAAGAGCTTGTATGACTCAAGGAGCTTTCCACCACACTTTTTGATTACCTTTTCAATCTGACCTACAAAGATTGACTTATCTACTACAAGGCTTAAGTCTCTTGTCATTCCAGGGAATTTAGCAATACCTTCATATTTTCTGTCAAAGGTTGAAAGCATAGTAACTGTAGCCATATCAATAACTGCAACTATAACATCTGCCTTAATCTTGTAGTTGTCGCCAACCTCTGGGTGTAACTGTCCCATGTATCCAATCTCAAGGTTACCCTTCTTAATAACTGCCTGTCTACCAGGATGAAGGAATGGATGCTCAGTTGTTGGCTCAAACTCAACAGTTGAACCAAAGCCCAACTTATCAAACATTTCCTCAACAACACCCTTTAAAGTGAAGAAATCGCCATCACCATACATTCCCATAGTAAGCTTCATCTTCTCATCAGGAAGCTCAGTAAGTGGAAGTGCCTTTGGTATATATACATTTGCAAGCTCATATAATCTTGCATTCTTATTCTTTCTGTTATAGTTAGTTGAAAGAGATGTGAGAAGTCCATTTAAGGAAATAGTTCTCATAATTGAGAAATCCTCTCCAAGTGGATTCATAATCTCTATAGCCTGTCTGTATGCTGAATCCTCTGGGATAAGAAGCTTATCAAATACCTTTGGACTCTCAAATGAGTAGCACATAGCTCCTGAGAAGCCATTTGCTTCGCAAATATTTCTAGCTACGTCATTTATTCTTTCTGGATAACTCTTTTTACCAGTTGTTGACTCACCACGTGGAAGAGTTACAGGGATGTTATCGTATCCATAGAAACGAGCAACCTCCTCTGCAAGATCTGCCATACAGTTAAGATCCTGTCTAAATGTAGGAATTGTGAGCATATTAGTCTTCTCATCATACTTAAGTCCAAGCTTATCAAAATATTTAAGCATCTGCTCTTTGCTTACATCTGTACCAAGAAGTGCATTCATCTTCTCAGGCTCAAATGGAAGCTCCTTATCGCTTACAGGATTTGCATAAGCATCAACCACGCCATCTACAACCTTACCACAACCAAGCTCTTCAATAAGCTGGCAAGCTCTGTTAATAGCCTCAAGTGCAAGATTTGGATCAAGTCCCTTAACAAACTTAGATGAAGCGTCAGTACTAAGTCCAATTCTCTTTGTTGAAAGTCTTATATTAGTTCCATCAAAACATGCTGCCTCAAAAAGAAGTGTCTTAATATTGTCAGTTACCATAGAGTTTTCACCACCCATGATACCTGCTATAGCAACTTCCTTTTCACCATCACAAATCATGAGAACATCCTTATCGAGACTTCTCTCCTGACCATCAAGAGTAACGAACTTGTCACCATCCTTTGCACGTCTAACGATAATCTTGTTACCTGCAATTGTATCAAGATCAAAAGCGTGCATTGGCTGACCATACTCTTCCATAACATAGTTAGTTATGTCAACTAAGTTGTTAATCGAACGAATTCCCTGAGCGGCAAGTCTTTCTCTCATCCACTTAGGTGATGGTCCAATCTTAATATCTGTAACTACTCTAGCAACATATCTTGGGCAAAGGTCAGTATCCTGAACCTCTACGGAAATGTAATCATTAACATTTCCACCTGAGCCCTTTACCTCAACTACTGGTGGAATGAATTCTTTGTCAAATGTAGCTGCAACCTCTCTAGCCATACCAATCATTGAGAAACAATCTACTCTATTTGATGTAATCTCATACTCAACCACTGCATCATTAAGACCAAGTGCTGCCACAGCATCATCACCAGGCTTAACACCTGAATCCTCTGGGAATACATATACTCCATCCTCTGGTGCTTCTGGATAGAAATCTCTTGATGAGCCAAGTTCCTCGATACCACACATCATACCATTTGACTCAATACCACGAAGCTTACCCTTTTTAATCTTAATTCCGTCTGGGTACTCATTATTATCACCATGAGCTGCAGCAACCTTACCACCATCAAGAACTACAGGAATAACATCTCCCACTTTAACATTCTTAGCTCCGGTTACAATCTGTATTGACTCAGCACCAATATTAACCTGACAAACCACAAGCTTGTCAGCGTCTGGATGCTGCTCCATAGTCTCAATCTTACCTACTACTATCTTTTCAAGATTCTTATCCTTCTTCTCATAACACTCTACGTGTGAGCCGGAAAGAGTCATCTTGTCTACAAATTCATTTATCTCTACGTCCAAATCAGGAACGTACGCTTTAATCCATGAAATCGGTGTATTCATATTTTCCTTTACCTCCTATTAGAACTGATTTAAGAATCTAGTATCATTCTCGTATAAAAGTCTCATATCATCTATCTCGTACTTAAGAAGTGTTACTCTCTCTAGTCCGATACCAAAAGCAAAGCCTGAATACTCGTTAGGGTCGATACCACACATTTCAAGTACATGTGGGTGAACCATACCACAACCAAGAATCTCAATCCAACCACTACCCTTACATACTCTACATCCTTTACCGCCACACTTAAAGCAAGTTATGTCAACTTCTGCTGATGGCTCTGTAAATGGGAAATGATGTGGTCTGAACTTAGTCTTTGTCTTTTCACCAAAGAACTCCTTAGCAAACTGATCAAGAGTTCCCTTTAAATCTGCCATTGTAATATTCTTATCTATAACAAGACCTTCTACCTGATGGAAGGATGGTGAATGTGTTGCATCCACTTCGTCTGAACGGAAAACTCTACCTGGTGAAAGAATTCTGATAGGAAGCTTGCCCTGCTCCATAATTCTTGCCTGTACAGGTGATGTCTGAGTCCTAAGAAGAATCTCCTTATTAATGTAGAATGTATCCTGCTCATCCTTTGCAGGGTGATTTGCAGGAATATTAAGAAGCTCAAAATTATATTTGTCGTACTCAATTTCCGGACCTTCTACAACCTCGTAACCCATACCGATAAATACTCTCTCTAAATCTTCAAGAGCAATCTGATTTGGATGTCTATGACCATCTATCTTCTTTACACCTGGAAGTGTAACATCGATAGTTTCTCTCTTCATCTTCTCTGCACGAATAGCACTGTTGATAGACTTAGTCTTTTCCTCAAGTACCTCTTCAATAGCCTGTCTAGTATCATTAACCATCTGACCAACCTTTGGTCTATCCTCTGGTGCTACGTCCTTCATACTCTTCAACACCTGAGTAAGCTCACCCTTCTTACCAAGTACAGCCACTTTAATGTCATTAAGAGTAGCTATATCAGTTGCTGCCTCAATCTGGGCAAGAGTAGTTTCCTTAATGTTTTGCAACTTCTCTTTCATCTTGAATCCTCCATTAATATAAAAATAAACATATTCTTTAAGTGCTTGGGAAAATAAAAAAACTTCATCCCCAAAAGGGACGAAGTATAATATCCGCGGTACCACCCAATTTCGATTAAACAAATCGCACTCTATATGTGTAACGTACATAAACGATATATCCTACTTGTATAGAGTCATCACTCTATATCTGTTCAAATATATGACTCCAGTGTGAAAATGAGAAATATCCTTAGCCTGTGGAAAGCTTCCAGCCTACGACCTTCCATCTCTGTCAGGGGTGATAAATCCTTGTTGCACCTTCATTGTCTTTAAATATTGACTTTACAAATAACTATTCTAGCACATTGAAACTTAGTGTCAAGCCTTTTTTTCTTGTTTGTTGACGCCTCTAATGTAACTAACAACGTCATCTATAAGGTCCTCACTCACAAAGTCCACCTCATAGAAAATATTTTCTGCGTTTGACATAGTAAGTCTAAACACTTCAACAATTCCTCGAGGAAATTCATTCTTTTCAACAAGGTTTTTAGACAAATATTTGACAAAATCCAACTTAATAACATCTGTTCTAATAAAATAATTTACTATCATATAATCCTTCGTGATATAAATATTATTCTTTTTAAACAATAGGTGATTTTTAAGCTGAACATTTAATTCTTCAATAATTGTTTTAATATCGCCATACTCAGCAAGCTGCTTGCTCTGAGTATGAATACTAGGGTTATACCATATAACAACAGTATAGACAAGTATAAGACTACACACCATTATAGGCATAAGGAAAAAAACATACAGCATGATTATATAAGAATGAGGATAATCAGGTTCACTTATTATATAGTCAAAACAATATCCTTTGATTAGTTCTGCTTCCATATCATTTTCCGTAGCAAGTCTATTAATAATATGCTCTGCAGAAATATTATCTCTTATAATCTTGCCCTTAACCACTGTCTTTTCAATATAACTAAGTGGCTCCTTAGTATTAATCAAATACAAGGTCATTTTGTCTGTGACAGTGGAATAATAGTATGCACCCTTTATCTCTCCATCAACATAATAATCAAATCCAGTATAATATAAATCTGTAACAGTAACCTCTACATTAGTAGTATTATCTAGGTACAACTGTCCAATATTAGCCTCATAATTCTCCATATCAGCTACAGTGACACATTTAACTTGTTTAAATAGTGGGTGTTTAGAAAATAAAATTATGAGCACCAAAAAAACAACCATAGCCGGCAAGGCAATGGCCAGAGTATTTTTTAGTAATAACCTTTCAAACTTTCTTTTGCCCATAGTGTACCCCTTTTTTCTATGGAAACATATTATCATTTATAATTATCTCACACAACCCCAAAATCAATTAAGTTTTTTTAACACATTCTTATCATATGAATAATATAAACCATAAAGAAATAATGGAGGCAACATAATGAGCGATTTATCAGCAACTTCTTGCGGATGTGGCAACACTTTCGGTTTCGGAGGTAATAGTGGTGGTTGTTCTTGTATTTGGATAATTATTCTTTTACTTCTCTGTGGTGGTAACGGTGGCAGTTCTTGGGGAAATGATGGCTGTGGCTGTGATTGGATTTGGATTATCCTTATTCTTCTCTTCTGCTGCAATGGTAACGGTAGCACTTTTGGCGGAAACAACTGTGGTTGTGGTTGCTAATTACACTGCTAATATGAAAAAGGGGGCATCTGCCCCTTTTTTCAACCACCTATAACAAGCTGTAGCTAATAAAATGAATTAGTATATTAAACTAGCAAAAACCATATATTTATAGTAATCAGACTTGAGGAAATAGTATGAACCATAATTCAAGAATTCACCCTTTAGACAAGTTAATATCAGACGATTCTCTATTTTTTCTTGAAGCAATGGTTCCCTTTGTTGAGTATCCCTACAAAAAACCTCTTGTCCTCTTCATTAAATATCGAGAGCTTATGTCTATCATGAAAAGTTTGGACAACAAAGATTACATATCCTCCTGTGGCTTCGATTGTCATCCAAAAACCACAGAAGAAATGCTATCAGATATGTGCAGTTTCCTTCCAGGAAATATTTCCTCTTCGATGCAACAAATGAAGCAAATGATGAGCATGATGGAAATGATGAATATGACGCAAGAAAATAATCAAAACTCAAACTCACTTTCTAGTATGTTTTCTTCATTTTCTACAAATCCAACATTTAACAACAGTAATGACAACATCTCAAACAGCGGAAGTCTATATGAAAGTGTATTATCTATTCTAAACAATGAAGAAAGGGAATAATATCTATGATGTTTAATCCGTATAACCAAAACAATATGAATCGTAATCAAGTTTTTCAAGCTAGAACAAATCAATCAAATAGCAAACCAAATAGTCCAACACCAGAACAACGTAATATAAACAAAAACCATCCTATCAACACATCCTCAGATGAGCGTTTTAATAACAACCCAAAACTAAAAGGTGTAGACCCACTAAAGCTCAAAATCATTATGGAAATAAAGCAAAAAAGCAAGGACAAGTCGATGGAAGAACTCCTCCCAGAAATTATGAAGGTAAATCAAGAACTCAACAGAAGAAATATGGCATTTACGAAAAAGGAAACTGACTTGCTATTAGAGGTTATTGAAGAAAGTTTATCACCTGAGGAAAAGAATAAATTTAATATGCTTAAAGGATTTGTGAATATGTAGTTACCATTTTTGTACTTGCAATGCATACAAAAAAGTGATAAGCTTTTATAAAGCATTAATTTTCAATTCTATTTTTGGCGGTATCACCGCCCTATCTATATTTCTTAGAATCACAGAACTTCAATGCTTTATTACCCATTTAATTAAAGCAGC
>JAGAKD010000234.1 GCA_017625815.1 Lachnospiraceae bacterium | reverse complement strand
GAAATTAAAGACCTCACTATGGACGATGTAGTACAGATGATGATTGGTCGTGAGATTGGAGAGCGTTTCCCTAAGAGAGATTCAAAGATTGGAGATGTAGTTCTTAAGGTTGAAGGTCTTACAAGTGGCAAGCTTTTCCACGATGTAGAATTCGAGGTTAGAGCTGGTGAGGTTCTCGGTGTAGCAGGACTTATGGGAGCTGGTAGAACTGAGATTATGCAGGCTATATTTGGTAACCTTAAGAAGGACAGTGGCAAGATATATATTGATGGCGAAGAAGTGACTATCAAGAATCCAAGACAAGCTATTAAGGCTGGTATCGGATTTGTAACAGAGGATAGAAAGACAGAAGGCCTCCTGCTTGAAAAGAGTATTGCAGAGAATATCGAGATAGCAAACTTAGGCAAGGTATCAAAGGGCGGAGTTCTTAAGAAGGATATGCAGGATGAGATAGTTAAGAAGGGCATAGACGAATTCAGAGTTAAGTGCTTCGGACCATGGCATGAATGTAACAACTTATCTGGTGGTAATCAGCAGAAGGTTGTACTTGCTAAGTGGGTATACACAGACCCTAAGATTCTTATCTTAGACGAGCCAACAAGAGGTGTTGATATCGGAGCTAAGAAAGAGATATACGATGTAATCAATGATATGGCAGCAAAGGGTGTGGCAGTGATTATGGTTTCATCAGAATTACCTGAGGTTCTTGGAATGAGTGATAGAATAATGGTAATTCGTGAAGGTGAAGTAAGAGGCATCATTGATGGAGCAGATGCAGATCAGGCAAAGGTAATGACTTTAGCGACAGGAGGTAGTTTATAATGGAAAAGAGCAAAAAGAGTATAGGCGCCATATTAGGCGAGTACGGAGCATATATAGCATTAGTATTATTGGTAATTGTAATTAGTTGCATTAGCCCAGAGTTCAGAACAGCAAGCAACTTCTTAAATCTTTTACGTCAGGCATCATTCAATGGACTTATAGCATTTGGTATGACTTGCGTAATTTTATCAGACGGTATTGACCTTTCAGTAGGTTCAACATTTGCACTTAGTGCAATTATATGTGCAGAGATGCTTATTCATGGTGTACCTGCACCACTTGCAATAGCAGGAGCACTTTTAGTTGGTACAGTACTTGGTACAGTAAGTGGTATCTTAGTAACTAAGGGTCGTCTTCAGCCATTCATTGCAACACTTATCACAATGACAGCTTATCGTGGTATAGCACTTATTATTACAGATGGTAAGCCAATCTCAAGACTTGCAGCTAGCATTGAGAGCGAGTCAGGAGCATTCTTATTTAAGTTACTTGGTAAAGGTAATATCGAATTCGGACCAGCTGAGAATCCTTGGTTTGCAATTCCAATACCTGTAATTATACTTTTAATCGCATTAGCAATTTTCTGGTTTATACTTCATAAGACTACATTTGGTAGAAGAATTTATGCAACTGGTAGTAATGCAAAGTGTGCTAACCTTGTAGGTGTTAACACATCAAAGACAAAGATTTCAGTTTACGCTATTTCAGGATTTTTATCAGCTCTTGCAGGTCTTATCATGATTTCAAGACTTGATTCAGCTCAGCCAACACTTGGTGATGGATATGAGCTTGATGCTATCGCTGCTGTTGCACTTGGTGGAACAAGTATGAGTGGTGGACGTGGTAAGATTATGGGCACATTTGCTGGTGTTCTTATCATCGCAGTACTTAACAATGGTATGAACATCTTAGGTGTAAACTCATACTATCAGGAAGTTATCAAGGCAATCGTTATCCTTGTAGCAGTATTATCAGACCGCAAGCGATAATCAGTAGATTAGATGGAGGTATAAAGCATGAAAAATATAAAAAGATTTTTAGCGTTAGCTTTAGTACTTGTAATGATGCTTTCTCTTACAGCTTGCAGAATTACAATAGACGGTGAAAACAATTCACAGAAGAAAAAAGTAACTAATGGTTCAATCGGTTTATCAATTTCAACACAGAACAACCCATTCTTCGTATCTTTAGCAGATGGAGCAAAGAAGGCAGCAAAAGACTTAGGTGTTGAGATTACAGTAGTAGATGCTGGTGATGACGTAACTAAGCAGGTTGCAGATATCGAGGATCTTATAGCAAAGGATGTCAGTGTACTTATCGTAAACCCTGTTGACTCAGATGCAGTTTCAGGTGCAGTACAGAATGCTATTGATCAGGGTATCAAGGTTATCTCAGTAGATAGAGTAGTAAATGGTGTAACAGTTGATTGTGAAATCGCATCAGACAACGTAGCAGGTGCAGAGCTTGCAACACAGTATATCGTAGATACATTAGGTGAGAATGTTAAGGTAGTAGAACTCCAGGGAACATCAGGAGCATCAGCAGCTATCGACAGAGGAACAGGCTTCCACAACATTGCAGATGATAAACTTGATGTAGTAGCAAGTCAGGTTGCTAATTTTGACAGAACTGAGGGTATGTCAGTTATGGAGAATATTCTTCAGGCTAACCCAGATGTTAAGGCAGTATTTGCAGCAAATGATGAGATGGCACTTGGTGCACTTGAGGCAATCTCAGGAGCAGGCAAGGATGTAATGGTAGTTGGTTTCGACGCAACAGATGATGCACTTGCAGCAATCAGAGAAGGCAGAATGGCAGCGACAATAGCACAGCAGCCAGAGCTTATCGGTTACACAGCAGTTGAGAATGCAGTTAAGCTTATTGAAGGTGAGACAATTCCAGCTTCAATTCCAGTAGAGGTTACACTTGTAACAGCAGAGAATGTGGACACATATGCAGCAGCTAGTACAGGTTCAGGGGAAATAGTTGGAAATGGTGGTATCGGTTTATCAGTATCAACTCAGAACAACCCATTCTTCGTGACTCTTGCAGATGGTGCTAAGAAGGCAGCAGACGAGTTAGGCGTTGAGCTTACAGTAGTAGATGCAGGTGATGATGTAACTAAGCAGGTAGCAGATATTGAAGACCTTTTAGCAAAGGATATTAGTGTTCTTATTGTTAACCCAGTTGACTCAGATGCAGTTTCAGGTGCAGTACAGAATGCTATTGACCAGGGTGTAAAGGTTATCTCAGTAGATAGAGTAGTAAATGGTGTAGAAGTAGATTGTCAGATAGCATCAGATAATGTTCTCGGTGCAGAGCTTGCAACACAGTTTATCGTTGATGAGTTAGGTGAGGGGGCTAAGGTAGCAGAGCTTCAGGGAACATCAGGAGCATCAGCAGCTATCGACAGAGGAACAGGCTTCCACAACATTGCAGATGACAAGCTTGATGTAGTAGCAAGCCAGGTTGCTGATTTTGATAGAACAAAGGGTATGACAGTTATGGAGAATATCCTTCAGGCTAACCCAGATGTTAAGGCAGTATTTGCAGCAAATGATGAGATGGCACTTGGTGCACTGGAGGCAATTTCAGGAGCAGGCAAGGACGTAGTTGTAGTTGGATTTGATGCAACAGATGATGCAATCGCAGCTATTAAGGAAGGCAGAATGGCAGCAACAATAGCACAGCAGCCAGACCTTATTGGTTATACTTCAGTAGAGTACGCTGTAAAGCTTATCAATGGTGAGTCAATTCCTTCTTCAGTTCCTGTAGAGGTAACACTTATAACTATAGATAACGCACAGTAATTAATGATATGCAAGAATTCAGTATGCTGAAGAGAAGGAAAGCTTCTCTTCAGGTACTGATAATCAATCGGATGCTATAGGAGGCATAAGGTATATGAAGGTTTTAAATATAGGTTCTATGAATTTAGACCATGTATATAATGTAGACCACATCGTGCAGCCTGGTGAAACTCAGGCCACCGATGGTATGAATATATTCCTTGGTGGAAAGGGTATGAATCAGTCTATAGCACTTGCTAAGGCTGGAGCCGACGTATATCACGGCGGTATGATAGGGCGAGATGGTCAGGCATTTATTGAGGCTTGTAAGGAATATGGTGTTAATTCTGACTATATCCAGAAAGTAGAGGGAAAGACAGGTCACGCCATAATTCAGATAGACAAGAGCGCTCAGAATTGTATACTTCTCTACGGTGGAACCAATGAGAAGCTTACTAAAGAGTATGTTGACAGCGTAATAGCAAATTTTGAGGCAGGGGATATACTTCTTCTTCAAAATGAAGTAAATATGATTCCTTATATTGTAGATAAGGCTTACGAGAAGGGAATGCAGATAGCCCTTAACCCATCTCCATTTAATGAGAGACTTGATGCAGTTGATATGAGCAAGATTAGCTACTTCCTTATGAACGAGGTAGAGGGTGGTCAGATTACTGGTCTTACAGAACCAGATGATATTATTGCAAAGGTTGTTGAGCTTTATCCAAATGCTAAGATAGTTCTTACTCTTGGTGGTGATGGAGCAATCTATGCTGATAAGGATGTGAGATATCACCAGCCAATATTCAAGGTTGAGGCAGTAGATACAACAGCTGCTGGCGATACATTTACAGGATATTTCTTGGCAGGTATTATTGATGGTATGGATATTCCAGATATTCTTAAGATGAGTGCAAAGGCATCATCTATTGCGGTAACGAGAGAGGGTGCAGTACCATCTATTCCATATCGTAAGGAAGTTATGGAAGCACTTAGCTAGATTTTAGTTATAGATGTCATAGAATCTGGGCATATATACAGTTAAAATGAATTTCAAAAGAAAGGATGATGTAGGTCATGAAATTTTTTATAGATACAGCTAATGTTGATGATATTAGAAAGGCAAATGAGATGGGAGTTATCTGTGGTGTTACTACAAACCCATCACTTATTGCAAAGGAAGGAAGAGATTTTAACGAGGTAATCAAGGAGATTACAACTATCGTTGATGGTCCTATCAGTGGAGAGGTTAAGGCTACAACTATTGATGCAGAGACTATGATTATAGAGGGTAGAGAGATAGCAGCTATTCACCCTAATATGGTAGTTAAGATTCCTATGACAGTTGAGGGTCTTAAGGCAGTTAAGGTTCTTTCAGCAGAGGGTATCAAGACAAATGTAACTCTTATATTCACAGCAGCTCAGGCTCTTCTTGCTGCTAGAGCAGGTGCAACTTATGTTTCACCATTCCTTGGAAGACTTGATGATATTTCTACAACTGGTATTGACCTTATCCAGGATATCGTAACTATTTTTGAAAACTATCAGCTTGAGACAGAGATTATCTGTGCATCAGTTCGTAACCCAATTCACGTTACTGATTGTGCTCTTGCAGGTGCAGATATTGCGACAGTTCCATACTCAGTAATTGAGATGATGACTAAGCACCCTCTTACATCACAGGGTATTGAGAAATTCCAGCAGGATTACTTGGCTGTTTTCGGCGAGGAAGCGTAAATGATTTTAATAGGGGCTGTTACCACAGCCCCTTAAAAAATGTATAGGCATTTTTTGAAAGTTGTAGTATAATGTTAAAAGCTATGAATATCACTAGGCGGAAACTTAGTGGAGTTTAACGAAAGGACATGGTAAAGCTATGAACAAATTAGAGCTTCAAAAGAAGGCTGTAGAGGTTCGTAAGGGCATCGTGACTGGTGTACACAGTGCAAAGGCAGGACACCCAGGCGGTTCTCTTTCAGCAGCAGATATTTTTACTTATCTCTATTTTGAGGAGATGAACATTGACCCAGCTAATCCTAAGGATGAAAACAGAGACAGATTCGTTCTCTCAAAGGGTCACACTGCACCAGGTTTATATTCAACATTGGCAAATAGAGGGTTCTTCCCAGTGGAGGATTTACTTACTCTTAGACATACAGGTTCTTACCTTCAGGGACATCCTGATATGAAGCACATTCCAGGTGTGGATATGTCTTCAGGTTCTCTTGGTCAGGGTCTTTCAACAGCAGTTGGTATGGCTCTTGCAGCTAAGATGAGTGGTAAGGATTACCGCACTTACTGTTTATGTGGTGACGGTGAAATTCAGGAAGGTCAGATTTGGGAGGCTGCTATGTTTGCTGGTCACCGCAAGTTAGACAACCTTGTTGTTATCGTTGATAACAACAATCTTCAGATTGATGGTTCAGTTGACGAGGTGTGTTCACCTTATCCTATAGATGAGAAGTTTGCAGCATTTGGTTTCCACGTTATCAGCATCAATGGTAATGACTTCGATGAGATTGATGCAGCATTTGCTGAGGCAAAGGCAACTAAGGGTATGCCTACTGCTATTATCGCTCACACTGTTAAGGGTAAGGGCGTTTCATTTATGGAGAACAAAGCTGGCTGGCATGGTAAGGCTCCTAACGACGAGGAGTATGCTATTGCTATGGATGAGCTTGGAAAGGCAGGTGACGCATTATGTTAGGAGATATGATAGCAACAAGAGACAGCTACGGTAATGCGTTAGTTGAACTCGGTAAAGAACATGATAATCTTGTGGTTTTAGATGCTGACCTTGCAGAGGCTACTAAGACTATTAAGTTCAGAAATGCATTCCCAGACAGACACATTGATTGTGGTATTGCAGAGGCTAATATGGTTGGTATTGCTGCTGGTATGTCAACAGCAGGTTTTGTACCATTTGCAAGTTCTTTTGCTATGTTTGCTGCTGGTCGTGCTTTTGAGCAGGTTAGAAATGCGGTTGGTTATCCAAAGCTTAATGTTAAGATTGGTGCTACTCACGCTGGTATTTCAGTTGGTGAGGATGGTGCTACTCATCAGTGTAATGAGGATATTGCTCTTATGAGAACTATCCCAGGTATGGTGGTTATTAACCCGGCAGACGACGTTGAGGCTCGTGCAGCTGTTAAGGCAGCTTACGAGTATTATGGTCCTTGCTATCTTCGTTTCGGTAGACTTGCAGTGCCTACTATCAATGATGAGGCTACCTACAAGTTCGAAATCGGCAAGGGTGTTGAGTTAAGAAAGGGTACTGACCTTACTATTATTGCAACTGGTCTTCCTGTTTCTGAGTCTCTTAAGGCAGCTGAGATGCTTGAGGCAGATGGTATCAGCGCACAGGTTATCAATATCCACACTATCAAGCCTCTTGATGAGGATATTGTAGTTGCAGCAGCTAAGGCTACTGGCAAGATTTTCACTGTTGAAGAACATTCTATCATCGGTGGTCTTGGAAGTGCAGTTGCTGAGGTTCTCGCTGAGAAGTGTCCTACTAAGGTTACTCGTATTGGCGTTAAGGACGTATACGGCGAATCTGGTCCAGCTAAGGAGCTTCTTAAGAAGTATGAACTTGATGCAGAGGGAATTTACAAGCAGGTTAAAGCTAGTTTATAGTTTGGTATATTAGAAATGTTTTGGCTCCACGGGAGGTTATCCTGTGGGGCCTTTCGTTATTTACGAGCTGGCTATGGGAAGGGGCTTTATTGTAATTGGTGTTTCGGGCATAAGTTGTTCTATAACTCGGTTGGAGGCTTTTGTTTTTTGAGGCAACCGGCACAAAGGGACACCGCATCTTTTACTCGCCAATGGTGGGATGACAAAAAAATTTGTATGTATATAAGAATAGATATATAATGAAAAAATATGTTTAAAGAGTAATTAATAGCTACAAAGAAAATAGATGATATTTTTGATGGAATGAATAATTTTCATAAATCATTGATAGAAAAAGCAACTCCCCAATCCTAAGGATTTGGATATTTCTATAAGTCTAGAGGCATCAGAACTTCTAGAAATATTTTAGTGGAACGAAGAGAAGTATCCTGTGGATAAAGCGTTTGGCAGTAAGCAAAAATATACGGAGTTGAAAGCAAACCATAATTAAGGAGAACAGAATGTTTACACAACCTGACAACACATTTAATGATATACGCCAGAAATCCCTAGAGGCATGGTTTGCCGAAATGGAGCAGCATGAGGACATAGCCGTCCGTGGTGGTGTTAAGCTTTGTAGGGATTATATTAAGTATCTAGAGGATGAGAAGGCTAAGCTGAAGGATGAGAATGAGCTGAAGAATTCTTATCTTAAGAAACTAAGGGCAAAGTTCTAATTTGTGTTATACGTCATAATACCCCCAACGTAGGTACTGCATGATACAGTACCTGCGTTGGGGGTTGCTTGCCTAATTTTGTGATTTTACTCTTTCTCTGGCGTCTTCCGGTGTCAGTTTATATTTGTTAACAACCTGTTCTATAATTTGATTTTCAGGAATGTTGAGTTCTTTTAGAGTAGCGATTAAAGTGGATATGCTATTTGTTCGTTCTTCTTGTCTACCTTCCTCTCTACCTTCCGCTCTACCTTCCGCTCTACCTTCTGCTCTACCTTCCTCCTTGCTGTCTTCCTTCAAGGTATCTTCGTGAAGCTTTGCGTTATATTCAAATATACTCATACTCACAACCTCATTTCTGTTCTTTTTTAGAAAATCAGCTAATATGCTCCTGTTTATACACTCATCGACAGCTATGTTTATGGCGTCTTCAATAGGGTATGATTTCTCATATTTTCTAGTCAGCTCTACGAACTGAGTATAATCATTTAGAGTTTTGCACTTTTCCATAAGTTCATCATTGTAGCCAGGATTGATATTAATTTGAGTTACAATTAGTTCTAACTGTGGATTGTCCTCAGGGAACATATACAGATTGGAAAGCCTTAGCTCTTTTCTGGCAGGCTCTTTATCTTTGCCATTGTAGAATACTATAAATCTAGGGTTAGGAAGCTTTATCTTCTGAGTTGAAGAGTAAATATCCTTATTCTCATAGAATTTGGCAAAGGTTTTTGTAACATAGTCCAAATCTCTAATAGGCATATGCGGATTTACTGTAGATTGATGCTCGTAAATGTTAAGCGTCATCATATCTACTACAAATGATACATCATTTTTTACGGTCATGTAAATAGCATTTTCCAAAGTTGTTACTTCTAAATCATTAATGTTATCATAATTAGTTTCATTGATAGCATTGTATAGTGCAAGTAGCTCCTTTTTATCGTTGAAAATCATTCTAAAGACAGTGTCCTTATAGTTTCGTTGAATCGAGATATTATCGATCTCTGAAATTGTTTTTTTCTTCATATATTTCTCCTTTGATATAATTATTTATCGCACGAGAAATACAACCGTTGACCTGAATAACCATATATTCTCATGCATAATATTGGGATTGTAAAGCATCAGATTTCTATGATTATAGAGAGATATGAGATAAGAACTCTTGATAGAATTATAATGCTTTGTATGAGAATAGCATGTAGTTAAAATAATTGCAATAATGAATATTAGATTATCAACCAAAATTTTTTCCATAAAAATCCTTTTCTGCCACGTATAGTAATTGTATATAAGAAAATTACTACAAATCCTAGGAGGTATATATATGAATTCTACAAAAATACGTCAGAACCTAAATATAATCACAAAACTTATTATAACAGTATTACTAGTGCTAGCTTTACTGTTGATAAATTACAATCCTGCTATGGCCAAGGAGAATAAAGATATTTCAAATGAGCAAGACACATCCCACCAACCAGACATAATCTTAGTTCGACGCTATTCCAACTGGGCCTGGGGATATAGTGATTATGGTATTTTTATAGATGAAGAAGGAAATATATATTCATTTTCTTTTGGGGATTCTCTAGAAGGTGGATACCCAGATATGGAAGATGTGCCTCAGGATGAAGAGTTGTTAGACATTTTGTATGAAATACAGGAGACTGAAAAACCGACAGACAAGGCTAATAAATTAGTTGTGTTTTTATGTGATTTATTAGGTGAAACTGTGGATTTAGATGCTGAGTTCACCTCAGAACATACAGCCTGTGATGCAGGTCAGGATACTTTATATGTAGTAAATGATTCTGGACAGTTGATAGAGATTTCTTCCTACGGTGATAACACCTCACATAGAGATTGTCCCGTTGCCAACATAATTGATATATTGTATAATACATTCATTGAGGATATAACATTTTGATAATAAAAAAATTGTTGAGTTTTTTTGAAAAAACCCAACAATTTTTTATTTGATTTAGTCTATATATATGTAAAACAAAAAATGAACTAAGAAATGTTCAAAAAAATTATTAAGGAGATACGAAATGAAAGATAAACAACTTATAAAACTGGTAGAAGCTATGGCTATTGGCGATGATAAAGCTTTTGAAAAAGTATACAAGCAAACCAGCAACAACATTTATTTTATCTGCATGAGTTTTCTACACAGTGAAGAGGATGCTAAGGATATTATGCAGGAAACCTATATTTCTGCATATCAAAATATTTCACAGCTGAAAGAAAAGGAAAAATTCATACCATGGCTTAGCCAGATAGCAGTTAACAAATGTAAGAGCCATTTGGTTAGAACAACCCCTTTACTGATAGATGATCAAGAGTTTGTGAATGCCAAATTTGAAGAAAATGAAAATTTTTTACCGGAGGAGTATATAACAAAGAAAGAGAAAAGAAAGATTGTTATGGATATTATGAGAAATACACTCTCCGATATCCAGTATCAGACAGTTATTTTATATTATTTTAATGGATTATCAGTGTATGAAGTTGCGGATATTATGGAATGTCCACCGGGTACAGTTACCTATCGTTTAAGTGTTGCTAGAGCCAAGATTAAGGAAGGTGTAATGGCATATGAAAACAAGTACGATGAAAAGCTCTATGCTTCAGCAGGTGTACCATTCCTTGCAAGTCTTTTTGCAGCAGAGGTAACAGGGCTTCAGGTACCAAATGTATTCCCACAGATTGTGTCTACCATATCAGGAACTGGTGTTACAGAGGTTGCTGCAAAAACTGCTATAGGAGCAGCGACCAAGACAGGATTTGGTGCACTTAAAGCTAAGATAGCTGTAGGACTTGCGGCAACCGCTATAGCAGGTGCAGGAGCAGCGGCCATTATTATCCACAACAATAGTGATGATAAAAAAGAACCAACCTACTATGAACGATTTGAAGAGAGAAACTGTGATGAGCTTTTGACTTATTTTGAAGATGAGTATGGATATGGTGCACCAGAGTTTAATACGGAAATTGGCTATGATGAGAATAGAACATTTTATCATCGAGAAATATACAATGGGGATGCAACCATATGTCTTCAACTTGAGACCTATGATGGTAATGATATGCCGCGAATTATACTATTTTCATATGATTATGATAATGAGGACACATATAGAGAAGAATGGATTGAATCAGCTTCATTTCTCTGTACTTCAGATAAGGAAAAAGAAGAGTTAAGAGCACTTATGAACGGCGGAGAAAAGGTTACAGTTCAAATTGGTGAATATACTTACAAATTTTTCACCCAGTCAACACCTGTTGGTGAAGACCTTAATTTAGCAATTTACCTTAACTGGGATGGAGGCCCTGACGCAATTCAAAATAATGACAGTGAATCAAAAGAGGATACCTCCATAATAAACAATAATGACAGCGAACCCAAGGAGGATACCACCATGGAGCAGGTTATGGAATATCCAACAGCTTCGGAGTTAAGGGATAGGTTGGTAGCAGAGTTAGGATATACATATTGTCCTGATGAGGATCGTAATGTTTTTGAGGGTGATGAAACTATGAAAATTTATACCCTTCGGTTTAATGAAAATGCTGAGGATGTATTGGTTGAAATTGGTTATTATGTAGAGGCTGATAGACCTTATAATGTTCTGGTGTCATCTACTACAGGTATTCAGGGCAATCATGGTAAGATGCTTGAAACCTTGAAATTTGTAGTTACAACAGATGAGTCGAGAAGGGTTATAGATGAAAATAGTGATGGAACTCCACTTGATAATAATGGATTTAATTCTTATGTAGAGTTAGAAGTTGAGAGAATTCAGGTCAGTACGGAAACGTATAATGATGGTGTAAGTGAAGAACTGAGATATAACCAACATGGAAATATAGATACTGTTGGATGGAAATATTAAAATATAATAAATGGAGGATAATAAAGACAATGAAAAAGAAAATATTAGCAGGTATATTAGCTACAACAATGCTGTTTTCACTTGCTGCTTGTGGAGAAAAGGAAGACAAAGAGAAAACAACAGAAAAAGTTGGTGTTGAGGAGCAAACAACATCTGAGGAAGCTACAGTAAATGACACAGCGGAAGAAACAACAGAAGGTGATACTGCGGAAGAAGCAGGAGCCAGATGGATAATGGAGGTGGATTTTTCTGCTGAAACTATAGCAGCTCCAGAGGGATTATTTTATGAGCCTTATTTCAGAGATATAGATGCAGATACAAATACTCCTGCAGGAACAATAACTTATCCTATTGAAAAGGACGACTTTGACCAGTATAGCATTTTCTTTTATGCTAATGATTCAGATGAGGATGATTGTATAATATATTCATCTCTTGACGAGGCCTTAGCTGATACAAGACTTTCTACTCCGGAGGAAAGCCAGATTGAACCAAAGGAACAGGCTGGGGAAGTACGTTATTCATTAACTAGCGAGAAGAATAAGAACGATTACATTTCCAGTATAGATGTTATCACTGTGACCAATGCCTCCAGTGAGCCTAAAACATACAAGGAATGTGTTGATAATGGTTGGTTTGTGCAGGAGTTTTCATATGGTGATGAGGGTCTTGGCCTTAGCGAGGATGTAAGAGCAAATATAAAGGATTATGATGGAGATGGATATGTTCGTGATGAGGATATTTTAGAATATCTAGTAGAAACATGGGGAGCACCTACATATTTCTGGTCATATGATTGGGATGAGGATGGTTCCTGTGTAGATGATGTTGTGGAAGGAAATTATGCGGGTATATCTTCTGCTATGTACTTGATAGCTTGGGAATTTGATGAGTACACCATAGAGCTTAATATTTCCGATGTATATTCAGGCAATCGTACTGTAAGTATAGAGGCATCGATATATTATGATGATGAAGTATGGGATACAATATCATCAGATAATAAAATAGATGAGATTATCCAATATAAATAATCCCAACCATTTAAAAAAATATTTTGTCTATATTATGAAGGATAAAATATTAAAGGAGGGAAAATATGAACAATAAAGGAAAGGCTAGTGCCCTTCTAATAGCAATTCTTGGAGTATGCGTGTTTATATTTGTTTGACACCTAAACTTCCATATTCTATAATCAAAGATAATTAATAAATATTTTCATTTTTTAATCTGATTTTAATCTTTTTTCTATTTTAGATTAATTTTCGGGGAGTATTATACAGCCATAAGGTTGATACACCTTCAAGAAAATAGAGGATTAAATATCAGAAAGGAAGAATTATTATGGAAAAGTTAGAAAAGGTTGAGAAGTTAAGAGAGAAGACAGGAGTTAGCTACGAGGAAGCAAAGGGCGCCTTAGAGGCATGTGAATATGATATGCTTGATGCACTCATCTACCTTGAGAAGTTAGGTAAGGTTTCAGCACCAAAGATGTCAAGCTATACAACAACATCAGATGACAGAACATCAGAAGAGTTTGCAGTTGCACAGAAGACTTACGAGAATGATTGCAAGGGGACTTCAGTAGGAGATGCTTTTAACAAGTTCTTCGATTGGTGTGGAAGAGTGATTAGAAAGGGTTGCGAGACTAGCTTCAATGTAACTAAGGAAGGTAAGAATGTTATGTCTATACCAGTTATACTTTTGGTATTAGCTTTGATTTTCTTATTACCACTTACTGTTTTATTACTTGTTATTGGTCTCTTTACTAACTGCCACTATTATTTTGAAGGTTTTGAGAGCACTACAATTGATATAAACAATGTATGTGAAAAAGCATCAGAGGCATGCGATAACCTTAAGAATGACTTTAAGAAGAATGACAACAACTAATTAGGAGTATCTATGGCAAACAGGATTTTGATTATTGAAGATGAAGTAAATATAGCAAGATTTATTGAGTTAGAGCTTATTCATGAAGGTAACCAGGTTGTTAAGGCTTTTGATGGAAGAGAAGGTCTAGATAAAGCCTTAGCAGAGGAATTTGACCTTATACTGCTTGATGTTATGCTACCTAAGCTCAATGGTCTTGAGGTACTTAGAAGAATCAGGTTGGAGAAGGAAGTTCCTGTAATTATGTTAACTGCTAGAGATGCAGTTATGGATAAGGTATCTGGTTTAGATGCAGGAGCAGATGATTATATAACAAAGCCGTTTGCTATAGAAGAGCTACTTGCTCGTATTAGAGTAGCCTTAAAGAAACGTGGTGGTTCCACACATGTTACACATAAGATTGAGATAAAGGGTGTAGCTTTGGATGAGGAGCGTCACGAGGTAACTGTGCAGGGTGAAAATGTAGAGCTTACTAATAGAGAATTTGAACTTTTACATATGCTAATGCGCAATAAAAATATTGTGCTTGATAGAGAAAAACTTATGAATGAAGTATGCGGATATGATTATATTGGGGAAACCAATATTATAGACGTATATGTAAGATACTTAAGAACCAAGATAGATGATAAATATGGTATCAAGTTAATCCAGACTATTCGTGGTGTGGGGTACGTTATAAAGGATAATTAAGTATGAATGATAACAAGCGAATGACATCTATAGCCAGAAGAATTAATACGAGCTTCTGGCTAAAACGATTTTTCGGTATACTGGGCTTTGATATACTTCTGGTATTTCTGATTATCGGAACATTTGCATATTGGAGATATGAGCAAGTTCCAAGCAGTGAACACGTTGATAGAATGTATTTTACTGCTGAGAATGGCTATGATGATTTGCTCTTTGTCATAGAAACAGAGGAAGAGGGAATCTATTCATATCTTGTTTGTCAGGTGGCAGATTATTTGATATTGCCAGCTATTATTTTAGTGTCATTTGAACTATTACATTTGCTGTTTGCTCTTTTTGGAACAGGAGAGATTAGGCGAAAACTTAAACCTTTGAATGAGCTTGCTAAGAAAGCCGAAGCCTTAAGCTCTTTACCTCTTGATGCATCCAAATTTGAGAGCTTAGAGCATGCTATTGAGAGTATATCTCCCGATTCACCAAATGCAAAAATATCAACAGGAGATAAGGATTTACAGAGTATAGAAGTAGCCTTAAACAATCTCCTCTATAGAATGAAACAAACTCAAAAGCAACAGTCTAGATTTGTGTCTGATGCTTCACATGAGCTTCGTACTCCTATATCTGTTATACAGGGATATGTAAATATGCTTGATAGATGGGGCAAAGAGGATGAGAATATATTAAATGAGTCTATAGAGGCTTTAAAACACGAGTCCGAGCATATGAAGGAGCTTATTGAGCAGTTACTTTTCCTTGCTCGTGGTGACAGTGGTAGAAATACACTTAATTTCGTAGATTTTGATTTGAATGAGGTTATAAAAGAGGTTTGGGAAGAGTCTCTTATGATAGATGAAAAACACATCTATAGATTTGTGAATAGCTCAGGAAATGTGGTTGATGATGAGGGAAATATAAGCAATCCACCAGCACGAATGAGTGGCGATATTGCTATGGTTAAGCAGTCAGTTCGTATATTTGTCCAGAATGCTGCCAAATATTCCTCTGAGGGCAACACAATAAAGTTTATGGTTAAGTCACGCCCAGGAGAAGTGAGCTACGTTATTCAGGATGAGGGTATAGGTATGGAGGAGTCAGAGGTTGTACACATCTTTGAACGTTTCTACCGCTCTGATGAAGCGCGTAATGGGGAGACTGGTGGCTCAGGCTTAGGTCTTTCTATCGCAAAATGGATAATCGATGCTCACGATGGAACCATAGACGTGTTATCCCGCCCAGAGTTCGGAACAAGGTTTACAGTAACATTTAAAGCCCTATAACCCTGGACTGACTGAGATATGCACCCATAGGAAACTGATTCCTGTGACCATAAGAGATTTTTGTAATATCTATTGCCTCGCACTTTCGATGTATGATTAACACCGCTAGGTACAAACTCGATGCTGAATGGGATATAAAATCATATAAGGAAGTTTTTTAGTCGATTTTTAAGAGATTTTACTGAAATATCATTAGAGATATACTTGCGATAACGCCCCG
>JAGAKD010000024.1 GCA_017625815.1 Lachnospiraceae bacterium | reverse complement strand
TTTGGCATAGTCTATATTCCTTATATAACACCCAGTGGGAACTCCATTCTCATCCTTTTCATACATCCATGATGTATCTCTATTGCCTTGGGATTCAAACAGAGCTTCTGCTTTAGACTGTAGGTCAGACCTCAGTGTACTAACTACCTCATCATACACCTCATATTCAGTTCTTTGGAATGCCTGGTCAAGCACCTTTCCAATAAGGTCAGGAGAAGAGGCCATGGCATTCAGCCATAAGTCAGCCCATCCTACATCAGGACCCATATTGTCTATAAGGTCTGAAAAGTAATACTTTCCTTTCCTTGCACCAGTCTTAATCTCAATGAAATCTTGACCGAACTCAGCTTTTAAGAACTCAAGGAAAGTATTGACACTCAGTGCATTATACTTTCTTGTAACTCCTTCAAGTCTTGCTCTGGTCTCCTTCAGAAGAGCCATTACCTGAGGTGAATATACCTCCTGAAACTCTGAAGAGTTAGCATCTGTAGAGTTAATGATATCATTGATAGTAGGAACATAGGATGAAAGATATGAGTCAATATTTCTCAACTGAGTCATTCTTTCTTTCAATTCCTTCGATTCAAGTGTAGCAATTCTCTTTTCAAGAGCAGAAGAGTCCTGGTCAGCTCTCTTTATGAACTCATAAATACCAGCTTTATACTGACCTCTCTTCATTCTATTGGCCAAGTTATTGAGAAATTTCTTCTGGGCAGTAGAGAACTCTTTATTATTCTGACCGAATTGTCTAAGCCTGATAGCCTCAGTTTTATAAGCCTTCTTAAGGGAAGCCAGCTCTCTATCAGCTATAATCTCAATTCTTGTTTTGGCTACTTTGGGAGCCTCGACAGTAGTTTCAGTAGGAGCATCCATAGTCTCCTGAGCCTCATTACTTACACCTCTTGCAGTATTAATAGCTGTGTTAAGCTGCTCCATAGAGATGTTTCTCTTCATGGATTCCCAGTTATTCTTGGTCAGAGAGGTAAGTCTGTTCAGTGCATTGAGCTCATAGACTCCTATAGAAGAGTTAGAGTAGTCTTTTCCTTCCATAAGATTCTTCAATAGGAAAGAAGCAGCCCTTCTGGCTATTTTACTTTCATCACTTCTGTATAATTGCTGGTAGTTAGCAAAGCTTTCACCAAGTATTCTCTGGGCCAATCCCTTTTCAGTAATATAGTCAGTCAATCTGGTAATACCAGGGGTTCCCTCAAGAGCTAAGATTACAAAGTCCACATATCTGTCAGTAATGTCTCCTTTGCCCTGTAGGAAGAGTTTTAAGCCCTCTGCTATAGCAAGTGGGTCATCTGTACTACCTTCCATATTGAAGCGATTTATGAGGCTGGAAATAGCTATTTTAGGGATACCAGCTCCCTCTAACAAAGCTCTTAAAGAACTGAGCAGTGTAGGTGCCTCGGTAGAGGTGCCTTCTCTCTGCACAAAGGAGCCTTGGTTGAATACTACTCCAGTATCATCAGGATTGGTCTCAGATACTTCCAAAGAAACTAATCTGCCAATGGGTGCAGAATCTATAAGATTCTTCATCGTATTGAGCTTGTCAGTACTTTGAAATGATACTTTACCTGAGTCATCCACGAGTCCCCACTCTCTTTCAA
>JAGAKD010000233.1 GCA_017625815.1 Lachnospiraceae bacterium | reverse complement strand
CATCTGATAAAAATGATTCAAATGAAATAGTTTCATCAGATGAAAAGACAGAGGCTTCTGATGAGGATGAGAAAACAGATAACAAAGAAGATAGTGACACAGAAGAGGTACAGGATGAGTCTATAAACGACTTTAGTCCAAAGTTCTACTTAGGTAATATAGAGTGGGGCGAGGAAAAGGATTTAAGTCAGATTCCTATTTATGGTCCTAACGTTACTATGCCAATTACAAAAGAGGATATGGAAGTTTTTGCTCCATATCAGGTATTAGCTTCAAGTTCACCTTTAGAGGAAGATGGTATATATTTCACCTTTGATGAATTATACAATGTAACAAAGGACTGGTCTGGAATATCATATAATAGCATTAGTACACAGGATTATAGTGACGCAGGAGTGGAAGAGGTAAATCCAGAATTTAACTCAGGTGATCTTATAATTAATGAGGAAAGTAAATGTGCAACCTTAGGGGAAGCCTTTGATACAGGGGATTGGATGATTGAATCTGTAACTGAAGCAAGCTCTGGAAGAGCATTATTCTCTGCTTTTGGTTTAAGTGAGGATATTACAGGAGATGCTGCTTATCAGTGGGTAATTGATAATCTTGGAACACCTTCATATATTATATTTGATACTGAGGATGTAGAGCGTGCAAAAGCAGGTGATACTAGTTGGTATTTAGGTTATGAGTTTGTTTATGAGCGTGAGGATTACGTGTTATCTGTATATTTATGTGAGTATTGGAATGATGGTGATTTCATGTATAATGAGGTTATGTCAGTAAAGTATTATAATCCTGCAAGCTGGTTTAACAGATTGGAAGACGATGAAGAACTTGAGCAGGAAAAAGGCGAAGACTACTATACTACATATTATATAGCTATTCCAGAGGGAACACATAATACTATACAACCATAATAAACAAAATATTGTGAATTTATATAGAGGCTGTCATATAGATAGCCTCTTTTTTGAGCCTAAAATGGCTCTTTTTTTATGCCCTAAAAATTTTTTTTAAAAAAATTAAAAAAAGTGAAACCTTTTTGAAACTTGCGTGGTCTATTAAACAAGAGGCAAGGAAAGGAGGTTTGCTTATGGTAAAGGAAATCGAAGGAAAAGTAATCAGCAATCCTAGAATTTTTGAAAAATGTTGTGGTTTCATAATTGAGAATGCTGGTAAAAAATACCTGATACTATCAGAAAATGAGCAAGCGGTAAAGGACAATATATTTGTCAAGGAAGGACAAGAAATAAATATCCGTGGAAGCGATGTTGATAACATATGCTTAGAAGGAATTATCGTAACTGAAACATCAAAAATATTATTAGAAACAGTAAATTAAAAAAACAAAAAATTAAGAAAAGTGAGGAAGAAAATTATGAGTACAAATGTAAGAGCAAAAGTTATGGAGTTAGTTAAGTTAGTTGGAGTTATGGCAGTTTTATTTATGGTAGGTTGTTTCATTGTAGGAGAAGGAATGATGGACGGATTAACCTTTATGTGTTTTCCTTGGGGGTTTGCAGCATTTTGTAAGATTAGAAGTCTGTTTTCTTTACATTTCCATGTATTTTATTTTTCATGGTTCCATATGATTGTGGCTTTAGTGGTTGTTATGTTTATTGCTGTGTGGGTAATATTTTACCTTGGTGGGGCTGTTCTTTGCTTCAAGATTGGAAAATGCATATACAATATATTCAGAGAAATAAGCAACGAAAACAAACTTCTTTCAGGCTGTTAAAATAATAGACAGAATATTTTATTAAGTATATAATTATCATTGTTGTACTAGAGACGGAAGGGGAATACAAAATGGAAATAAGTCAGAATTTAAGACAAGCAATTATGAGTTATAGAGCAGGGGATGCTAATGCTTTTACTCCTATATATGAGGAATCACAAAAATATGTATACACATGTGTATATAAGGTTATGAATGGCAATGATAACGCTTATGATGCCACTATGGACATTATGAGCGAGACATTTTTCGAAATAAGCCAGAGCTTGTATAATTTGAATGATATAGAAAAGTACTATTCTTGGGCGGGAACTATTGCTACAAGAAAGTGCTACGATTACATAAAGAAGAACAAGAAGTATGTTCTTATGCCAGAGGAGGAAGAGGGCTTTGATGATATTGCTGATGATGATAACATCATTCCAGAGAGCATATATCAGGACAAGGAAAAGCAGAGACTTCTTCGTGAGATTATCGACAATAATTTGAGCGAGATTCAGAAGATTTGTGTAATTGGATATTTTTACAATGAACAAAAAATACAGGAAATTGCAGCGGAGCTTAATCTTCCAGAAGGTACTATAAAGACTAATCTTTTTAGAGCAAAAGGAAAGATTAAAGAAGGAGTTCTTTCCTTGGAGAAGAATCAGGGAACAAGACTTTACAGTGCTTCACCACTTCTTGCTGTGCTTTTTGCAGAAGAAGTTATTACAAATATGGTTCCTTATCAGTTGTCATATCAGGTACTTTCAAATGTATTTTCAGCTATGTCGGTTGGAGCAATGGCAGGTGGCACTGTGGCAGCAGGAGCAACTGGTGTGGCTGGAGTAAATGTTATGGCTGCTGATATGGCAGGAAATATGTCAGGAGCAGCAGGCGTAGGAAATATGGCAACCAATATGTCAGCAGGAACACCAGTAGGTGGTATGGCAGCTAGCATGCCAGGTGGAATGCCAGTAGGTGGTATGGCGGCTAACATGCCAGGTGGAATGCCAGTAGGAGATATGGCAGCAAATATGCCAGGAGAATTACCAGTAGGAAACATGGCGGATAATATAGCTGGAAATGCAACTGCAGGAAGTATAACTGGTGAGATGGCTAAGGTTGGTGCGGCTGAGGGTGCTAAGGCAGCAGGAATTGGTGCAGCAAAGGGTATCGCAGCAAAGCTTGCGGCTATGTCACTTAAGGCAAAGCTTGTGGGTGGTGCAATTGCTTTAGCTACAGCCGGTGCTATCGGTGGAATCGTATTTACTGCTACACATGATGACAAACCAAAGGACAAGGAAACAGTTACAGAAATTGTAACAACTGAGGCAATTACCACAGAAGCAATGGTTACAGAGGCAACAACAGAGGTTACTACAGAGGCAACAACAGAAGCTCCAGTGGAGGAAGTTACCGTATCTGAGGAAGAAGTGATTGCTCTTACTACACTTGCACTTAATCTTACTGCTACAGAATGGGGTGTTGAATTAAATGGTGTGTCCCTTGAGATAGATGATGCTATAGTCTGGGAGTTTGTTGGCAGAATGAATAACAACGCTCAATATGATGGTGTAGAAACTCAGTATATGCCAGTTTCTACAGGAGTTGATGTATATTCTCAGGAGGCTATGACTCAGTATGCTTACGATGTTTTTGGATTAGACACACTGGAGTATACTAGTAATTATTGGTTTACTGATAAGGGTGATGGAACATATAGTCTTTATCCGGCTCAGATGGGTGACACAGACAAATGCGTACTTAAGAGTATTCATATAGATGGGGATACCTACACCGTAACAGGAGTTAACTCTTGGGGTGAATATACAGATATCAATCAGACAGAACCTACATATTCAGCTAACAGAACCTATGAATTTACCATGGTTGTAACCAAGAATTCTGACAGCCCATTTGGCTTTAGGTTAGTTAGTATGTCTTATGTTTATGGTGATGTGTCAGATTTAGGAATAACTGAACCACCAGTGGTAACTGTAGCAGACGCAAGTAGTGGAGATAATGGTGAAAGTGGCATTGCTCCGGAAAATACTCTTACTGAAGCAGAGTATGAGGAACAGAGAAAAGACGATGTATATACTTGTACAACTATGAACACAGCAAGTTCAGCTTGTCTTAACGATAAAGCAATTTATGATTATGTTTATTCTGGCTCATATATGCTTGTTGAAGTTACGCCTGGAACAGCTTCAGTAGAAGGAATAAAAGTAACTGGAGCAGATGTAAATTATGTTCACAGCGATGGAAGAACAGCTGTAGAATTGGAGGCATTATATAAATCAGAATTTTTAAGAATTATGGGCGATGATGTACCAGCATTGTGCTACATAGGAGGTAGTAGCATAGTGCCAGGACCTATAGAAGCTTATTATATATATTATTCTTCTGATGGAAGCAAGACTATATATCTTGGCCCTTCAGGTCTTACAGTGGATCAGATTACAGCTGAACAAACTGGTGATAACATTTATGCAATTATGCCTACGGTAGCAAGCGACTATAAGACTTGGGAATAAAGTTAACCCCCAGATAATTATTTATAAAATTATCTGGGGGTTATTATATGTATAGTGGAAGATAAATCAGCAAGATGGTTGTAAATTAGAACGTATCTCGGATACTTCCCTTTCCGTTTTTATAATAGTTTGTCAGGTTATAAATTACTGGAAAAGATAAGCAATTGCCTCATCTTCTGTTATACCAAATGTATTAACGATATTAGTAATAATATCTTCATCAGAAATATTCATATTTCTCATGATTGAAACTACACCGTTTATGCCTTTATTCATGCCAGTCTCGTATCCTTCTTCCCTGCCGATATCCATCATGGTCTTTATATGTAGTTCTTCGTCATATTCATATATACTCATATTCATAACCTCCGCCTTATTGGCTCTCAAAAAATCAGCAAGTATACCTTCTGCTATACATTCGTTTACGGCTCTATCAACGGCTTCATCAAGGGACATTTGCCTCTGGTATGTTCGCACCTTGTCAACATATGACATATATTCCCCAAGCACAGGGCATCTACGCAAAAGCTCCTCATTGTAGCCGGGATTAATATTAATCTGGGTTACAACAAGCTCTAGATGGGGTTCATCTTCATTGTGAGTGTATGCGTCTGAAAGTCGCATCTGACGTATGGCTGGTTGCTCTGCCTCTCCATTGTAAAAAACTATAAATCTAGGATTAGGTAGTTTTATCAGTCTAGGTGAATACATATCCTTGTCGTTATGGAACTTAGCAAATGTATCACTTACATAATATAAATCTCTAAGTGGCATATTGGGATTCACCGTTGACTGGTGTTCAAATAGGGCAAGCCTCATATCCACCATACAGGATATGTCATTTTTCATAGACATGTAGATGGCGTTCTCTAATGTAGTGATAGTTAACTCATCAGGGTCATCATAGTCTGTGTCATTAACAGCGTTATATAGCTGCAACAATCGTTCCTTGTCTGAAAACAACATTCTAAATACTGTGTCTTTGTAGCGTTTGTTTGCTACTTTTTCTCTAACCATATTCATCCTCCTTGTTATGTAGCAGGAGGACACGTGCACCTAGAATTACATACCCTCGCTGCTTAAATTAATTGGAAATATAAAGCATCGAAGTTCTGTGATTCTAAGAAATAATAGACGTGGCAAGAAACGCCACAAAAATAGAATATGAAATTTAATGCTTTAGAATAAGATAACACAGGTCTATAATTAAATCAATACCTATTGCGTATTTTGTATAACTGCTTAACAAACGAAATTCATTTACATTATTGCTAACTAATTAAAACCACATTATAATCAAAATAGTAGCTTGTAAATCTTCTTTTTGATAGGAGAATAGTATATGAAGATAAGATGTTCCCTTTGTGGAAAAAAATATGAATTATCCCATAATGGGGCTCAATGTCCGGAGTGTGGACAGAGAAATTATAGCAAGGACGCTCCATTAGGTGGGGCAAAAACCTCATCTATACAGTCCGCCCTAGGTGGTGATTTGGAGGAACGAGCAGCGGAGCGTTTTGCGTCAGACCAAACACATATGAAGGCTCATACAGATGCTCACAGTGATTTGCACAAAATGTATGATGGTGGTGGACATCACGTTGAGGAGCCAAAGAGCTTTAGTCCACATTATAGTGTAAATGATAATACTTCTAATAACCTTGGTGCAAAATCACCTATCAAACTTTCACTTGGAGGAAGGGGTGGACAAAAACCAAGAACCTGTGCCTACTACTTTGTTATGGTTGTATTGATTCAGATAATAGCTGTGCTATTTATGGTAAGCGGAGTAATGAAAACATCACTTAAGGACGCACAGGATAAATTTGCTACTGGCGACATTATTAGTGCTGAGCATGAGTTAGAGGATGGATATACTTACTACTTTTTTGATCTCTTTGAATATACCTTCGCTATAGGAAGTGTGGAAGATAACCATGATGGTGACCTTGTAACCTGGAATATTCCAGAAGGTTATGAGGTTGTTATGTACATTTTTGAGTATTTTACTAATGAAAATGATTATTATGGCTTCTATGAAGAGGGGGATTTGACGGAGATTTATGCTGTTACTAAGGATGGAAGATACATACAGCCCCTTGCAAGCTACGAGGCAGAGGAACTTATAGCAGATGACCCTTATGGCTCAATGGACCTTATTGTTTCTGACCTTGGTTATCAGTATGGTTATATTTGCTTCTTAGTAAAGGAAGATGATATTGATTATATAATCATTGATGAATATTCAGGTGAAGCAGATGACAGAAAACTTGAAATGCGTCACGAAATAAAATAAGGAGGAAAAGTATATGCGTAGAAGATTAAATATTAACGTTATATTATTTATTATACTTATCCTTCAGATAGTTTCCATTGTGAAGAATTTTACAGAGGAAAAAGAGCGCTTAGAGGAAATGGGGCTAGGTGTAATAAAGTCTGCAACTATGACAGAGGTAGAAAAAACTGAAGATAATATGAAGTATTTTTCAGAATACGATTTGAATGAAGACTACGATAAAAAAACTATGTATAGATTAGACCTTGAAGTGGCAAATACAGGCAGTGAGCCAGTTGAGCTTGATTTTGATTTATCTTATATTAAGGTAGAGTCTTCTGAAGGATACTACTTTGTATCTGAAAAGGATTGGTATTATGGTGATATGGAAGATAGACCATATTGCGAGATGATTCCTGGGGGTACTACGGCAGTTGTGTCATATTATGTTTTGTTGTACACAGATGATTTCGAAGAGCTTAGAGTATACCCTTGGTCAGGTAGAGAAGAATACGTAGTTATACAAATACAATAAAAATAATCACTTTATCCTAACTCCTTGCATATCTTAGTGTAAGGGATGAAGGAGGCGGAAAAGTGGTGAAATTTCAAAATACCAATATAAGAAATATTTTGAATGAAGCATTAAACTATGGTGGAATAATAGTAGACGTAAGAAATAGAGAAGATTTTGCTGTAAGTCACGTGCCTATGGCAATCAACCTGCCTCTAGAAGATATACAGCAGGGAAATATCTCGCTGCCTAGAGGAAAGGTTGTAATCCTTTATTGTGAAAACGGAGGCAAAAGTGCTATGGCGGCACGCATCCTATCAGAAAAAGGATATAAGGTAATAAATACAGTAGGAGGCTTGAAGGAGTACAAAGGAGCTCTGACAAGACCAACAAAGGGATAACAAAGTTTTATTACTGTTATATTATAATTTTAGATATGGCTATACCTTTATAAAAGGTATAGCCATATTTAAAATTATGATGTAAAATAATAAGGTTAATAAAGCTAATAGTTATATGAAAGGTGTATTGCATGAGCAGACAGTTTGAACTTATAGCTCCTTGTCATTTTGGTTTGGAGTCAGTATTGAAGAGAGAAATATTAGATTTAGGATATGAGATAGTAGAGGTAGAAGATGGACGAGTTACCTTTAGAGGTGACGAAACTGTTATACCTAGAGCCAATATATTTATTAGAACAGCAGAGAGAATTCTGCTTAAAATGGGAAGCTTTACTGCTACAGATTTTGATGAACTTTTCGAGGGTACTAAGGCTATTCCTTGGGAGGAGTATTTGCCTAGAGATGCAAAATTCTGGGTTACAAAAGCAACCACCAACAAGAGTGCCCTTTTTTCTGGAAGTGCTATTCAGTCTATAGTAAAAAAGGCTATTGTTGAGCGAATGAAGCAAACCTATAGAGTTAATCAATTCGCTGAGGATGGAGACGAGTATCCTATCAGAGTGTTTATTTTTAAGGATAAGGTATCTATAGGTCTTGATACAACAGGTGTATCTCTTCACAAGAGAGGATATAGACAGTTAGTTGGTAAGGCACCTATTTCGGAAACCCTTGCAGCGGCACTTCTTATGCTTACTCCTTGGAATAAGGATAGGGTGTTAGTAGACCCATTTTGCGGAAGTGGAACATTTCCTATTGAAGCAGCTATGATTGGTGCAAATATTGCACCGGGAATGAATAGAGAATTTACATCAGATTCTTGGGGAAAAATAATACCTAAAAAGGCTTGGTATGATGCCTATGATGAGGCAAATGATATGGTGCGACATGATGTGGAGATGAACATCCAAGGCTATGATCTTGACCCAGAAATTGTAAAGTGTGCTATTGCTAATGCAAAAGAGGCTGGGGTTGATAAGTATATACATTTTCAGGCTAGAGATGTGAAGGATTTGAGACATCCAAAGCATTATGGCTTTATAATTACTAACCCACCATATGGTGAAAGACTTGAAGAAAAAGAAGCGTTGCCAGCGCTTTATAGAACTATTGGTGAGAGCTTCGCAGGGCTTAATGATTGGTCCATGTATCTCATCACTTCCTATGAAGAAGCAGAAAAATACGTTGGCAGAAAAGCAGACAAGAATCGTAAGATTTACAATGGTATGATTAAGTCATACTTCTATCAGTTTATGGGACCTAAACCACCTAAGAGGAAGGATTAAGGAATGAAAAAAATATGTGGTATACTGGCCACGGTTATCGTGCTTGTTATAATTTCATATTTGATTAATAGAACGCCACTTATTACGGTTAAGGAGTCCGACGAATTTGCAGAATGTTCGGAAACCTTTAAGGAAAATATGGTTACTAAGATGAATTCAGATGATGTAACTATAACTATTTCCGGTGTAGTTTTAGATGAGTTTGATTATGAGTTTTATGTCAGCTCAGATATGAAGCTTATGGTAGAGGGAGAATTTCTAAAGAGACTTCTTAGCTGTTCTGTGCTGGAATACAAAGATGGCAGAGTACTTGTTATGAAGGGAACAAATGTTATCTCCATGAATATAGGCTCTGACCAGGCATTAGTAAATGATTACGAAAGCATAAGTCTTGGTTCCGCCGTAATTAAGGAAGATGGAAAAATATTTATCCCTATGGATGCCATAGACGAATATTTGAATTATCGTGTTGAGTATTATTATGAGTCTGATTGGATAGATGTGGCTATGGTAGGAGCTGAGAATAGCTTGCCAGATGCTTACGATATGAGAGATTATGGAAGAGTATCTCCTGTAAGAGACCAGGGAAGATATGGTACATGCTGGGCATTTGCCTCTCTTGGTGCTCTAGAGACCACATTGCTCCCTATGGAAAGTCAAATTTTTTCCACCGACCATATGTCAATTTGTAACAGTTATAATCTAGATGTAAATAAGGGTGGAGAGCATACAATGAGTATTGCTTACCTTGCTGCATGGCAGGGACCTGTATATGAGGTAGATGATCCATACGGTGATGGTATGAGCAATCCTAATCTTGAACCGGTGTTGCATCTAGAGGAAGCATTGGTTATTAATGACAGAGATTTCGAGGTAATAAAAAGTGCTATATTCAGATATGGTGCCATAGAGACATCTCTATACTCACAGATGGAGTATGTGGACAGTGTTTCACAGTACTATTCTGAGGATAACAGTGCTTATTACTACAATGGAGAAGAAGCACCGAACCACGATGTCGTGGTAGTAGGTTGGGATGACAATTATCCAAAGGAAAACTTTACACATCAGCCAGAGGGTGATGGTGCATTTATATGCAAGAACAGCTGGGGTGAAGAGTTTGGTGAAGATGGATATTTCTATGTGTCATACTATGATGCAAATATATGTAATAAGGCTGTTGTTTACACCAGAATAGGTTCGGCGGATAACTACGATAAGATATATCAGGCGGATTTGCTTGGATGGATAGGACATTTAGGTTTTGGAAAAGAAGATGCCTATTTTGCAAATGTTTATACTGCGGGAGAAAATGAAGAGCTGGCAGCAGTTTCATTTTACGCAACTGACAAGGATACAGAATTTGAGGTTTATCTTGTGCAGGAATTTGATGGAACCGACGCCTTCCAGCGCAGAGAGTTTTTGGTTGCAGGTAACACAAAGTATGCAGGGTATTATACTGTGCCATTGCCAGACCCAGTTAGACTTACAGACAATGCAAAATATGCAGTTGTAGTTAAGATAAGAACTCCAGGTGCAGTTCATCCAATTGCCATTGAATATGACGTAGATGAGAGAACTGCCAATTTTGATATAACAGATGGTGAAGGATACATCAGCTTGTATGGTGAGCTGTGGCATAACGCAGAGGAAACTCAGAACTGTAATGTGTGCCTTAAGGCGTTTACTAATATAGTTGATGATGAAGAGGAAAAAGCAGATGACGATTCTTCATCTGGTGAGGTTACAACAGAAACAACTCAGTCTACAACTGAGGATAAAGAAGTAGCTACAGAGGATGTTCCTCTGCCAGAGATAAGCACAGAGGAAGATGTTGAAGAATAGAAAGGATTACTATGAAAAAGATAATATTTGCAACAGGAAATGAAAATAAAATGAAAGAAATCCGTATGATACTTGCTGATTGTGGATATGAGATACTTTCTATGAAGCAGGCAGGAATAGATGTGGATGTTGTTGAGGATGGTTCAACCTTTGAGGAAAATGCAATCATAAAGGCGACAGCTATAAGCAAGCTTGCAGGAGAGGATTGCGTTGTTCTTGCAGACGATAGTGGACTCGAGGTAGATTATCTTAATAAGGAGCCAGGTATATATTCAGCAAGATATGAGGGTGTAGATACTCCTTACTCAATTAAGAATCAGATTATTATTGATAGACTTGCTGGTGTTGAGGGAGAGGCTAGAAGTGCAAGATTTGTGTGTGCTATTGCTGCTGCATTTCCTGATGGAAGAGTTGAGACAAGACGTGGAACTATAGAGGGAAGAATTGCTTTTGAACCAGCTGGCGAAAATGGATTTGGTTACGACCCTATTTTTTATGTACCAGAGTTTGGCAAGACAACAGCAGAGCTTGACCCAGAAGAGAAGAATAAGGTCAGTCACAGAGGAAATGCCCTTAGAATGATTAAGGAAGTATTATAAGATCAGAAAAAAGATTCAGATGCAGGCTGAAGCGGAGATAGATATATGAGAAGAGTGCTGATTATGAGCGACTCTCATGGCAGAAATGAGAACGTTCAAAGGGCAATTGAAAAGGCAGGAAAGATAGATTTGATGATACATCTTGGAGATGTGGGAAGAGAGTATCTTCAAGTGGAGAGAATGTCTGGTGTGCCAACCTATATGGTGGCTGGCAATAACGATTACGGCGGATTTTTAAAGGATATGTGCATAATATACATCGGTAGTCACAAGGTATTGCTTACTCATGGACATAGGTATGGTGTACATTTTGGGGTAGACAGGCTAAGATACCTTGCCCTTGAAAATGAGTGTGACATAGTGATGTATGGACATACCCACGTGCCATTTTTAGACGAGGGAGAAGATGTTACTATTCTTAATCCAGGAAGCATAAGTTTGCCAAGGCAGATGGGCTATAAGAAAACGTTTATGATAATGGAGATAGATGAGGAAGAGAAGATAAGTTATTACTTGGAGGAAATTTAGGTTTGAGAAAAGGAGATATCTACGAAGGTATAATAGAAAAGTATGATTTCCCCAATAAGGGAAGTCTTATATTAGAGGACAGAAAAGTCACTATTAAGGGTGCCCTTCTTGGCCAGAAGGTTAGATTTATGATAACCAAAAGAAAAAGTGGTATGGCTGAGGGAAGGTTGCTGGAGGTTCTAGAGAAATCACCACTTGAGGATAGCGAACCAAGCTGTCCTTATTTTGGTATGTGCGGAGGATGTACATATCAAACCATGTCAGTTGCCAACCAGCTTAAGCTCAAGGAGGATATGGTAAAAAATCTTCTTGCGCCGGTTGTTAACAGCAGCATGAGAAACCTGCCGGATTGGAAGGGTGAAACCATAGATGATGTGTGGGAAGGCATACTGGCGTCACCGGTGCATAAGGGATATAGAAACAAAATGGAGTTTACCTTTGGTGATGAATATAAGGGAGGACCTCTTGCTCTTGGTTTACATAAGAAAGGTGGCTTTTACGATATATTGAATGTCCCAAAATGTGAGATTATAGGTTCAGATTGGGGAAAAATTCTTGAATTCACATTGGGATTTTTTAAGGATAAAAATATTCCGTTTTATCATAAGCTGAGACACGAAGGGGTGCTTCGTAATCTTGTGATTAGACAGTCAAAGGCAACTGGTGAATTCCTTATTAACCTAGTGGCTAGCACACAGTGGGAAAAATATGTTGATTGTAGTGCAGAAGAATTTGCTGGTAAATCTATAATCTTGGAATATGTAAGTGGTTTGCTTAAGCTTGCGTCTAGTGAGGATTTTTCAAGTACAATAGGTGGCATTTTGTACACAGAAAATGATTCTTTAGGTGACGTGGTCCAAAGTGATAGAACTATACTTCTTTATGGCAAGGATTATATTGTGGAAGAGGTTATGGGCCTCAAGTTTAGAATATCACCATTTTCGTTCTTCCAGACTAACACTAAGGGTTGCGAGGTACTTTATAGCAAGGCGAGAGAATACATTATGTCAACTGGTGTTATGGGTGACGAGGACAGTACTAAGAACGGCGGCAAGATAGTATTTGATTTATATAGTGGAACAGGAACCATAGCCCAGATGATGGCACCGGCGACTAAAAAGGTTATTGGTATAGAAATAATTGAGGAAGCCGTTGTGGCGGCAAGGGAAAATGCAGGCCTTAATGGTCTGGATAACTGTGAGTTTATTTCGGGAGATGTGCTTAAGGCTATAGATTTAGTTGAGGATAAACCAGATCTTATTATACTTGACCCACCACGTGATGGAATTAATCCAAAAGCCTTAGAAAAGATACTTGCCTTCGGAGTAGAAGAAATGGTTTACATAAGTTGCAAACCAAGCTCCCTGGCAAGAGACTTAAAGGTGATAACTGATAGAGGATATAAGATTAAGAAGCTGTGTGCTGTGGATCAATTTCCGATGACCACGCATTGTGAATCCATTTGCCTTTTATCGAAAAAACCGCAGTAAATTAAGGTATTTCGGCCTTTTAGAAATCTATTATGGCAGATATAAATCTAATTAAAATATAACATTATAAATAATATATTATCTGCACAAAATATAATAATAGATTGTTGCATAACAAAAAGTGTGATATATTCATATTATAGCAAGAAAGGATGTGATTGTATGGTAGTAGCAAATGCACAAAAGATGACAGAAACACCAGATGTTGCAAAGTTAGAATTTTATCGATTAATTGGTGAAGGCTATAAGGCTATGCATGAAGGCAGAACCAGTACAATCGATGAAGTTAGAGAGAAAGTACAGGCTAGGAGAGAAGAACGTGGCTAATATAGTATTTACTGAGCCGGCAGAGTATGATTTGTTGGATATTGAGTACTATATATATTATATTCTCTGTAACCCTCAGGCATCCAGAAGAATATCTGATGGTATTCTAGAGGCTACAGAAAAGTTAAAAGATTATCCGGCAGGTCATTCGTTGGTTGCTGACGAATTGCTAAGAGGATAGGGATTAAGGATGACACGATTTGATAGCTACAACATTTTCTATTATTATGATATGGAAAATGACATAGTGTACATAATCAGAATTCTTTATAACAAAGCTGATTGGCAAAATATATTGAAAGATTAATCAGTTTGCTGAAACCTCCAAGTCAAGTTGATTTGGAGGTTTTGTTATATGTTTGCATCCAACCTCCACACCTATCACATGTTGAATCCATCGTACACTTAACCTTAAAAAATATATCCTGCGAGGAGAATAGAAAAAAATTATGACTATTAGAAGAAAGATTTGTTTGATACTAACCCTATTATGGGCCATAGTTATATTTGCATATTCAGCACAGGCTGGAGCTGAGTCGGAAGGTACAAGCAGATGGGCTGGTACTATGTTTGCTCGTATTTTTGTTCCAGGCTTTGATGATTGGAGTGAAACTGAACAGATAGAGTTTGCAGAAAAGATTGACCATCCAGTCAGAAAAGTGGCTCATTTTACAGAGTATGCCATACTTGGATTTTTAGTGGCTGGAACATATGCTACCAAAGATAAATCTAAGAAGAAAAATATGCTGATACCATGGCTGTTGGCAACTATTTATGCTGCAACGGATGAACTACATCAGGTATTTGTGCCGGGTAGGGATGGTAATATAAAGGATGTTCTTCTAGACAGTGCAGGTTGTATCTTTGGAGTAACTATGATGCTTCTACTATTGAACATTTCTTTTCCTAGAAAAATAAACTATAGAAAAGTAGTTGGTGATAAATAGATATCAATTTATCACCAACTACTTTTTTATAGTTTGTTTTACAATTCGTCCCGTACCATTAGTAATTTGTAGGCTGGTATATCCAGTACTTTAGCTATACTTAATAATACTTCAAGTGATATAGACGTATGAATATTTGGAGCTTCGATATTACTCATATGTGTTCTGCTAATATTTACCATGTCTGATAACTGAAGCTGAGTATAACCTCTAAGTTTTCTGTAATATGCAATATTTAAACCAATTGATTTATATTCTAACGTAAAATCGTTTTTCATATGATTCACCTCAAAACTAGTTTATATTGAATAGAAGATATTATAAACAACATAGATATATGCTTATGCAAACACATATATTGCAAATGTAATATGTGTGTGATATAATTCCCTTTGGTGATTTTTGTTGGATAATTTGCATTTAAATGCATATTGTTCTGCGGCCGAATATGGTATTGGAGGTAATGTATGATAAAGAAAACAATAGTATTTTTATTAACAGTAGTAATGTGTATTAATTTGACAGCCTGTGGAGGATCCTCTGAGCGTGATGACTCAGGAAATATGTTTGAGAAACATGATGATAAGGATTATTCTTCGCTTTTTGATGATGAGGACTCGTCTTCCCTTTTTGGTGATAGCGACTCTGGTGACAGAACGTCAAAATTGGACGCAAATTCAGATGGTGTAGTATCATATCAAGAACTGTCTTTGGATAAGATAGGTGCTCAGTGTAGTGGGTGTGAAACTGCTCTTAGTACCTATAGTACAATGATGGAAACTGCCTATGAAAAGTATTGTGATGAAGATAGCTGGTATGATGATTGTTTAACTTTAAAAGAATATGGAAATCAGATTTATGATTCTATGAATCATAGTTGTAGTGCAGATGTTATTTATGTTGTGGATGCACCATATTCAATTTGTGGCTCCTATGGCTTATATACTGGGGATTGGAAGGGTGCAGGTCCTACAGGAACTGGTAGCTATACAGGAACTGATGTATGGAAGGGCGACATAGTTACATATGACGGTGAATGGGTTAACGGTTTACCTCAAGGCTATGGAAGATTATATATTGGTAACTTTTTAGGTCATTATTGGGATATGGATTACTGTGGCTACATGAATAAGGGTATGAGACATGGATACGGTGTCATGCTAGAGAGCGGCTACGGCAATGCTCTTGAATCAGGAGGCTTCAAATACAGAATTTATGAAGAAACAGAATTTGAATACGATATTATGATACAGGAAACAGCCTACGAGGAATATTATGATGGTGTTCTTGACAGTTATGGAACAATGAAAGGCTCAGAGGATGGATGGGTATATCAAACAGAATTACATTATGCAGATGAGCTTAGTGATAGTGAAATATTAGCTTATGCTATTGGTATAACGGCTATTTCTGTTGCAGTATTTGCCATAGTTGACTATGATTCAGCAGAATATGAGACTCCGTATGAGTATACAGCAGAGGGTCTTGATGAATGGCGCACAAATAAGGAAGCAGAACGTCAGGCTGAAGCACAACGTCAAGCAGATGAAGAAGAGAAAAACAGAGCGTGGCATGAAGCACAATATTATGAATGTATAGATAGTGGAGATACATGGTCACTGGATTATCAAAGACATAAATATATGAGTGGAAACTAAAAATGGACGGCCTACCATCCAACGATACGTTGATTGGTAGGCTAAGTTGGTAGATATAGCAATTATCTACTATTATAAGATTAATTTATATAAATAGGAGATAGTATTATATGTTTTGTGAACGATGTGGTGCTGAATTAAATGATGATTTTATGTTTTGTGATAAATGTGGTCATCCTGTAAATAGCATGGTAAATGATGTGAGTTCTCAACCAAGTGTACCTGTATCTGTGCAACCTTGGGATTATGGAAATCAACCGCCAGTAATTGCTAATAATAAAAAGAAAGGTTTAATCTTTTTTGTAGGAGTAGCGATTGTTGCTGTATTACTAATATGCATTGGCGTACTTCCTGAGAAAGATGAAAAGAAGAAAAAAACTAATTTTGAACAGCAACAGCCAAATGAATATGTTACAAATGAAAATGTAATACATGAAAACCATGATAGTGAAATACTAACAGAAGAAGAGGTTAGTATAATAGAAGACGTGGACTTAGGCGCTTATGGTCAGTGTATTGGATATTGGGCAAAAAATAATGTGGATACACTTTCCGCGGAAACAATGTGGATTCAACCACCACTAGTGATGGAAATTACAGAAGAATTTGTTATGATACATGGTCCTGATTATCGTGCAAATAGAGAGGATTTGCAATATGATGAAATAAATGGAATAGATTATTTCACTAGTGTAGAAAATGGATTTAGATTTTATTATAGCAGCAGTGAAAGCCTTTTAGTATTGGAGCTTAAAACTGATTCTGGAGAATGGATGCGCTGGGCAGATTTTAAATAATTGTTAGTTTGTATGTTGTGTCAAGAAGGTATAAGATAAATGGATAATAATGAAGTTTTGAATCGGCTGACAAATGCCAAAATTTATTACAAACAAAATAAAAAGACTTTTAAAAGATTTTTTCCGTTATATAGAATTGTAAATAATAGGGTTTTAAATGCCGTTGAATCATTTTTGATTATTGTTTTTCTAGGGTGCGTTATCTTTGCCGGATTGGATTTTTTTGGAGTTATTGGTGATATTAGTGAGACCATACGTAGCTACATGATAATTGCCACAGTAGTATCATGTGTGTTTATAGGAAGTAAGACCTGTCTTAGAAAAAAACAGGATGAAATGTATGAAAAATATTCAGTATATGATGTAATTGCTACAATGCATGGCTATATGTGTGGGTTAAATTATGTGTTTTGGAAAAGAAAATACATTAAAAAGCTTATAAAACTAATATCCACAAAAAAAGCTAAAGATTTAAAAGAGGCTGTTACGATATTGAAGCCAAAATGTAAAGAAGTATCCTTTGACACAGAAAAATTTGAAGCAATATCTGCAGACGCTATTAAAAGACAAAATGAACAAATAGAAAAGTACAACAAAAAAGTTCAAAAATCCAAGAATAGCAAGAGAGCTTTGAGGAAAGCTCAGAAGAAAGAAATAAAGAAAGCGATGAAAAATGCTTTTTGGGAGTCAGTGGTAGAATCTATATTGTTTAAGCCAACTGAATATACAAATATAGAAGTTCCAACAATGACTTATGGAAACAGTCCACAACCAGCACAAGTAAATTCATCAAATAACTCCAGTAAGAAAGCCGAAGAAGAAAGAAAACGTCAGCTTGCTGATTACGCTAAGCAAGCTGACTGGTGGGATGCGGAATATCGCAGACTTTATTCATGGGATCCTAATCATTATAAGACCAAGGATGCGGAATATAATAAAAATTATTTTAGAAGATTGTCACGAGGTGGTTGATTTTAGACAATGCCTAAACAAAAATATCAACCTCGGTTTATAGTACAAACTTCCATATAAGGAACAACACAGTTATATGTAGCGGATAGTAGATATAGAAGAAATACTTTAATCCAGGTCCCTTTTTCTTATTGTGAAGAAGTATAGGTATAAACGCATATAAAGCATACATCTCTAAATTGGTTGAGAGATAATATATAGCCAAATAGAGAGAGATAAACAATCTAACAGGTTTGCCTCTAAATATATAGAACAGCAATATAATAATTACCCCAAGTGAGTCATAATCTGTTTTTAAAGTTTCTGCAACAAGCATCATAGCAACAGCAAATATAATACCAACAGCGTAGTATCTCCCGTTGCTAAAAGTCACGTAATCAGGATTTTCTTTTGCTTTTTTTGCTGCTTTAATGCAAGCGTCAAGTACTGTTACAGCCAGCAAACCGAAGAACAATGTGAAGAAAACATTGGTGTTGCAGCCAGGAGTATAGATTTCTCTTGTCTGCATAAGGTTAAATGGGATTTGAGAAATTAATGCAAAAACAAGCAATCTACCCGAGTACTTCCAGACATTTCTTGTATAGAAAAATCCTTCTACTATGAGATAACAAAATATTGGAAATGCTATACGACCAATGGTTCTAAGCATTATATATTGGTCGTAGGTAAAAGTATCGCTCAAATAATTTCTTCCATTTATGTAGTCTATTCCCAGCATATGTCCAGTGTGGTCAATAGTCATAACAATAATGGCTATAAGTTTTAGCATAAAGGTATTGATAAATTGTACCTTGCTCCAATATGAGGCAATAGTGCTAGTTGCTTTATTATAACCATTTTTAATATCGGAAAAAGTGATTTGAGTTGACATAATGTCGCCAAAGCTTTTCTTTGGAGTATCTATAGTATTCGTATCTTTGTTTGAGGAAGCATCTTTATTATTCATAAATTAATTCTCCATATGTTTATTAATTATCTTGTAATTATATCAATATATTTTCATACTAAAGCAAATATTACCTAAAAGCAAGAATTTTATTGACAAGGAAAAATATATAGAGTATTGTAGAAATGTATCGGAAAACAAAGCTTTTCGATACCTAATAAGATATCTCTCTTATTCAGAGTGGTGGAGTCAGAAGGGACTAAGAAGCCACGGCAACCCCGTATGATGCGGAAGGTGCCGACCTGAGCGATAGAGTGATTCCAGTGGTGTAGAGATACGCTGTCTGGTAATTTCTAATCGAGCAATAAGAGGATTTGAGTATAAGACTTTCAAATCCAGTTATTGTGACTGGATTTTTCTTTTCCTTGAATCAGAAAAGAGAGATAAATACATTACAATATTGACCGCAGTTTGCGGAGAATTACGGAGGACGTTTAAATGGAAAAATTATTATTCACATCAGAGTCAGTTACAGAGGGACATCCTGATAAAATCTGTGACCAGATTTCAGACTCTATTCTTGACGCTATATTAGCACAGGACCCAATGAGTCGTGTTGCTTGTGAGACAGCAGTTACTACAGGTCTTGTACTTGTTATGGGAGAGATTACTACAAAGGCTCAGATTGATATTCAGAGTATTGTTAGAGAGACAGTAAGAGAGATTGGTTACGATAGAGCAAAATACGGTTTTGATTGTGACACTTGTGGTGTTATCACAGCTCTCGATAAGCAGAGCGCAGATATTGCAATGGGAGTTGATAAAGCTCTTGAGGCAAAGGAAAATAAGATGAGTGACGAAGAGATAGATGCTATTGGCGCTGGTGACCAGGGAATGATGTTTGGTTATGCATGTAATGAAACAGAAGAGCTTATGCCTTATCCAATAGCACTTGCTCACAAGCTTGCTCTTAAGCTTACTGAGGTTAGAAAGAATGGTACTCTTCCATATCTTAGACCAGACGGAAAAACTCAGGTTACAGTAGAATATGATGAAGCAGGAAAGCCACTTAGACTTGATGCTGTTGTTCTTTCAACTCAGCATGGTGAGGAGGTTACTCAGGAGCAGATTCACGCTGATATTAAGAAATATGTATTTGATCCAGTTCTTCCTCAGGAGATGGTTGACGGTGACACTAAGTTCTTTATCAATCCAACTGGAAGATTTGTTATTGGTGGACCTAATGGTGACAGTGGTCTTACAGGACGTAAGATAATTGTTGATACCTACGGTGGATATGCTCGTCATGGCGGTGGAGCATTCTCAGGAAAGGATTGTACAAAGGTTGACCGTTCAGCAGCTTACGCAGCAAGATACGTTGCGAAAAATATTGTTGCTGCAGGACTTGCTGAAAAGTGTGAGATTCAGCTTTCATATGCTATTGGTGTTGCAAAACCAACATCAGTTATGGTTGATACATTTGGAACAGGAAAGCTTGCAGATGATAAGTTAGTTGACATAATTCGCGAGAACTTTGACTTAAGACCAGCTGGAATTATCAAGATGCTTGACTTAAGAAGACCTATTTATAAGCAGACAGCTGCTTATGGACATTTTGGTAGAACTGATATTGATGTACCATGGGAGAAGATAGATAAGGTTGATGTTCTAAAGTCCTATTTATAAAATATATTTTTGATACATTGATTTTTTAGGATAAGAAAGGAATTATACTATGAAAAATATGCTCAATTTTAAGAACTTCTCAGCGGAGGAGTTACAGGAGATTTTAGATCTTGCGTTAGATATGAAGAGGAATCCAGATAAGTACAGTGAGGCTTTAAAGGGAAAGAAGCTTTACACATTATTTGAGAAGACTTCAACAAGAACATTTTTATCATTTACAACAGGTATTACTGAGCTTGGTGGTAGCTATTTTAACCAGCTTTGGGAGGACTCAAATTTTGTTCTCGGTGAGCCAGTTTCAGAGATTAAGTATGTTTGTCGTAACGTAGATATTATTATGGCTCGTCTTGTAAAGAATGAGACTGTAGAGCTTTTTGGCAAGAATGTTACTGTTCCATTTATCAATGGATGTGATAATTCATATCATCCATGTCAGATACTTGCAGATGCACTCACTATTATAGAGCATTTCGGAAGTCTTGATGTTAAGCTTCTTTATATCGGTGCAAAGAATAATGTATTTAACTCACTGGTAGAGTTCTTTGCAAAGATGAAGAAGGGAACTATATATGGTCTTACTCCACTTGTAAATGAGACAGCAGTTGATAAGAACTTCTTTGAGGAGGCAAAGGCTACTGGTCATTATGTAGAGCTTGATCCAACTATGTCTATTGAAGAGGCAAAGGCATATGTTAAGGATATGGATATTTTGTATACAGATACATGGCTTGATATGGAGTTCTTCAACAATCCAGCATATGCTGAGAGAAAAGCAGATATTATGGGCAAGATGATGCCTTACCAGATTAATGATGAGCTTGTTGAGGGAAGCAAAGCAGTTGTATTCCACGATATGCCAATGCATGTAGGTTTTGAGATTTCACAGAGTATTATTGATAAGAATCTTAACTACATACTCGATCAGGCAGAGAATCGTCGTCACGCAGAAAAGGCGGTTATGGTAACCCTTCTTAAGGATAATTAAGATTAGTAATAAATAGCCATTCCAAGGCTTAGGCTTTGGAGTGGCATTATATTATAAAAAAGTGGTGATAAAATGGACGTATGGGTTGGTGTTTTGGCGTTTGTTCTATTTTTAGGATTTGGAACAGCAGTTATGGTTTGTATAAATGCTATAAAACGTCAGACAGGTATAATTATAAAAAGTAGAATTAAACATAAGATTAATAGCGCAGAGGTTATCTATGCCAATCTTGGCTTGGTAGTGTTGGCAGTTTTAGTATATTTCAAACTGTTTTTATTCGTGCCAGCTGTGTTTGCCTTTGTTCTTTTTATTGTGCTATCTACCCAGATTCAAAGTGGACTCACTGCTGAAGGAGCTGTTGTTGGTACCTCATTCATTGATTGGGAATTTATGGATGGATACAAATTTGTAAATGATGAAAATGACAGCAATGTAATTATTTTAAAGATTCGAGCTAACAGAAGACAGTACGTTCTTGTGTGTGATAGAAGAGACCGAGTAGAAATAAAAAAGATGCTAACAGATAATGGCGTAAAAGTTATACAGGTAATGAAAACTGACTAGATTTGGAGCATAATTTTCATGGTATTTTATTGACACTTTGGAGCATTTGAGATACTATAAAAGTTAGGATAAAAGTATGAAAGATAGGAGACCAAGTATGAAGCACTTAATAGATTCAACGGACTTAACAGTTGAAGAGATTGATGACATTTTAGATTTGGCTTTAGATATAATTTCAGATAAAGAGCGATACAGTGAGGCATGCAAGGGCAAGAAGCTTGCTACCTTATTTTTTGAACCAAGTACAAGAACTCGTCTTAGTTTTGAAGCAGCTATGATGGAGTTAGGTGGTAATGTGCTTGGTTTTTCTTCTGCTGACTCTTCATCCACAGCAAAGGGTGAAAGTGTAGGAGATACAGTTAGAACAGTGGGTTGTTATGCAGATATTATTGCTATGAGACATCCTAAAGAGGGTGCTCCAATGTTTGGTTCTATGGTATCTGAAGTGCCTATTATTAATGCTGGAGATGGTGGTCACAATCACCCAACTCAGACCCTCACAGATCTTCTTACTATTAGAAGAGAAAAGGGCAGATTAAATGATTTTACTATTGGACTTTGTGGAGACCTTAAGTTTGGACGAACTGTTCACTCGCTTATCAAGGCTCTTTCAAGATACGAAGGTATCAAGTATGTGCTTATTTCTCCAAATGAGTTAAAGGTTCCTGAGTATATTATCACAGAAGTATTTGAAAAGAATAATATAGAATATAAGGAAGTTACCACTATGGAAGAGGTTATGGGTGAGCTTGATATCATCTACATGACTAGAGTTCAGAAGGAGCGTTTCTTCAATGAGGCGGACTATGTTAGATTGAAGGATACTTATATTTTAGATAAGAGTAAGCTTAAGCTTGCTAAGGATGATTTGTCAATTATGCACCCACTCCCTAGAGTGAATGAGATTTCTACTACAATAGATGATGACCCAAGAGCTTGTTATTTCCGTCAGGCGCTTAATGGCAAGTATGTTAGAATGGCACTTATCTTATCATTGTTGGGGGTGACAGTTTAAATGAAGATTGAAAGCATACAAAATGGAATTGTTTTAGACCACATTAGTGCTGGTAAGGCACTTACAGTTTATCACGATCTTAAGCTTGATAAGCTGGATTGTAGCATCGGTATATTGCAGAATGTTAGAAGTAGCAAGATGGGAAAGAAAGACATTTTAAAGATTCACCAGGAGTATGATGTGAACTTAGATGTGCTTGGTTATATTGATCCTAATATTACAGTTAGTATAATCAAGGACGGTCAGACTGTGGAAAAGAAGAAGCTTGCCCTTCCTGAGAGACTGATCAATGTTAAGAAATGTAAGAATCCACGTTGTATTACTTCTGTTGAGCAGGATATTCCGCATATTTTTAATTTGACTGACAAGGAAAATAGAGTGTACAGATGCATTTACTGTGAGGCGGACAAATAGTGTCCAAATTTAGTAAAATTGATATTTACAGTTTACTTTTCGCTTGAATGTGATATAATTTATAAGACTATGTAGATTGTCCAGAGGTGTGGAATGGAAAAGTATGTAATAAAAGGCGGCCAGGTCCTTGAAGGTGAGGTTACCATTGCAGGTGCTAAAAATGCAGCTCTCGGTATCCTTGCTGCAGCTGTTCTTACAAATGAGGAATGTATCATAGAGAATGTTCCCTATGTAGAGGACACCAAGGTATTGCTTAGAGCAATTGAGAATATTGGCGCTAAAGTTAAATATATAGATAAGCATACAGTTTCAATATGTGGAGGAACTATCGGTAACGGTAGTGAGTTATGTGTTGATGATGAGTACATAAGAAAGATTAGAGCATCTTATTATCTGTTAGGTGCCCTTCTTGGAAAGTACCATTACGCTAAGGTTGCACTTCCAGGAGGTTGTGAGATTGGACTTAGACCTATAGATCAGCACATCAAAGGTTTTGAAGCTCTAGGAGCAAAGGTTGACCTTGTTACTGGTGGATATGTTTTAGCTCAGGCAGATCAGTTGGTTGGACGTCATATTTATCTTGATGTTGTAACTGTAGGTGCAACTATCAATATTATGCTTGCATCAGTTCTTGCAGAGGGTAAAACTACTATAGAGAATGCAGCGAAAGAACCACATATAGTTGATGTTGCTAACTTCCTTAATAGTATGGGAGCTAACATCAAGGGAGCTGGTACAGATGTTATTAGAATTCGTGGTGTTCAGAGACTTAAGGGTACAGAGTATTCTATAATACCTGACCAGATTGAAGCTGGTACATTTATGACTATGGCAGCTGCCACAGGTGGAAATGTACTTATTAAGAACGTTATTCCTAAGCACTTAGAAGCTATTTCTTCTAAGCTTAATGAGATTGGTGCACATGTTTTAGAGTATGATGATGCTGTAAGAGTTATGGCAGACGGAAGACTTAAATCTACTCAGATTAAGACACTTCCTTATCCAGGCTTCCCTACAGATATGCAGCCACAGATGGCTGTTACGCTTGCTCTTTCACAGGGAACCAGTGTTATTACGGAAAGTATTTTCGAAAATAGATTCAAATATGTCAACGAATTATCCCGTATGGGTGCCCGTATCAAGGTAGAGGGTAATTCAGCGGTTATCAATGGTATAGAGGGATATACAGGTGCCAACTTAGTTGCACCAGACCTTAGAGCAGGTGCTGCACTTGTTATTGCAGCTTTAGCCGCAGAAGGATTTAGTACAGTTGACGACATAAAGTATATACTCAGAGGCTACGAAGACTTTGATGGCAAGATTAGAACTCTTGGCGGTCAGATTCAAGTAGTGGATTCAGATAAAGAGCTTCAGAAATTCAAACTCAGGGTTGGTTAAACGACCTTGAGTTTTTTATAACAAAAACAAATCAAAGATCCCCCATGCGGGACGAAGAGGAGGGTTAAAGTTATGCCAAAGAAACCATATTACATCACAACTGCCATAGCTTACACTTCAGGTAAACCTCATATAGGTAATACTTATGAAGTAGTATTAGCAGACAGTATAGCCAGATACAAGAGATTTGTGGGCTATGACGTAAGGTTCCAGACCGGAACAGATGAACACGGTCAAAAGATTGAGATTAAAGCGTTTGAGAGTCTTAATACTCCAAAGGAATTTGTTGATGAGGTATCAACAGAGATTAAGAGTATTTGGGATTTGATGAATACATCTTATGATAAGTTCATCAGAACTACAGATGAGTATCATGAGAAGCAGGTGCAAAAGATATTCACTAAGCTTTACAATCAGGGTGATATCTACAAAGGTAACTATGAGGGTATGTATTGTACTCCATGTGAGTCATTCTTTACTTCATCACAGCTTGTAGACGGCAAATGTCCAGACTGTGGTAGAGAGTGTCAGCCAGCTAAGGAGGAAGCATATTTCTTCAAGCTTAGTAAGTATGCAGACAAGCTTATTGATCATATCAATACACATCCAGATTTTATTCAGCCAGAGTCAAGAAAGAATGAAATGATGAACAATTTCCTTCTTCCTGGCCTTCAGGATCTTTGTGTATCAAGAAGTTCATTTAAGTGGGGTGTTCCTGTAGAGTTTGACCCAGGTCATGTTATCTACGTATGGATTGATGCATTATCAAACTATATTACTGGTCTTGATTATGATGCAGATGGAGCTTCTGGTGAATTATATAGAAGATATTGGCCAGCAGATTTACATTTGATTGGTAAGGATATTTTAAGATTCCATACTATATATTGGCCAATTATGCTTATGGCACTTGGTGAGCCACTTCCAAAGCAGGTATTTGGACATCCTTGGCTTATCCAGAGCGACGGAAAGATGAGTAAGTCACGTGGCAATGTTATCTATGCTGATGATATGGTTGATTTATTCGGTGTTGATGCAGTTAGATACTTTGTGCTTCACGAGATGCCATTTGAAAATGATGGAGTTATTTCTTGGGAGCTTGTTATTGAGAGAATCAATTCAGAACTTGCAAATACATTAGGAAACCTTGTAAATAGAACTATCTCAATGTCAAATAAATACTTTGATGGAGTAGTTACTAATGCTCGTGATAATCAGCCAGTTGATGAGGAGCTTAAGAAGGTTGTTATTGATACAAGACTCAAAGTTAATTCTTGTATGGACAAGCTTAGAGTAGCTGATGCTATGACTGAGATATTTGCATTATTTAAGAGATGCAACAAGTATATTGATGAGACTATGCCATGGGCACTTGCAAAGGACCCAGAGCAGGCAGATAGACTTAACACTGTATTATACAATTTGGTTGAGAGCATTGTTGTTGGTGCAACACTTCTTGAGCCATTTATGCCTGAAACATCTGAGAAGATTTTAAAGCAGCTTAATGCAGAAAAGAGAAGAGTAACAGAACTTTCAAGCTTTGGTCTTTATCCATCAGGAACAAAGGTTACTGCTGAGCCAGAGATTCTCTTTGCTAGAATTGATGCCAATGCTATGTTAGATGAGATTGAAAGAAGATTCCCATCTAAGATAGAGGAACCAGAACCAGAAGAAGAGAAGAAGCCGGCTAAGAAAGCAAAGGCTGAAGTGAATATCCCTACTGTAGAAGCTGTTGTTAAGGAACAGATTACTATTGAAGAGTTTGGCAAGATGCAACTCCAGATGGGTGAGATTCTTTCTTGTGAGGCAGTAGAGAATTCTAAGAAGCTTCTTTGCTCACAGGTACAGGTTAATGGTAGAGTGCTTCAGATAGTTTCTGGAATTAAGAATTACTATTCTCCAGAGGAAATGGTTGGCAAGAAGGTAGTTGTTATAACTAATCTTAAACCAACTAAGCTTGCTGGAGTATTATCAGAGGGTATGCTTCTTTGTGCGGAAGATTTCGAGGGTAACCTTGCACTTCTTACAGCAGAAAAGGATATGCCAGCAGGAGCTATGATAAGTTAATTGTAATTATGGCAAATTCAATATTAATCATATATATTAGTAAACACGCTCTCGCTCGGTTGCTCAAGTAGCGGTACTAAGCTCGAAAGTGCCTCGCTAAGTACCGACATTCGCAAACGGTTTACAATATATATGATTAATAATTTGAATTTTGCCATATTTTTTTGTTTTACCTTAGCATATATTGTGTTAAATTTGCATTTATTATACATATGTGGTATTATAATGCCGTCTATGTATGGAGGATATAGATTTTGAAAGGTTAAGAACCTTAGCGCCATGCACCTTGCGGGAGTGAGCAAGGTTAACGAGGTAAAGAGTTTATCGAAGATTCGGCGGATGCTCTTTCGCGCAACTGAGCGTGTTATGTCTGGACAAATATGAGGGTAACCTCAAAACAAATTCAGGCAATCAGTGCAGTGTATGACATTATGTGTGTTTAAGAGGCATATATAATTATTATACTGGTTAAATCTAACTAGATATAGCAGAAAAAAGCTCAAGGGTATTGGGTTTGTTTTTGCTGAAAAGAAACGAGGTAAATATTATGTGTGGAATAATTGGTTTTACTGGTAATATGCCAGCAAAGGATATAATTTTAGATGGTTTAGAGCTTCTTGAGTATAGGGGATATGATAGTGCGGGTGTTGCACTCTTGAATAATGGTGAAATATCATTAAAGAAAAGAACTGGTAAGGTTGCAGAGCTTAAGAAGCTTTGCGCTTCAGATGATAATGATGCTACTTGTGGTATTGGTCATACTAGATGGGCTACACATGGTGGAGTTACTGATGTAAATGCGCACCCTCACAAATCAGGTAATGTAGTACTTATTCACAACGGTATTATCGAAAATTAT
>JAGAKD010000232.1 GCA_017625815.1 Lachnospiraceae bacterium | reverse complement strand
CTACCAATTCTTTCAATTCCCATGTCTTATACACCTCCATGTGCAAAAATTCTCATCCTTTGAGACTGGCTCAACACCCCAAAACAGACGGAATGCGAGCACAACTACTTACTGCTATCATATATATCGTCATAAAATAAATAAAAATTTACACTTGGAGTCTAAAAAAACTCCAAATGTACATTTTTATTATAACATAAGCCTTATAAAATTAGAATAACTTCTTGAGACTTTCTAAATCTAAAGTATTAACAGTCTCTCTATTTGCCTCCTGAATCTGAGCATATATCTCTTTACGATATACAGGAACACTCTTTGGAGCTGATATACCAATCTTAATCTGCTCACCCTTAACCTCAAGGATAGTGATTTCTATATCGCTTCCTATCATTATGGATTCGCCCTGTTTTCTAGATAGCGCTAACATATTACTCACCCTCCTTAGCCTTTAAATTCTCTATAGCATCATATACATTGTACTTAATTTCATAATCCTGATTCTCAACTATTACCTGCATAGCCTTTCTATCAACTGTATTGATAATGAAAGGTGCCTTAAGGTTAGCTGTCATCTTAGTTATATCTGATGGAATTGACATGGTTACAAATATAAGGATATCCGCATCTGCTGGATTACCAATAATCTTTGTAAGCTCGTCCTCAATAATAGGAGCATAATCCTCCATAATATCTATAGGGTTGATTACAGGAAATACCATAAGCGGTTCTTCCATGGACTGTAACCAGCTAATCTTTGATCTCTCTTCTCTCTCTGAATCGTAGATAAGAGCAAAATTCTTAAGATTCTCAAAGCCTATAATACCCATAGGAAAATGAATTATCTTATCATCTTCAATGTCTATTGTTCCAAAAAATTTAGTTTCTGCTACCATGTAAACACCCTCCTAGCTTTTATTGTGCTGAATAATTATTAGATATAATCTAACAATGTCTTTGTCAAAATGTTTCCTGTTGCAGCAAGGGCTGACTCATAGACCAGCTCTGCTTCATTAAAATCTATGATAGTTGCATCTGTCTCTATGTCCTCATTCTTAGACTTTAATTCCTTGAAAGATGCATACTGCTCATCTACTCTTGTGCTTATCATCGCAAGCTTTGACATTCGGCTTCCCACGTCAGACATCATAGCTGAGGTTTGATCCATATACCCCTGGAAATTAGCTATATTGTTGGAGAAGGTCTTTTGCATATTTTCCTTCTTAATAGCAATCTCCACATCTATATCCTCAAGCATCTGGTTAATCTGAGCCACTGAATCCTCATCAGATGAATACTGAACATCCTGTAACATAGCCTTAAGCTTTGCCTGTGTATCTTCAGCTGCCTGCAAATCCTCAAGAGCATATATCAAATCATTGATATCATTTGCCATACCTGGATTGATAATCTTATTGCCCTCTGTATTAACCTGTAAGCTCTGATTAAAGTTTACCTCATAATAGATATTTTGACCAGACTCTGGTTGTGTATATTCTACTTCTTTTACACTTCCATCTGATTGAACAGTATACTGAGTACAATTAAAATAATGCTCTGGTCTTAAATCATTTGGTTCGAATTCCTTCTTAGCATAATCAACCTGAATATCCCCAGCAGTCTTCAACGTATTGTAAACATTCTCTCCGAAGATAATCTCTCCAGTCTCTTCTATAACGTGGATATCATCTGGACCAACGTCATAGTATTCTGCTGCATCAGCTGTTGATAAAACTGTCATATTAAAGTTGGATAAATCCATACGATTGCCAGCTGTATCTGTTGCCACAAGGGAAAATACATTGTCACCAGCATTATTTACATCATCAATACCTTCATACCCGAGATTAAGTCTATAAACCATCTCTGGGTTTGGTAATTCATAATTAGCCGACCCATCTATATAATCATCAACCTTTGTATAGTCAACACCGTCAACTACTACATTTTTAGTATCTAGGTCATCTGCTGTAAAATGCTCTGTTATATCATATGAATACTTAGATAAATCCTCTGTCTCTAAGAATGTAAGCGCTCTGTCTGTCTTATATCCAGAGAAAATATATCTACCTGCATATGTAGAGTTACCTTCACCAAACATCATGGCCTGTAACTGCTTTAAGCTGTCAATGATAGAACTTCTATCCTCTGAGCTAAATGAATCAGTTGAGCCCTGTACACAATAGGTCTCAATATCCTCTATTCTCTTAACTATATTCTCAAGAGAGGTGGTAGATATGTCTAACCATGACTCTGCATCAGGAATATTCTTTTCTTTGTACTGCTGAAGCTGATTAACGGTTGTTCTAAGCTTCAAGGCTCTAATCGCAATAACAGGGTCTTCAGACGCTTGAGTTATCTTCTTTCCAGAAGTCATCTGCTGTGTGCGCTTGTTAACCTCGTTCATGCTCTTTTGCATATTACGAAGAGAATTGCCTGTAATCATCTGGTTTGTAATTCTCATCTCGCCAACCTCCTTACTTTAGTTTTATAATCCTGTGTCATTAATAAGCTTGTCATATACTTCATTTAACACTGAGATAACCTTTGATGCCAAATTGTAAAGGTTCTGGAACTTGGTCAAGTTAGAAGCTTCCTCATTCTGGTCAACTCCTGAAACTGACTGTCTTTGATTATCTATAGTGTATCTAATATCATCTTGATTAGCAGCAAATACTTCTGCTTTTGCTATATCTACCGCAAGAGTTGTAGTAATGGACTGCATAAACTGAGATACAGAACCTTGTTCAAACATACTCTGGTCTGTCATACCAAAAATAATCTTATCTAATATCGGTCTAGCTTCCACATTACCCTGGGCTATATCATCTTCATAAGATACTACAACCTTAGCCGGATCAGTTTTCCAGGCCTGGTTAAGCTCCCAGTTAAGAGCAGTAAGCCTATAATATGTAGAATCTGTTGATGCAATAGTTCCAGCGCCTTCCATTGAACCCACAAAAACATAATCATTGCCCTGTGGGTCTTCGGCTGTAAACATATCAAGACCCGCATCACCATTTTCATCTACACCAGATGTGGTTAAGTCATTCATATAATCAGAGAAGGTTCTTACCATCTCATTGAGTCTTGCCATGTAATAAGGAATACCCTTTGTTACAATGTTATCACCTATACGAGCTGAATGACCTGTAAGCCCCTGTGGGAAAATAGCTGTTATCTCTACATTCTTATCATCATACATAGTCATGTTCTGGAAGGTGAAATTATTTACATATCCATCTTCATCATACTCCGCAGTCCAACCATCATACATATAATCTCGACCATTCAAAGTAATAATACCCTGAGGTGGCACTGTAAGATTATTTACATGGATTGATTTGTCTAGTTCTACAGTAACTGTAGGCGGCTGGTCAGATACTCCTGTAATCTCACCTTCAAAAGCCTCAGCATTGTTACCATCTCTTATATCAAACAGACCAGAAAGCTTTCCTGTTGTATCTAATACATCAAACTGTTCTCCCGCTGATCCATCTGGGCACTGCCAATATACATCAACCAAACCTTCAACATCATTCTGGTTAATATTCTGAGATCTAGGAACTACCATAAGCTGGTTAACTTCCATCTCATCTACAAGGATTCTTCCATTAATTCTTATGGAAAGCTTCTCCGCTGATGAAGGTACGGCATCTACTCCAACACCATACATAATGCTCTGCTCATCAACATCAACATCGACATAAGAAGAAAGCTTATCTATACAAACACCTCTTTTATCTCTAAGGTCGTTTGCGTTGGCACCTTTAAGCTCTACATTGATAATTTGCTGAGTAAGCTCATATATCTGCTGAGCTAATGAGTTAATTTCACTAACTGCAAGCTCAACCTCGTCATTTATAGACTTCTGAGTGTTCTGGAAGTTAGTAGCCATCTCATTCATAACGTCTGTAAATGAGTCTGCTGTTAATGTATATGAAATTCTTGTGGTGTAATCCGCTGGATTATCAGCTATATCCTGCAATGCCTGTGACATCTGAGACAACCATTCTGTATATCCAGTTTCGCCTGACATTTCATTCATATATGTCTGCAACTGACTTAAGTTGTCATTCTGTGCCTCATATCTACTGTGCTTAGAATTAGCTGCCCAATACTTGTTGTCGTAGAATTCGTTTCTAAGTCTGTCAATGCTTGTTCCTGCAACACCAGTACCCATCATACCATATGGTTGCTTATAGCTTACTGGATTAGACGCTGACGCTATAATCTCCTGACGTGAATATCCTTCGATATTAGCATTTGAGATATTGTGTGAAGTTGTATTTAAAGCGGACTGAAAATAATTCAAACCTGAAAGTCCAGTATTTAATCCTAAAAATGTTGATGGCATGCGGGCTCACCTCCTATACTCCAAGTGTTGAAATAAGATGTTCTATCATCTCTGCAACTGTACTAATATATCTTGAGGATGCATTGTAGGCGTGTTGGAACTTAATTAAGTTTGAAAGCTCTTCATCTGAAGATACACCTACAACTCCTTGTCTTAAATTCTCAATATCATTAACTGATTGCTCCTGCGTCTTAGCTAAAGAATCATATGTATAACCTCTATCAGCCAGGTCTTCCATCATACCAGCGTAATAATCCATAAAATTACACTCTACCAGGGAGTTAGGGCTTACTGTAGCGAACTTCTCCTGCCATAATCCCAGCATAGCATCTACTACTTCCTGGGCCTCCGCACCAGATTCTCTAGAAAGTGGTAAAAGGGATGGATCCTTTAATAAATCTGGATTTACCTGCACATTACCAGTTGAATAAAGTGTGGTAAAATCATCTGCACTTTCTTCATTATATACCTTAACTGTGTGAACTGTTCCGTCAGCAAATGTAACCGTCTGCTCTGTATATCTAGGCATTGTATCTCTAGAGAACAATTCTGTTCCGGCATATTCATTGCCCTCACCCATACCAATACCAGCCGCTTCTTCGTCTAGTATCTTTATGATGCTTCCATCAGCAAGTTCAACCTCTTTGTTTGGGCAAAGGATATCGTTCATACCTGTTACCATAGCATTTACAAGAACATCAAACTGAGCCATAAGGTTAGTTACTGTATAAGGCTCAACGTATGTATTGAAATATTCTAAATCCTTAACGTATTGATTAAGGTCTGTCTCATACTGTGCCATAGCAGCCTGATAATCTGCATCATTGTCAAAATCCTCAACAATAGGCTTATCCGGCTTAACAGGAACATCTGTATAATTACTTACAAAATATCCTCTAGACATCAAAAGACCTTTTAGAGCACCAACGTCTGTGTTAGCCTCTGTTGAAGGTATTTTTTTTATATTAAAAAGAGCTTCCTGATCATCCTTCCATACCGGCATAAAGAAATCAGTAGAATCATTAACAAAATCATATTTTGCAATGTACTGCTCATTTTCACATATTCTTACGGCTTCAAGTTCATATGTCCTTCCCTTAGTAACAAGGCATCTACCTTCTATAAACACCTCAACTGTACCGTCGGTATTATTGACATATTCTGTGTTTACAAGACCGCTAAGCTCATCTAATGCTGCGTTTCTTGCATCTTTATAATCATTAGCATTCTCAATGCCTGCCGCTTCAGCTTTAAGAACGTTTTTATTCAATTCAAAAATTTTATCTGCCAGCTCATTAATTCGATTAACCTGACTTTCAATCTCTAAATTAAGATTTCTCTGGTAACTAATAAGACTTGTTCTGACTCCCTGAACTCTATCAAGAAAAGTTTGAGCTGTAGAAATAAAAGAGCTTCGGGTTACAATACTATTGGACTCCTTTTGCATCTCCTGTAACGCCAACCATAGGTCGTTCATACAGGTATTGAAATCCATACCCTCAAGCTCACCAAAATAGTTCTCAACTTCGGTTACAGTTTCGTACTGAGCCTTGTAGAAATTCATACGTCCGCTCTCTGTTCTATACGCCTGATCAGCGAAGTTGTCCCTTACCTGTTTAATCTCTGCTGTTACAACACCAAGTCCTGACTTGTTTGTAACAACACCGTCTCTACAAAGAAGAGTGTAGCTTCTATCAGTGAGCATAACCTGCTGTCTGCTGTAGCCCTCAGTCTGGGTATTCATTAAGTTGTGTGCTGTTGTATTAAGGGCATACTGATTTGTCTGTAGTCCAGTAACACCTATTGACAACCTTCCCATGGTTCCGCCCATATGCTCACCTCTTACTTCTTCCTAAACATATCCTTACTGTACTCCGCAGTCTCTGGAGCACGATTCAAATTCTGAACTAGATTAATATTATATTCAATCATAGAAAGTGATTCCTTAATCAAATTCTGATTGTGACTATTAACCTCTCTAAGTTTCTTTGCTAGCTTAGCTAGCTTCTCGTTAATCTCTAACAACGGGTCATGAAACTCTGGCTGACCCTTCAAAAATTCAACAATATCTAAAATCTTTAGCTCCTCGTTTTTCTTATTTAAAACGGTTGCTATATTGGCCATAGTCTGCCTTCTGCTACTCTCAAGACCTGTAACAGTATCTACTAATAACTGTTCCTTATCTGTTGTATCTCTTAATCTATCTAGATTATTGGATACTATAGCAGAAGTCTTCTCCATGGACACCTGAAGGAGTTGTTCATATACAGCATATTCCTCATTAAGTCCTGTTATTAAATTCTCAATTAAGCTTGCCATAAACTAAACTCCTTTTCCATGAAATTATCTTCCAGCGTATGCACTCATAAGCTTAGCAGCAAAATCTTCGTTGCTTACTTCGTATGTGCCGTTCTTAATTCTAGCCTTAACATCATTAACCAAAGACTCTCTTACATCTGGTGCAGTTGCAAGTGCTGTCTTTGCTGTCTGCATATCCTTGCCCATACTAGAAAATGACACTTCGTCCCTGAAGCTTGCATAGCCGGTACTACTAGCTGTATTAGACTTCTTAGCTGTATTGTTGCCATAAATCTGACTAATCATGTTATAAGTACCAATTCGCATATTAATCCCTCCTTGAAAATATTTCTTCAATTATTTTATCGGTTATATTTCAAATAACATAACCCCTTTTATGAAAAAATATTTATTCGAGGAATCTCATCTTACCAGCTG
>JAGAKD010000231.1 GCA_017625815.1 Lachnospiraceae bacterium | reverse complement strand
TATTGATGATACAACAAGGGATATAGCAACAAATGCCATAAGCACATATGAAATACTATTTATAATTGAGCTTACTGATGACATCATAGTACCAACTAAGTCAGTGTATGAAATTTCCTTTTCATCATGACCTGCCGCCATTACTTCATCATTGTAGGTTTCAATTACATCAATAATCTTTTCCTTTGACTCAAAGTCTACAGGATAAAGACTGATTACCTTTGGATCATTCTCATAAGCTATACCTATAGTCACAAGGTTTTCATCATAGGTTGCGTCTTCTACAGTCTTTAAATCTGAGATTGAAACGCCCTGTGACATATCAACTGATGACTGCTCCATAGCTGCCATAAATGCCCCGAGCTCTTCCTCAGACATACTTGCCATATATGCTGCCATCTCTTCCTCAGTCATATCTGCCATTCCCATTGACTCAAGTAACGCCTGTGTCTCTGCATCAGCCTCCTCCTGCTTAACAGCAGAAAGGTCAGCGCCAAACTCGTAGCCTGTGAAAACATTTATATCTGGGTTATTTAACTGCTCTAAGCCAACCTCACTAGTCTTAGCTCTATTCATGAGCTCTTCAACTAACTCATGCTTGTAACCAATAGTTGTAGTGATTGAATGTACTGTAGCTTCCTCATTTGGTCTTACAATGGCAGAAATCTTAATCTCTATACCATTGTCAATCTTTTCCTTAAGATAGCTTGCGTCATCACTCATATCAACGTAGCAACCAGCACTCTCATCATATGCATAGTAATCTGATGATGGGATAACCTTAAATCTTAAATCAAGTAACTCTTCATAAGTGTATGATGTATTATCAAATGTAACAGCCTCACCTCTTAAGGCACCAGCCATCATATCCTGAAGTTCAGACACATCCCTAAGTCCAAGAGCATAAAGCTCATAATCTGTAATTTCATTATACTGATTAATAACAAGTACAACTTCGTCATAGTTATCAGGCCACTCACCAGCAACTACATCGTACTGGCTCTCTAAAAGCTCCTGATTGCTAATCATCTCTGACCATACATCTGTAGTAGCAGCTGTCATACCTGTACTCTGCATCTCTGACATTGTGCCAAATCCAATGCTGTCCATAACAGTACTTGGATTAACCTGATATATCTCTTCTGATGTATCACTCTTGTATGCATTTATTTTGATACCGTAGGTATACATTATATCACTACAGTAATCCTTAATAACCTTTCCATCACCAGTCTCGATATATTCCTTAAACGCAATCATGTCGTTTATCTTTACTTCACCCAACATAGTGTTCATATAATCACCGATGAAGTTATTAGAATATACCTTATCAAGGTCATGTTCAACATCACTTTTCATCTCAGTTCCCATCATAGATGCCATCATAGCAGACATATCTATAGACTCGTCTGTTATCTGTAATGGGTAGGTAGAAAGTGTATCCTCCTCTACGCTCTTGATGTAATTTCTAAATCCATCTGAAAGAGAAAGTATAAGAGCTATACCTATAATACCTATACTTCCTGCAAATGAAGTAAGTATAGTTCTACCCTTTTTAGTAAGAAGGTTGTTAAAGCTTAAGTTAAGTGCTGTAAAATAAGACATCTTTTTGTGCTTTAATTCCTTCTTGTCTAATTCCTTGTATTCTACCTTTGATGCTTCCTCATCTGAGTATGGCATAGAATCATCAATTACTTCTCCATCAAGAAGCTTGATTATTCTTGTAGAATACTTCTCAGCTAATTCAGGGTTATGTGTAACCATGATAACTAATCTATCTTTTGCAATCTCCTTGAGTAGGTCCATAATCTGAACACTAGTCTCTGTATCAAGAGCTCCTGTTGGCTCATCTGCAAGAAGAATTTCTGGGTCATTAATGAGTGCTCTTGCTATGGCAACTCTCTGCATCTGACCACCTGACATCTGATTAGGTTTCTTGTGTATCTGGTTGCCAAGTCCAACCTTCTCTAATACTTCTTTTGCTCTTTTTCTACGCTCAGCCTTTGATACACCTGAAAGTGTAAGTGCAAGCTCTACATTCTGCAATACAGACTGATGCATAATAAGGTTATAGCTCTGGAATACAAATCCTACTGAATGGTTTCTGTAAGCATCCCAATCCCTATCCTTATATTTCTTCGTTGATCTTCCCTTTATCACTAAGTCACCGCTTGTGTACTGGTCCAAACCACCCACTATGTTAAGAAGTGTTGTCTTTCCACAGCCTGACTGTCCGAGTATTGAAACAAACTCATTTGCTCTGAAGTTTATACTGACACCCTTAAGTGCATGAACCTCATTTTCGCCAGAAAGATAGTTCTTGACGATTTTCTTTAACTGTAACATCTTTTCCTCCCTGTATGCCATATATCATGTTGGGCATACGCAATACTTCCACATAAAAAGTCACTGAAAAATATTAGCATATGTATTTAAATTAGTAAAGGGAATTGTTGGGAATGAAATGAATTTTCATAAGATGTTCACAATTTCCCTAAATACAAAAAAATACTCTATCAGGTTTATCCTTGGTATTTCAATAAAACTTCACCTGATAGAGTATGATTTTTTATAATTCCCCTGTTTTGAAAATTGTATATCCCTCATAATAGTAGCTATGGTCTATGCCCTTCATATAAACCTCTCGACTATTTATGTCATCAATTAGGGCATCTTTCAGAATATGTTTAATCTCAATATCTTTAATTGGACTTCGTTCCATAGCAAGAAGATAATCTTCTTTGTCAATTTTACTCCAGTCAACAACTTTACGGAGCTCCGCCTTAAAAATCAAATCCAACCAAATACGCATACTACGTCCATTGCCCTCTCTAAAAGGGTGGGCAACATTCATCTCTACATACTTTTCTACAATCTCATCAAAAGTGGACTGGGGCATCTTGTCAATGTTAGTAAGAGCCACCTCAAGATACATAATAGGTGCAAATCGGAAACCACCTTTTGATATATTTACTTTTCTAAGTTCACCTGCAAAGTCATAAATATCATCAAAGAGGAATTTGTGGATTGTCCTAAGTGCAGAAAATGTACCTACCTCAAGTTCATCTAATATGCCTTTTTCAAAAAGTTCAAGTGCTTTCTTCTTGCTGATTCGTTCTTCCTCACGAGCCAGGTCAGCAGAACTTGTAAGACCTAATTTGTTCTCAAGTGCCATAACTTATCCCCCATAATAAAATATCGAAAGCGGAGACGGCGGGATTCGAACCCGCGTGCCGGTTGCCCGGCTAACTGATTTCGAGTCAGCCCCGTTATGACCACTTCGATACGTCTCCAAGTACAAGATATATTATACCACCATATCCCCAAAAAGACAAAGCTGTATTAAAGATGATACATACATTCTCATAAAACAAAACTCCCCACCCACACCCACTATACTGAGGTCTATGGGGGGATTTAGCTGCGACTTTTAAGCGATTTTTCAAAATATCATTGCCGAAGCACTTTCGATGAATACACCGCGTGGTATATGTCTGAGATGCTGATGGTGATATAAACATATAAGAAAGTTTTTTAGTCTAGTTTAAGAGATTTTGAAATATCTATTAGAGAATACTTGCGATATCTTA
>JAGAKD010000230.1 GCA_017625815.1 Lachnospiraceae bacterium | reverse complement strand
TCTGACTCTCTTGTATAAGTCCTCAAGATTCTCTTCTCTGAAGTTAAGAGCAGGCTGAGCCTGATTGATTGAGTTAAGCAATACATTCAGGTTGTGGTCTTGAGGGTCTGCCTCTGCAGTCTTCAGATATTCTGGAATTTGCTTGCCAACCTCCTTGTATCTTCTATTCCAGTTATCCAGTTGGCTCTTCAAAGTTACGAGAGAATTAAGAGCATCATTGCTCAGTTGGTCTCCATAAGTAGCTCTGATATTTTCAGAGTTTGTGACTATTCTGCCAATGTCCTCTCTTACCTGTCTTGCCTTATCCTTGTATTCCCTTACTATCTCAATGGTACTCTTGTTTCTCAGATAGTCAGGTATTTCACCATCCTTTGAAAGACCTTCGAGAATAGCCTGACCATTCTCATCATTCTCTTCCATTTCAAGAACCTTATCTACCTCATCAGTAAACAGGTCTACTCTGTCTATCTGCTCAAGAGAAGTAACCAGATTAACCAACTGTCCGAAATCCTCGGACTTATAGGCAAACTGGTCTCCCATGCTACCTTTCTTTTTATTCTCCTTTACAGCATCTACTATGAGGGCATCCATAAGAGTCTGATACTGAGGAGTGCTTCTCATAGCATTGATTCTATCCACAGTCTCAGCAGCCAAGGTATTCATCTCTTTGTTCTCTCTGAATGTATTAATCATTTCAGGAGTTTTGAAGATTCCTATCTTTCCATTGGACTTTCTATGCGGCATAGGAATAGGCAGCATGGCAGCTCCCATACCCATAATAAACTCAACCCAATTATTGGCATCTCCCAGCTGGTCCTTAAGACCCTCTGCAAGACCTGTTATAAGATTGAAGGTCTCAGCTTCACCTTGTCTATTTCTCTTTTCTCTTAAAGGCTCATAAATATCTTTCTCCGTCCAATAACCGGCACCTTTTGAGAAAGAAGATTGCGACATCTCCTCAACACCTTCATAAGCTGCTTTCCCTAAGGACTCTGCAATATTTCTGAAGGTACCTCTTGGAGCTGCTTCAAGAACAGTTTCCCCTGCTTCATTGGTAGCCTTTCTTACAAAATTGGAAAGAGTCTTGTTGGCTCTATAACCACCTGAGTAGATTCTACCCAGAGTCTTATAGTGTGTGAATCCGAGAAGAGCCATATTCTCTGCCCAGATTACATTACCCATTCTGACTGAAGCATCCTCTATTTCAGCAAGTCTTTGCTTATAGCTTTCATCAGCTATCTGGGAAGCTCTCAATTCAAGAGCTGTAAAGTAATCTGTACTGGTTTCATAATCATATGGATTAATTTCCTTTGCAGCCTGAGTACTTGCTTCTGCAAGAATATCATCTCGATTAGCTCTATATACATCCTCTAACTGCATTTTCTTAAGATTAGCCCAGTCCTGAATATTACCATAAGCCTCGATAGTGGCCTCACCATTAGCCCCTAAGATAGAAGCAGCTGCCTGGGTAGCCATATTATTCTTCGAAGAAGTTGCAAGACTGCTTACAGCCTTGAAAGCTCCTTTGCCTACTCTGAGAGCATCTATTCCTCTTCCAAGAAATTCGAATGCTTTCATATAGGCAGCACCTGAATAGGCAGCACCTGCAATAAAACCTACAAGCTGACCAAGGTTCTGTGCTAAAGGACCTGCATGAAACAGATTTCTTAGAGGATTCTCTTGCTCATCTTGAGATTGATAGATAGGTGCTATCTCCTGAACTGCCTTATTGACAGAATCCATGGCTGCTGTGAAATCATTGTTCCACAGCTTATTGAATTCTCCCTGACCTATAGCTGCT
>JAGAKD010000229.1 GCA_017625815.1 Lachnospiraceae bacterium | reverse complement strand
GGTTTTTTGCCATGTCACCTGACATAATTATAGTCAGGTGACACGACTACTTACAGATTAATATAATCTAGTATAACTTCCAGCACAATCAGGACTCATTTGACCAGTTGCTTCTCCATATCCGTATACGGATCTAATTCCTAACGTTGCAAGATATGTTGGACTCATTTCATATACATAATTGGTAACCTTATACTGTCCAAGACTTGGGACTTCATATACTCTAGAATAGCTTGTTCCTGTTGAACTATTATAATATCCCCTGACATTACCTCCCATTTGTATTTATGAGAATACATTTTTTAGAATTATCTTACACTGACATTAATTATTTAAATCACAATTATTATTCAAACTCTGGAGTACACTGTATCAAAATGTAATTATCTGTTTCATTTATAGGTGAAATTGGAATTGTTGTATTTCTTCCATCCATTTTAATATAGATTTCTGCATCCTTAATATTATCCATAACTATATAATCCGTCTCTCTTCCTTCCCCTTCTCTTGTTGCATAATATACTTCCATGATAACTTCTATATGTTTACTTTCATTGGGCTTAAATGTATCGAATATATCAGGATAATCCTCGTTGTATTCCGAAGGCTCAGTTAATCCATCAAAATATCTAATACGATGACTATAACCTGCAATACTGTATTCATCTGCAAATATAATATTAGGCTGAACACGATTTGCAAAAGTATAAGATGTATTGTTTGTTATATCCATAGAAACATATACAAATATAGGTGCTCTTCCCATAAATTTATCCTTATCATCTATGTATACATCAAATTCTTCTTTTGTATCTATATCATCAACATCATCAATAAAAGCATTAGTATTGTAATTCAAAACAACATTTTGATAATCCACTAAATCATCTAAAACTATTACTTGGTCAACCTCATATTCTACAAAACCATACGTAACGTAATCTGTCTGTTTGTATACAACACCATTACCTTTTATATCTGACAATTCTTTTTCGACCATAAATTGATACATTTCTTGTTCATTTACAAAGTATTCAGGAATCTCATCAACAGCGTAAGTTGAGTCTTCTGTTATATGTTCTTCTACGTATTCTGTTGTATACTCATAATCCTCTTCTACAAATTCAGGATTTCCCTGTATCAATATATATCCATCTGTTTCATTTATTGGAGTTTCAACCAATGTGGTATAGGCATTTTCATAGCTAACATAATAATCTGCATCCTTAATATCGTCTATTTCCTCAGTCTTGAATGACACCTCAATTACTGCATCAATACGTCTTGTTTCTCCTGGCTGTAAATATGCATAAGACTGATGATTTTCTTCTTGCTCTGATGTTCCAGTTAAGTATACAACTGTATCCCCTTCACCACATAAAACATAATCTCTACCAATAATAATCCTAGGCAAAACAAACTTGTCTCTTGCAACGTTTGATTTATTTGTAAATTCCATAGATACATATACAAAAAAACAATTTTTACCAGATTCAATTACTCGATTTTTGTATTCTTCAAATCCTTCTTGATAATTCTTATCTTCAAATCTGCTAATAGTGCAATCTTCGTCAAAGTTTGGTATTTTATTTTCAAAATTAAACAAATTTTCATATATAATCATCTGATTTAATTTGTACTCTAAAAAACCATATGATACAATCTCCTCTTGACTATAAACCACACCATTATTCTCTATATCCTCTATACCTTTATACAAGATAGCATAATATATTTCCTCATCACTCATATTACTATTTGGAATTTCTATGTCGGATTCTATAATCATTGTACCTGTTGATGATTGTGTACTATTATCATCTATTTTTTCAGAGATATTGTTTGATTGACTATTATCTGTTTCTTTTTTCTTTTTTACAAATATATTCATAGAAACAACTATGACACAAATAAAAAAAAACACAAATAAAATGCCTACATTTTTTTTCACTATGTATTCACCACCTTCATAAAATGTATTAAATACAATCATCGCCTTAACATCTGTCTAAATTAAGACAGATGTTAAGGCATCTGAAATCCTAATATAATCTTGGATAACTTCCTAAACAATCAGGGCTCATTTGACCAAAAGCTGTACCACCACCGGTAACACCTCTTAATGCTAAACACGCTTCATTTTCTTCATCCATCTCAAACACATAATTTGTCACCATATATTGACCTGTATTAGACACCTTATATGATTTGAAACTATTTGTATTGGTACTCTTATCAAACTCTCCAGCAGCTTTATAGCTACCATCGTATGCATAAGGAGAAACCTCTATAGCACTTAATGTCCCATATGACATCTGCCAATTAAAATATATTGCAGAATTAGTATACTTTCTATAATGTTGCGTAAATTTATAAGAAGTATCATTTACACTAAGGTTAAACGACCACGCTTTATCTTCGTAATCTCCTCCAGCAGCCTTTGAATTTCCTATTCCTCCAAAGGCTACAACAAAAACCATAAAACAAAACGCTACCATAACAATTACATTTCCAATTGATTTCTTTTGTTTCTTCATAATTAATCATCCTTTCATAAAAAACAATCTATTAGTTACTCCTTTTTACACATCTCACCCCCAAGCTCTTTATATTTAAAATTTTATAATCCCCCTATATCACTTCCTTTGGTGTTTATAAGATTTATTTCATAAAATCATCTTACATCTGCATAAATTCTATATGTCACTTCCTATCATATTTCCTACAAAAAAACTATATATCTGTCGCGAACGTAGTGTTTTTGTCGCGAGCGTAAAATCTATACTGATTTTTGTTATTTTCTTGTATAAAAAATCTTTCAAAATAAAAAAGCTATCACTTAGAAAATAATACTTATTATCTTCTAAAATGATAGCTTAAATAATTCCATTTTTCTATATTCTGGCAAAATTTGCAGTTTTTAGGCAAAATTTGCACATTCTCTATACGCATTACTCTATAATTCCCAACTCGTACTTCCATCTAAGTATGCGTCTTACTGACTCATCTAGTCTTTCCTCTGTCACAGTTCCATCATATACAGCCTGAAGCAAAGCTTTGTACTGTACCTGAAAATCAGTGGAAAGTATCATATCATTGCCCACAAGCACTGCTCTTACAACACTCTCCTCGTCGCTCACATAATCGGATACACCACTCATCATAAGGTCGTCGGTTATAATAACTCCCTCAAACCCCATATCCTCTCTAAGTATGCGGTTTACCTCGTAGGAAAGAGAAGCTGGCCAGTCTGGGTCCATACATTCCACAATATTGTGGCTAACCAACACACAATCTGCCCCTTCTTCAATTCCAGCAACAAAAGGCATAAAATCAGAGGTTAAAAACTCTTCATATAATCTGTCGTCTCTAATAATATTGGTATGGGTATCTCCATTGCCACCATAACCTGGAAAATGCTTTAATACATTTCCCATACCTTCCTGCTCCATAGCAGACACCACAATTCGAACATATTCTGCAGTTTCAGCTGCACTTCTTCCAAAACTACGTTTGTACATATACTCATCAGGATTAAGAGAAACATCACACACCGGAGCAAAATTCACATTAATACCATATGAACGCAATAATTCTGACTTGTATACAGTGTCATTATATATAGCTTCATACCCACCCATCTCGTATAAATATCTAGGTGATCTAAACTGAGACTCAGCCAAATTAGAATATCTGCTAAGTCTTACAACATCTCCACCTTCCTCGTCAGTACCAATAAAAAGAGAATATTTGCTGGCTGCTTGAAATGCTGCAATCTCTGCTGTTAAACTCTCTGGTGTCTCTCCTGCAAAATCAGAGGAAAATAAGATTATTCCACCTGCCGGATAATCAGCAAGTATGGACTCATCAAATCTATTGTCATTCTTTATAAAGAATAATTGTCCAGTCTTCTCCTCTATAGTCATAGTAGAAAGTATCTCTTCTATCTTGGCATCTATCTCCGCCTCATCATTTATATAAATGTAGTCTTCAGTTGTACTGTTCTCTGTTACAATAGCTTCTGTGGTAATCTCCGTTGTAGCATTCTCACTTGTAGTGGCATCTGTATCAGAGGCTTTTTTAGGCATTTCCCCATCCTTTGCTACAAACCCCGGCATAAAACACACTACAAAAACCAACAAAAGCATAAGAATATATATTAATTTCTTGCTTTTCATCATATCAATCCCTCAACAAAATATGTACAGTAATTTTATCACATCAAAGAGGAAAATACTACATAAGCCTTAATCAATTATATATATTTTTATGCTTCTATTTTTTCATTATTTGACATTATAAAGGATAATATACTAAATACCGCAGATATTCCCATAGCTATTAACGTAAGATATCTTCCCCCAAGTCCCAGGTATGTATTTACTACTCCCATTAAGCTACCTACAATCACACCTATATACCATAATGGTTTATTTATTTTTCGTTTATTGTGGCACATTATGGCAACGAACAATGGTATAACAATTCCTGGTGAATATATAGAATACGCTCCTGTAAGAAGTCCTATAATATTAGTTTTAAATATAGCTATTACCGCTGAAATAACACC
>JAGAKD010000228.1 GCA_017625815.1 Lachnospiraceae bacterium | reverse complement strand
GCTGCTTTAATTAAATGGGTAATAAAGCATTGAAGTTCTGTGATTCTAAGAAATATAGATAGGGCGGTGATACCGCCAAAAATAGAATTGAAAATTAATGCTTTATAAAAGCTTATCACTTTTTTGTATGCATTGCAAGTATTTTCCTGAACCTAATGTTTATATGAAAACATATTTTATGTTGATAATACGCTATCAATAATAGAGTATTGTAGAAACTATGAACTATACAATATATTATAGAAATGTTATTATCTTTATGTGAAGGAGATATTAAATAGGAGAGAGTAAATGAAACACGTATTTAAAACTATCAGCCGTGTGTTAGAGTTAGGGGTAATATTAACGGCTATTAGATATTTGATAAATAAAAAAGATGATTGGTTGAATTTCCTCGTAAGAGATACTGTTATGGACGATAGAGTTCATGGCTATGCTTTTAGCACGGTGGCAGGCAAGGTGGAGGAGGTGTTTGCAACATCTGCCGTGGTAGTACTTGTTTTTGCTATAGCTATGTTATTGTGCTCCTGGTTTTGGAGCGAGTATGACGATGAGTTCTCTTGGCGATTACATACATTAGGTATGGTGTTTGCTATAGATACAGGGATAATGTATCTCATTTTAAATCTAATAGTAGGACATACGAAAGTTGAACTTGATTTGAAATTTGCCTTATATATGGCGTTACTGGTTATAGGTGCAATCCTTGTTTTAGTAAATGTAATACGTCACAAAAAAAGTGAGTTATACAATGTTAAGAAAACGACTATCATAGCTGGTAGCATTATTATGGGTATAATTGCTGTGGTAAGCATTGTATATCCGGTAGTTAAGCTATATGATGACTGCAAGAGAGTTGATGGCTATAGAGATTTGGTTAAGGAACAGCGAATTGGTTATGATGAGGAAATAGAATATCAGGTTGGCAATTATTGCCGAGAGAGCTGGATAGCGGAGAACTCCGTTTATGTGGAGGAACGATTATATCTTGTAGATTCTATGCAAATCAAGGATAAAGATGGTAATGATTTGTATAATGACAGGATCTATGCAGTTGATGCAGATGGAAATTACGAGCTAGTTTATGCGGCAGAAAATGATACGGCTGATATTAAAACTATATCCTATTATGAGGGATATATTTATGCCAATGCTTTTTTTAGAGACAGTGAGCAGAACTGTATAATTAGAATATCTATTGATAAAAAAACTGTAGAGACTGTATTTGTTGTGGATGGAGCCTTTACATATGGTATAGCAGATGGAAAGTTATTTTATTATATTGAGCATGAGGACATAGGGGGAAATGGTGATGAGATATACCGTGATGAAGTGTACTATATAGACCTGGCGAAAGAAAACTCCTTTGATGATCCGGTTTTATATGATGATGGTGTTTTTAGAGAATATGCAAGAGGATGGGTTTGGTTCTCGAAATATGTTTATAACCAGGCAGTGGATTTTTATTATCCGGTTTCTTTTGCGTACAAAGAGGTTTGCCCATATCAGGGTTCAATATATCAGCTTGAGGAAATTCCTAATCCTGAACATTACGCGTATACATATGTTGCATTAAAAAAGTATAGTTACAATGAGGATAAAGTCTTAGGATATGACGAGACTATTATAGATACACACGTGTACTCGTATAATATATTTGCTAGTCAGATATACTACGTTAAGTATATGAATGATGCGGAAGAATATCAGATATGGACTTGTGATATGGATGGAGATAATAAATCAATGTTTACCGCCATACCAGCAGCTGAAATCAAAAAGGGCAGAGATGACATAAGTTGTAGAAAGCTACATATGGGTGAGTATTTTATGATATTAGACTTTGGTAATGGCAACGTAAAATCCTGTGAGCGATATATACTATGGCTTGAGAATGGACGCATTGAACAGGTGAATTAAATACGACGAACTACGACTTTTGATGAATTAATTTATAGTCACAAAAAAACAGCTAGTAACTCCCAAATATGTGGAGGTACTAGCCGTTTTTTATCTACAAATGCCCTCTTAATTCCTTACAGAGTTCATCTTCAATTCTGATAAGTCTTTTGCATATATCCCTAACCTTGTCATTTGCAGACTGATACTGATTGAGATATTCATTCAAGGACTTAACGCCCATATTGCAACCGTCTGTTATAAGTTCAGCCACAGTTTGGTCCGATTTATCCATCTGAAGCTTCATATTAGTTTTAAACCAAGACATTCCTTTGGCTACTGGGTTAGGGTCTTTTTCTTCACTACCATATTCAATCAATAGAGAGTGGATTTCATTTCCTAACTTCTGGTGGTGTGCCTTGCTTTCTGTTAGAAGGTCGGAAAGTTCAGTTGACTGAACGCTGTCTAATACCTCGTCTATGGCTGATACTCCCATTTTAACTCCGGCGTCACATTCTTTAAGTAGATTGATTGTGTCTTTGTTTTCCATAATAAAAAAATCTCCTGTTTTTCTTTTTAGTATGTACGAGAAAAACAGGAGATATACATATTTAAGCAATATATTGAAAATTATTCCATAGCTGCTTTAAGTGCTGCATCTAAATCTGCAATAATGTCTTCAACATTTTCAAGTCCTACAGAAAATCTTACCATACCACCATCGATGCCGGCTGCAACAAGCTGCTCATCAGTGAGCTGACGATGAGTCTCGCTAGCTGGGTGAAGTACGCAGGTACGAATATCTGCAACGTGAACCTCGTTGGAAGCAAGCTTGAGGGAATCCATAAACTTAGCTGCGGCAGGTCTGCCACCCTTGATGTTAAATGAAATAACACCACTTGCATTACCCTTTAAGTACTTCTGGCATAGTTCATAGTCTGGGCTACTTGGAAGACCTGGATATGAAACACTTTCTACTGCTGGTGAAGCCTCTAAGTATTTTGCAACAGCCATTGCATTTTCACAATACTGCTTCATACGAACAGCTAATGTCTCAAGTCCTAAGTTGAGTAAGAATGCTGAGTGAGCAGCAGGATAAACACCGAAGTCTCTCATAAGCTGCATTCTTGCTTTGATAATATATGCCATATTGCCATACTGCTTAGTGTAAGATATGCCGTGGTATGACTCATCTGGCTCAACTAGCTCAGGGAAGTTACCGTTGGTCCAATCAAATTTACCACTGTCAACGATAACGCCGCCAACCTGTACAGCGTGGCCGTCCATATACTTGCTAGTAGAATGAATAACGATATCAGCACCGAAATCGATAGGTTTACATAAAACTGGTGTCCCGAAAGTATTATCAACGATGAGTGGAACATTCTTCTCGTGAGCTAGGTTTGCAAATCTTTCAATGTCGAATACCTTAAGTGCTGGATTTGCAATAGTTTCTCCAAATACTAACTTGGTATTGTCTTTGAAAGCAGCTCTTATCTCATCATCACTCCAAGATGCATCAACATAGATGCACTCGATACCCATCTTCTTGAAGGTGTATGAGAATAAGTTTATAGTTCCACCGTATATCTGAGGAACACTTATAAAACTGTCACCTGCTTTACATATATTAAGAATTGAGAGTAATGTTGCTGCCTGACCTGATGTGGTACACATAGCACCAACGCCACCTTCTAATGCAGCAATCTTTTCTTCAACAGCCATAACTGTTGGATTACCAAATCTTGAATAGCAAAGTCCCTTTGTTGGATCGTCGAATATAGCTGCTACTTCAGCTGCGGAATCATATACATAGGTTGTACTCTGTACGATAGGTAGAACTCTTGGTTCTCCATTTTTTGGTGTATATCCCGCATGAAGACATTTGGTTTCATCTCTCATATTTGTATCCTCCTTATATCTATAGTACGCTCAAAAGAGCGATTAACTAGTCAAAATAAAAATGCATAAAATATTATAACCTTAGTGTATGAAATTGGCAAGATAATTAGGTGTATGAATTTTATGATTTTTTTGCTAAAATATGTAAACGTATAGGAGGGGTAACTATGAAAAGAATTTTGATTGTGGAAGATGATAAGGAACTTTGCAATGAGTTAAAGACGCTTCTTGAAAGAAATGGTTATGAAGCTGACTACTTAGATAACTTTAACCATGCTTGTGAGGATATAATAAAATATAATCCAGATATGGTGTTATTAGATATTAATTTGCCTATGGTTGATGGACAAGGTTTGTTAAAGGAACTAAGAAAGGTATCAGATGTACCGGTTATTATGGTGACTAGCCAGAATACTGAGATGAATGAACTTCTTTGTCTTAGTTTTGGTGCAGATGATTTTGTGGCAAAACCATATAATCCATCTATCTTATTACTTCACATTGAGGCTGTTTTTAAGAGAATGGGAAAGAGTGATAAGGATAGCGAGCTAAGATGTGGAAGTATTACACTGGATATTGGAAGAAGTGTGATGAAGATTGGAGATACGGTTACAGAACTTACAAAGAATGAATTTAAAATATTAGGATTCTTAATAAAAAATAAAGGCACTATAGTTTCTAGAGACGATTTAATGAATTATCTGTGGGATTCTGAGGAGTTTGTAGATGATAATACTCTCACAGTGAACATTAACCGAGTTAGAAAAAAATTAGAGGAACAGGGCTTGAATGATGTGATAAAAACTAAGAGAGGACAGGGATACATAATAGATGAAGCTTAGTAAATATTTGAGAGATAAAATTACTTTGATTTTTGGAATGTTGTTTATCATAGTGACAATATTCCTTATGGGGTATGCCTTCAAAGTAAGAAAAGAGTATATGGTTGCTCTCGCAGTAGTGGTGGTACTGGTAGTGCTAGTATATGTAATAAGTGACTACTTAAAACGTAGACATTTTTATAAGAATATGGTTAGTACACTTGATAGTCTTGATCAGAAGTACTTGATTACAGATATGTTACCTGTTCCTGATTTTCAAGAGGGAGAGCTTATGATGGAGGCTCTTTATGATATTGACAAATCTATGAAGGAACGTATCAATAATATTGAACTTGGAACAATTGAATTTAGAGAGTATCTTGAGATGTGGGTTCACGAGATTAAGGTGCCTATATCAGCACTTCGTCTTATGAATTACAATCAAAATACAGATTTGCGCAAGCAAAAGGAACAGATTGATAAGATAAACTATTACATCGAGCAAATTCTTTTTTACACAAGAGCGGATGAGTCGGAGAAGGATTATCTTATGAATAAGGTAAACCTAGAAACTATCATTAATAAGATAGTAATGGAAAACAAAACCTTGCTCATTGGTAACAGAATTGCTATAGAAAAGGAAAATGTAGATACCACAGTAATAACTGATTCCAAGTGGCTTGAATTTATGATAAGTCAGGTTGTAAGCAATGCCTTAAAGTACAAAGCTGAGGATAGACAATCATACATAAAGTTTTTTGTTACAAAGAATGATAAGGAAGTAGTTCTTGCCATTGAGGATAATGGAATTGGAATTAGCAAGAAGGATATACCATATATATTTGACAAAACTTTTACAGGGGAAAATGGAAGAATTAGAGCGGCTTCTACTGGTATGGGTCTTTACATATGTAAAAAGCTTTGTGACAAGCTCGGGCACAAAATTACTGTTTCTTCAAACCAGGGTGAATATACAAGAATTATGATAAGTTTTGGAATTAACAGTTATTATGACATATAAGAGAAGCGTTATTTTGGGTATAATCTAACCTTACAAAATTGTAAGGTTAAGGTAATGTTAATCAATGTTACTTTTTTTTAGAAGGATATATAATCCAAACATATCAAAGATATGGGCGAGGATAAAAGCCCTCTAAAAAAGGAGAGATAAAATGAGTGAAATATTAAAACTAGAAAATGTAGAAAAGTATTACGGCAATAAGCTTAATATAACTAAGGCGGTGGATAAGATTTCCCTCACTGTAGATAAGGGTGAGTTTGTTGCTATTATGGGTGCATCTGGTTCAGGTAAAACAACACTTCTTAACTGTATTTCAACAGTTGATAGAGTGACAGCTGGAAGCATATATGTAGATGGAAAAGATATCACTAAGATAAAGGGTGGTAATCTTAACAAATTTAGAAGAGAGCAGCTTGGATTCATTTTTCAGGATTTTAATTTGCTTGATACATTAACTGCTTATGAGAACATTGCCCTTCCTCTTTCTATTAAGAATGCAAGACCAGATGAGATATATGTCCGCGTAATGGACATAGCTGAAAAGCTAGATATTGTAGATGTTATGGATAAACATAGTTATGAGATGAGTGGAGGACAGAGACAGAGAGTTGCGGCTGCTAGAGCCTTGATTACTAATCCTAAGTTAGTTCTTGCAGATGAGCCAACAGGTGCTCTTGATTCTAAGTCATCAAGATATCTTTTAAAGAGTATGTCTAAGCTTAACCAGGAGCTTGAAGCTACCATCCTTATGGTTACTCATGATGCATTTACTGCAAGCTATGCAAGCAGAGTAATATTTATAAAGGATGGAAAGGTTTTCAATCAGATTCGCAAGGGTGAAGATACAAGAAAAGCATTCTTTGATAAGATTATTGAAGTTGTAACTATGTTAGGAGGGGATTTAAATGATGCTCTTTAAATTAGCCTTCCGTAATATAGCAAAATCTATTAAGGATTACGCTATATATTTCGCAACCTTAGTTTTAGGTTTGGCAGTCTTTTATGTGTTTAATTCATTGGATAGTCAGACCATAATGCTTAATATAACAAGTGATACAAGAGAGATAATAGATGTTATTGTTGAAATTATGTCTGTTGTAAGTGTGTTTGTATCCTTTATACTAGGATTTCTTATAGTGTATGCAAGCAGCTTTCTTATGAAGAGAAGGAAAAAGGAATTTGGTGTGTACTTACTTCTGGGTATGAGTAAGTTGAAGGTCTCAATTATACTTTGTCTTGAAACTCTTATTGTTGGTGTAATTTCTCTTGCCATTGGATTGCTTGTTGGAATTGGTGCATCTCAGGGTATGAGTATTTTGGTAGCCAATCTCTTTAAAGCGGATATGACATATTTTAGATTTGTAATTTCTGCAGATGCGGTTTTTAAGACTATAGTATATTTTGCTGTAATATTTATAGTAGTTATAGCTTTTCAGACTCTAGTTGTTGGTAAGAATCGTTTGATTAATCTTTTACAGGCTGGTAAAAAGTCTCAGAAAAATTACGCAAAGAACCCTATTGTATGTGCTATTGTTTTTGCCGTAGGTGCTATTCTTCTTGGAACAGCATATTACAAGGTCACTGCCGGCTTCAATGATATTGGAAGCTTAGCAGGTGTTGGAAAAGAAATTGTAAAAGGTATAATAGGAAATTTCGCGGTATTCTGGTCTGTATCCGGACTTTTGGTATTGCTTGTTAAAAGCAACAAAAAGTTTTATAACAAAGGTCTTAATGCCTTCACAACTAAGGAGCTTTCTAGCAGAATAAATACATCTGTTTTCGCAGGTGGTATTATAAGCTTATTATTATTCTTTACAATTTGTATTCTTTCTTGTGCAGTATCTGTAAAGAATTCTATGGATATAATTATTGATATGAAGACACCTATGGATATTCAGTTTTCTATGACTAGAAATATGAATGTTGATGGTGAATATATTGAAGGGAAGTCCATATTAGAGGTATTTGAGACAAATGACGTGGATATGTCACAGTTTAAGGACGTAGTTAGTGTAGAGACTTTTCACGATAGCTCAATAAATCTTTGCACACTTACCCTTGATAACGCATATGAGGTTTATGCACAACCAGAGTATATATGGATTACGATGATGCATGTGTCAGATTACAATAAGATTGCCACCGTATATGACTTAGATACAGTAGAGCTTGATGCAGGAGAATATATGGTGGTTGCAGATTATAATCAGGCAATTAGACTTTATAATGATGCTATGAAATCAGGCAAGACCATAGAGTTAAATGGAAAGATATATGTGCCATCAGATAAGGAGTGCAAAAAAGGCTTTGTTGCCATGAGTGCCTCTCAGGACAATAATGGTATACTTATTTTACCAGATGATACAGATTTTACTTTTGTAAATTTTTCTGAGGATTTTATGGTTGCTAATTACAATGTTGCTAGTGAAGAAGAGTATAATGAAGTAAATGAATATTTTACTGGTTTTGGATTTGAGACAGAGATAAATCCAGATGATAGAATGTATGCATACGTTGATTATAATACAAGAAGCAACATTGTGGACGGTTCAGTAGGTCTTACTGTTTTGCTTATATTTGTAGGTCTTTACCTTGGTATTATATTCCTTATATCAAGCGGAGCTATACTTTCATTAAAGGTGCTTTCAGAGGCAGCAGATAGCAAGGAAAAGTACAAGATTTTAAGAAAGATTGGTGTAGATGAAAAGCAGATTAGAAAATCACTTTTTGCACAATGTGGATTGTTCTTTGGACTTCCTCTTATGTTAGGTATAATTCATTCCATATTTGGTATTCAGACAGCCCTTCTTATAATGGCGGTGTTTGGACGTGAGGGCCTTATAACATCAATTATCATATCAGCTTGCATTATATTGGGAGTGTACGGAATATATTTTGGAATCACATATTCCTGCAGTAAAAAAATTATAAGCGAATAAGCAATTTTTGCTTGCTTTAAGGAAAAATGTATGTTAATATCGTTAATTGTGATATATTATATATATTCCTTGCTTCCGAGAGAGTCGGAGGCCATTAGACCATAAGGAGGTGCAATAACATGAACAAGTATGAATTAGCGTTGGTTGTTAGTGCAAAGATCGATGATGACGCTAGAACAGCTGCTGTTGATAAGGCTAAGGCTATTATCGAGAAGGCAGGCGGTACTGTTACTAACGTTGATGAATGGGGTAAGAAGAGATTAGCTTACGAAATTCAGAAGATGAAGGAAGGCTATTACTACTTCATTCAGTTCGACGGTAACGCAGACAGCCCAGCACAGATAGAAGCTAATGTTCGTATTATGGAGTCTGTTATCAGATATCTTTGTGTTAGACAGGACGCAGAGTAGTAGATAAGGAGGTATTCCTATGAACAAAGTAATTTTGATGGGTCGTTTGACTCGTGATCCAGAAGTTAGATATTCACAGGGCGCTGAGCCTTTAGCAATTGCTAGATATACATTAGCTGTTGATAGACGTGGTAGAAGAGATGCATCTGGCAGTGACCAGACAGCAGACTTTATCCAGTGTGTATCATTTGGTAGAACAGCAGAGTTTGCAGAGAAGTACTTAAAGCAGGGTACTAAGATGCTTATTACTGGACGTATTCAGACAGGAAGCTACACTAATCAGGAGGGTAAGAAGGTTTACACTACTGAGGTTGTTGTTGAAGAGCAGGAGTTTGCTGAGAGCAAGGCTAATGCTACACAGGGTGGTTTTCCACAGGCTGATAGACCAGCACCAGCAAGTGCAAGTGCAGATGGATTTATGAGTATTCCAGAAGGAATCGAGAACGATTTACCATTTAAGTAATATGGAGGTAAATAAAATGGCTGTAAATAAGACAGAGAAGAGCGAACGTACAGACGCTCCTATGAAGAGAAGACCTATTCGTAGAAGAAAAAAGGTTTGCGTATTCTGCGCAGACAAGAATTCTGTTATTGACTATAAAGACGTGAACAAGCTCAAGAGATACATCTCAGAGAGAGGTAAGATTCTTCCTAGAAGAATTTCTGGCAACTGTGCTAAGCACCAGAGAGCTTTAACAGTAGCTATCAAGAGATCAAGACACGTTGCAATTATGCCATACGTAGTTGATTAATTAGAATAACGTCAAAGTCAAAGCCTTCAAATACTGAAAACTCAGTATTTGAGGGCTATTTTATTTCTTGTAAAGTGTTATAAATTTCTATTTCTGATTGGAATATTTTTTGTAAAAATAAATTGACTTGGCAGTATGCGTGTGCTATTATAACACAAAGCATTAGATTTCCATTCTATATTTTGGTGGCATCCTGCCACATCTTTATTTCTTAGAATCACAGAACTTCGATGCTTTATTTCCAAATAACAACTAAGCAGCGAGGGTGTGTAATTCTAGGTGTATATGTCCTCCTGCCACATAACAAGGAGGATGTATATGAACAACAAGAATGAAACTAACAGACGTTATAAGGATACAGTATTTAGGATGCTGTTTTCCAACAGGGAGTATTTATTACAGCTTTATAACGCTGTGAATAATACTGACTATGACAATCCTGATGATTTAACAATTACCACTTTGGAGAATGCAGTTTACATGTCTATGAAGAATGACTTGTCGTGCCTGATAGATATGAGACTAGCGTTGTTTGAACATCAATCAACGGTTAACCCCAATATGCCACTTAGGGATTTGTATTATGTTGCAGATACATATTCCAAGTTACACAGTGATAGGGATGCATATTCGCCGAAGCTTATCAAGCTTCCTAATCCTAGATTTGTGGTGTTTTATAATGGAGAGGTAGAGCAACCTGCAATACGGGAGATGAAGCTTTCCGATGCTTATGTTCATCATGACATAGAGCCACAGCTTGAACTTATTGTAACTCAGATTAATATCAATCAAGGATATAATGATGAACTTTTTGAAAGGAGTCCATTGCTAGGTGAATATATGATGTTTGTAGACAAAGTGAGAACCTACCAAAGGCAGATTCAATTCGAGGATGCCGTAAAAAAAGCGGTTGATGAATGTATAGAGGAAGGTATACTTGCTGATTTTTTGAGAGAGAATAAAGCGGAGGTTATTAAGATGAGTATATATGAATATGATGAAAAACTCCATGAGAAGACCATGCTCGAAATCGGCAGGGAAGAAGGCAGGGAAGAAGGCAAAGAAGAAGGCAGGGAAGAAGGCAGGGAAGATACTAAGCGTAGTGTTGCAGAAGAGATGATTATACACAACGAAACAGATGAGTATATAGCGCAAATAACTAAACTATCTGTTGAAGAGGTTGCAGGATTGCGTAGTAAGCTACAATTACATTGCTGATTTTTTGAGAGAGAAAAATGTTGCACAAATAATAGAGGATGGCTCAATTAAGCCATCCTCTATTATTTGGAAAAGAAAGTTTATAACGATATAAAATATTTCTTAGGATTTTCTCGACTCACCACAACAGTAACCTCTGAGTCGGGGTCATACATTGTAAAATCTGATGGACGACCAACTGTGGTAAAGGTAGTTATCATTTGTGTTACAGGATTTCTTCCCTGACATATAAAATCATAATTCTGATTGTTCTTAAAAAACTTAGAGTTTACAGGGGTTATCTGTAAAACCTTAGCTGTGGTTGGAATCCCTTTGTTTATGGAATCCTCTTTTATCTTCAAGAATACTAAAAGGCATAAACCGAATAAAGCTGATGCCATACCTAGAGTAATATACCTGTCGGCGTAAGATTTTTCAAAGTCAACAGCAACAACTGTGTGGTTAAAGGAGTCATAGTCATTGTTGTCATCTGGTAAGTAGTAAACAGCTATTTTGTCGCCTACATCAATGTTTGGAGCAAGAATAGTCTGAAGCTTTGCTCGCTTTACTTCTTCCTTGTCTATGTATTCTATAGTATAAATATATCTGGTTGCACGTCTGTTTCTGCGACGATAGTTTCGTTCAACTTCTCTCCTGGTAACTGTTGCAGTGGTTTCCTCGGTTCCATGAGTATATTTTAGTGCGTTAAGTGAAACAATATATCCCAGGCCTATTAGTATAATACCCAAGCATATAGGTACCAAAACAAATTTCACGAAACGTTCAGTGCCCTTTTTGTGGCGAATTTTATTGTAGCTTGATATAAGCCATATGGCGATTATTACTATAGTGAAGATAATTAAAAAGACATTTGGTAATCGGTTGATAAATAAACCTTCAATGATAAGTGATGTTGATCTCATATTAGTTCCCCTTTATAATATAGTTTAATTATGTGTCACATTATAATACTATTTTTGGTAATAATAAAGTTTTAAAATGAGTTATTAAATATTAATTTGTCTGTGGAAGTGAACTATAGAAGAAATAATTGGCTATAGGAGAAAAAACTATTATAGTGCTGATATAGTAAAGTATTTTTTATATATACTTTATTTTTTTTGAATAGTATAGTATAATAAATCCATACGTGCTGTGCTTTTGCCATATTAGCATATGTTAGTGGCACGGCAAATTTTAAAATAATGGAGGAACGTAAAATGTTAGTTTCAGCAAAAGAGATGTTAACTAAGGCTAAGTCTGGCAAGTATGCTGTAGGTCAGTTC
>JAGAKD010000227.1 GCA_017625815.1 Lachnospiraceae bacterium | reverse complement strand
GCTACTACATATCAGGCTATTTCAGGTGCTGGTAAGACATTTAAGGATTGGCCAGAGATGGTTGAGAACATTATTCCATTCATCGGTGGTGAGGAAGAGAAGTCTGAGAAGGAGCCACTTAGAATCTGGGGTAAGATTGAGGATGGCGTAATCGTTCCAGCTGATGATGTGAAGATTACTTGTCAGTGTATCAGAGTTCCAGTTCTTAATGGACATACAGCAGCAGTATTTGTTAAGTTTAAGAAGCAGCCTACTAAGGAGCAGCTTATTCAGAAGTTAGTTGAGTTCAAGGGTGCTCCACAGGAGTTAGGTCTTCCTAGTGCTCCAAAGCAGTTCATCCAGTATATGGAGGAGGACAACAGACCACAGGTAACTCTTGATGTTGACTACGAGAATGGTATGGGTGTAAGTGTAGGACGTATCCGTGAGGATTCAATCTACGATTGGAAGTTCGTTGGACTTTCACACAATACTGTAAGAGGAGCAGCTGGTGGTGCAGTTCTTTGTGCAGAGCTTCTTAAGGCACAGGGATATATTACTAAGAAGTAATTAAAATATAAACTTAAAGAAATAAGCATCCTGTACTTTGGTCGGTATGAGGATGCTTATTTTTTATTTGTTGAAATTTTATACGATAAATATATTAAAGGTGAGTGTATGATATATATTTATCGATAGATTTCTTACAAAGAAGATGATAAAATAAAAGTGTTACTAAAGAAGTTTAATTTGACACGGAATCAAAACAAGGAGGACGAAGACAATGAAAAAAACAAAAAAGTTGATTTTATTGATTATTGTAATTGTAGTTCTTGTTGCAACTGTTGTAGCTATCTTGTTTGCAACAGGAGTACTCGGAAATAAGGATGAAGAATACAGAGTAGTATCTGTAGAATCATATGAAGGTGAAGTAAAGCTTGAGAGAAATGCAAAGGAACAGGATATGTTTCAGGGTATGAATCTTAGGAGTGAAGATAGAGTATCAACTGGCGAGGCTGCAAGTATGCTCCTTCTTGCAGATTCAGACAAATATATATTAGCTGAGGAGAATACTTGTTTTACCCTTGTAGCTACAGGAAATGAGAATAATGGTAAGATAAGCATAGGTCTTGAGTATGGTACAGCTCTTATTACTATAGAAAATAAGCTTGCTGATGGCTCAGAGTTTGAGGTTGACACTCCAAATGCAACCATGAGCGTAAGGGGAACAATATTTGAAGTAACCTATAATGAAGAAACAGGTGAAACCTTGCTTACAGTTGAAGAAGGTTGTGTAGAGGTTGTTAACGATATTATGACCAAACTTATAAATGCAGGGGAAAGTGTTGTTATTACTGATGAGGAGATTCTGTATGTTGATGACTCAAATGATGCGGAGATACAGGATGATACTGAGTTAGATGACGACGAGAATAGTGATGACAAAGAAGATGATGAAGCAACAGATACACCAGCGGATTTATCAGTATTAGCGGATGGCGTTGATGATGAGGAATGGTCATCTATTCTTAAGGGAGAGGCTGATATTACAGCGTTAGAGTATTGTCTTGGCATTATGACAAAATGTAAGATAGATGGACATGAAAATTATGTGGCTGAGGCTCTTATTGACTTGGATACAAATATTTATTACAAAGAACCATTTGAAATACTTGGTCATTTTCAGGAGGCCGATTTTAATTATGAATGGTTTATGATATACTATCTCTCTGATCTCAATAATGTTTATGGCCTTATGAATGGAGGAACCATAGATGAATCTAACATTCCAGAGGATGCACATATAGTAGGGATTTATTTATACTTAAATACAAACGTTCCGGAGGAATATTGTATTACAGAGGGCGTTGATATGGATGGCCTCACAAGCTATATGGGTGAAAATTATTATCTTCCATGCCCTATGAGTGTATCTATTGACAATGTTGATGTATCACAAGCGGACAAAATAGTAATAGAATACACATTTGTTCTTAGTGATGGAGACGGAAATGTTATACATGATAAAAGTCCATTTGTAGCATATCTTGAACCGGATGCAAGCGGAAGATATGTGATTACCACTGTAGAGAAAAATAACTAGCGTAGGTGGGAGATGCAATAATGAGTACATTTAATTCACTAGAGGAAGCACAGAATTTTTTTAAAAACGACACATTTGCAACCAACAATGGCATGAAAATTGAAAGTATTACTGAGGATGGCTGTGTATGTAGCATGGATTTGAATGAGAACCACAGGAATGCCTATGGAGGTATTATGGGTGGTGTAATATTTACATTAGGAGATTTTGCCTTTGCAGTAGCCTCTAACAATGCACATAAGCCAACTGTGGCACTTAATGTTAACATTAATTTCCTAAGCTCTTCAAAAGGAACACATCTTACAGCTACTGCTAAGTGTGTGAAGAGTGGAAGAACTACTAGTGTATATAATGTGATGATTACTGATGAATTTGACAAGGAAGTTGCTATGTTTATAGGAACTGGATATAAGCTATAGGTGTTGCTAGAAAAAAAGATTATAATGTTTAATTTATATTGAAATGCAGTATAAAATATTTTAAAATATGAATGAGGAAACTCAAATATTTATAAATAAGGAGACGGGTGTTTGAAAAACATTAACAAAAAGGAGAGTGTGAGCTAGCCGGAAGGTTTGCTTACATAAAAAGAAACCTTCTGGAAACTCGATAAATACAGTTAAATTAAAACAATTATTTTATTGATTTTTAGGAGGAAAAGAAATTGAACAAAAATTATATTATCCGTAAAGAGACACCAGCAGATTATCGCATGGTTGAGGAGATGACTAGAGAAGCATTTTGGAACGTATATGTACCTGGATGTAGCGAACATTATCTAACGCACATTATGAGAGAACATAAGGATTTCATTTCAGAGCTTAATTTAGTATTAGAGCTTGAAGGTGAGATAATTGCTACAGTAAAGTACACCAAGTCCTATCTTAAGGATGAGAATGGATATGAGAAACCAATTCTTTCTTTTGGACCATTTTGTGTGTTGCCAAAGTATCAAAGACAGGGATATGGTAAAGCATTATTAGAGTATTCTTTTGATATAGCAAAGGATATGGGATATGACGTAATAGCAATATTCGGTGATCCAGCTAATTATGTAGCACGTGGCTTTAAGTCTTGTCATAAGTTCAACGTTTGCTTGGAAGGAGACATATATCATTCATCACTGATTGTAAAAGAGCTTGTGCCTGATACATTAGATGGGAGAAAATGGTATTGTTATGAAAGCAAGGTTTTTGAAGGAATTACTGATGAGGCCACAGAAGAGTTTGATAAGACTTTCCCTATTATGGAGAAGGCTTGGCGACCAAGTCAGGAGATATTCTATATCCAGTGTCGTTCAAGTATTGGTAACTAAAGGATAATAGTTCCCGTGGGTGTGGTATTTTACCACATCCACGTTTTTTATAATACTTGACAGCTAATTGAAATTAGCCTATAATTAAGCTAATCCAAATTAGCTAACGGAGGTTTATATGAATACAAAGAAAAGGATAATAGAAGAAGCTTTGATTTTGTTCTCAGAAAGAGGATATAGTGATGTATATGTAGGTGATATTGCAAAGGCAGTGGGCATAAAAGCTCCGTCATT
>JAGAKD010000226.1 GCA_017625815.1 Lachnospiraceae bacterium | reverse complement strand
ATTTTCAGACAAGATGAACGTATTATTATTGAGAAGATATACATAGTTAAAGGTGACCTTGATATTGAACAGGGCAATATCAAGTTTAATGGTGATGTAGAGGTTAAGGGCGACGTTAGAAGTGGACTTACTATTGAGACAGATGGAGATATATTTGTACATGGACATGTTGGCGGTTGCAACCTTACAGCAGGTGGAAGTATAACCATTAGAAAAGGTATTCAAGGTAGAAATAAATGTGAAATTATTGCCGGGCGAGATGTGGCATGTAGCTTTATAGAACGTTGTCGCATTAATGCTAATGGAAGTGTCTATGCGGACTCTATATTAGACTCAGAGGTTGTGGCTAGAGAGATGGTAAAGGTCTGCTCCAAGAAAGGGCTTATAGTAGGTGGTAATGTCACAGGAATTCAAGGTGTTGAAGCTAAGAATGTGGGTAACGATGTGGGTGTGTTGACCACATTATATACTGGTGTATTGCATGATGATATCGTCAGGTTATCTGAGATTGATGAAAAGATACAGAAGATAAAAGGCGATGTGGAGATTTTAGATAAAAACTTAAAGATATACGATTCTTTAGATGGCTCTAGAAGAACTAAGGAAACTGAGGCTGTTCGAATGAAAATCCTTAGAGCAAAGGTGCTTGAGGCAGCAGAGCTAAAGAAGCTTCAGGATCAGCATGATGCATTAGAGCTTGAGATTAGTACGGCCAGAAAAGACGCCATTATTCATATAACTGGAGTGGTGTATGCGGGCACTAAGGTGTGCATAGGTCGAAGTAGTTTGGTGACAAAGGAGTCCTTTAAGGACGTAATTTATAAGAGCGTCAACGAAGAGGTTGTACAGACATCTGGAGGGGAGTAGTAGACATATGATACATATTTTTATTGTAAATCCCTATGCTGGTCAAAAGACCTTTGCAGATGATTTGCGAGAAAAACTTAAGAAGATAGACGGACTTAATTATTTTGTGTTCAATATTAGAAACGCAGGATATGAGAACGAACTTATACAGAGAGTAGTGCGTATATTCCAAGGGGAAAAACTAAGATTTTACTGCTGTGGTGGTTCGGGAACCATGCGTAATATATTAAGTGGCTTCGACAGTTTAGATGATGTGGAAGTTGCTTTTTTTCCATGTGGTCTTACCAATGATTTTCTCAAGGTTTTTGGGGATAAGCAGAAGCTTTTTTATAACATTGAAGAGCTTATCAATGGGGAAGTTATGGACGTGGATTATATCAAGACTGAATATGGAATCGCCCTCAATACATTGTCAGCAGGATTAGATGCCTATAGTCAAACTAAGATGGAGTCTTTTAGAGTGTTTACTATGTTTGGTAGAACTCTTCCATACAGTGTATCTTTAATTAGCGCAGTGTTATTTGCAAAAAATAATAAATTCATTATAGATATTGAGGGAGATATTATTGAGGATGCTTTTACAGAGGTTATTTTTGGTAATGGCTTTGTGTTAGGCGGAGGCGTTTTCTTTGATGATGGTGCTGATGTCCAGGATGGTAAACTAACCTATGCACTTTTAAGTAGAGTGACAGGTTTCAAAAGAATAAAGGCCCTTATGGCCATGGGTGGGAAAAACTTCAGTAAAGTTGATCATTTGACTCAAGGAAAATGTTCTAGCTTTACTATAAAAAGAAGTGATGGAGCTCCATTTGTAATCAATCACGATGGAGAACTTGTGAGAGATGTTACAGAGGTGAATGCCCATGTCGTGAAAAAGGGCTTGCATTTTGTTGTGCCTAAGGGGGTGATGTCATGAATGATAATTACCTAAACGGAAAAGTTATGTTTATGTACTTCTACTGGGTTGAAACAATTATTTCTGTTGTTGCAGGCTTTATGCTACAGAGAATACCTATGTGGCTCAATATTACCTTTGATGTTTATCTGCTCCTAAGTATTATTTTTCTGAGTTTAGTCAATAAGTATGGATTATTTACTGAAAAGGGATATAAGTACCTCAATTGCATAATGTATATGATTATGAATGGTATTTTGTCAGCTCAGTTCAATGATACCCAGGTGTTTATATATGCAATCTATGTGCATAGTGTAGTTTTGATTTCCTATATTGATGAGAAGATGTATTTCTTTAATTGGGGATATACGATGCTAAGTGCTGTTGTAGCATATGTGGCGTTGGTTGCATTAAATGTAGAAACCTTTGATAAGCAGGATTATCTAATTGGTGCTGCAGGAGCTTGTGGTATACAGTGGTTATCATACAACCTCATTAAGAATTTTTCTTATCAGCAAAGAAAAGGTGTGGAGCAGGAGAGAAGTCTTGATGATTTGTTAAAGGTGGTTGAGGCTAAGTGTGAAGATGCTAGACAAGCTACACGAAGCAAATCAGAGTTTCTATCTAATATGTCTCACGAGATTAGAACCCCTATCAATACAGTGTTAGGTATGAATGAGATGATACTTCGAGAGAGTAAGAATCCTGATATTATAGAGTATGCAACCAATGTTTCAAGCTCAGGTAAAATGCTTTTATCATTGGTAAATGATATTCTTGATTTCTCTAAGATTGAGTCTGGTCGTATGGAGATTATACCTGTAGAGTATCAGGTTAGTTCGGTGCTACATGATTTAACCAATATGATTACTCCAAAGGCAAAGGAAAAGGACCTAAAATTAATTCTCGACGTAGATGATAAGATACCTAATCTTCTTTGTGGTGACGAGGTAAGAATCAGACAGATAGTGACCAATCTTTTAACTAATGCAGTGAAGTATACGGATTACGGTTCAGTGACATTAAAGACTGATTTCGAGAGAGTAGACGATAAGATGATTAATCTTAGATTTAGTGTTATTGATACTGGACGAGGTATAAAAGGTTCTGATATACATCATTTATTTGATGATTTTCAGAGAGTGGATCAGAAGAGAAATCGTAATATTGAAGGTACAGGACTTGGTCTTAGTATAACTAAGAAGTTTGTTGATATGATGGAGGGAACATTAACTGTAGATAGTATCTATGGTGGTGGTTCAACATTTACTGTTTCTATTCCGCAGCCTATAGTTAAGGATATGCCTATGGGCGATTTTGAAAAGCAATATAATTCAAAGCGCAAGGGTAAGGAGCACTATCACGAGACATTTATTGCGCCAGAGGCTAGAATTTTGGTAGTTGATGATAACGCTATGAATCTTAAGGTTGTAGCCGGTCTTTTGAAGCAAACCCAGGTTCATATTGATACTGCCACAAGTGGTGCAGATTGTCTTGCTAGTCTTAGAGAGAAAAGCTATAATCTCTTGCTCCTTGACCATATGATGCCAGATATGGATGGTCTTGCTACCCTTAGACGTATAAGGGCAGAGGGGCTAGGCAAGGATATGCCAATTATTGCCCTCACAGCCAATGCTGTATCTGGTGCAAGAGAAATGTATATAGATTATGGATTTACAGATTATCTGTCAAAGCCAGTAGTCAGCAGAGATTTGGAGAAGATTTTATATACTCTTTTGCCAAAAGAGTTGGTTATTAATACAGCAAAGGAAGGATATGAGGAGCTTGATGTTGCGAAGGCATATAAGAGCGCTTCTATTGATACACTTTATGGTATAGAGCTTTGTGCAGGTGATAAAGAGCTATATAAGGAAGTTCTTACAGCTTATTTTAATCAAGGTCGAGACAATATAGAAAAGCTTGAGGAATATTTTGCAAATGCTAACTGGAAGGATTATGGCATATTAGTTCATGCCATAAAGAGTACATCTATGAATGTTGGAGCTAAGGATTTCTCGGAGCTTGCAAAGAAGCAGGAACAAAAGGTAAATAGCGAGGATATGGGATATGTTGTATCCTCCTTCCAGGACTTTATCAGTGAATATAAGAAAATACTTAACGAAGTTAATCGCGTAATGAATAATTAGATTATGGGAAAGCTATAATCTGTACTAGGAGGATTTTGCTATGTATGACATTATAGTTGTGGGAGCAGGAACTGCTGGACTCTCAGCAGCCATATATGGGGTAAGAGCTGGAAAAAAGGTATTGGTGTTAGAGGAGAAGTCCTATGGTGGCCAGATAATAAATACTCCAGAGGTGGAGAATTATCCTGGAATTAAAAATATATCTGGCTTTGAATTTGCTACCAATTTATACGAGCAAGCCAAAGAGCTTGGTGCTGAGATAGTCTATGAAAGGGTAAGACAAATTCTTGATGGAGAAGATAAAAAACAGGTTATAACCGGCGAGAAAACCTATGAGGCTAAGAGCGTTATCATAGCTACGGGAGCTAAAAATAGACCCCTTGGCCTGGAGGGAGAAAAGGAATTTATAGGAGCTGGGATATCCTACTGTGCAACCTGTGACGGTATGTTTTTTAGAGGAAAAGATGTGGCTGTTGTAGGAGGAGGTAATACTGCTCTGGAGGATACAACATTTTTATCAAACTACTGTAACAAGGTGTACCTTATTCATCGAAGAGACGAATTTCGAGGAGACGAGCATTCTGTAAATCGCTTAAAGCAAAAAGAAAATGTTGAATTTGTAATGGAAAGTAGGGTTACAGAGCTTGCTGGTGAGGGAAGATTAGATGCAATTACAGTAGAACATATACCAACAGGTGAGCTTCGTAACATATCTGTAGCTGGACTTTTTGTAGCCATAGGTCAGATGCCTGACAATGAAGCCTTTAGAGAGCTTATTGATGTGGATGTGGCTGGTTATATCTGTGCAACAGAGGATTGCAAGACAAAGGTTCCAGGAGTATTTACAGCAGGAGATTGCAGAACCAAGACGGTAAGACAGCTCACTACAGCGGCAGCAGATGGTGCGGTGGCGGCTCTTGCGGCTTGCGAATATATAGGATAAAAGATAATCATAATATTATTTTTAAAAGCATACCTTGTAAAAAGAACGTACAAGGTATGCTTTTTTATGAGAAGATATATTGAGGAGAGAGCTATTGATATAGCAAATTACATTATCGAAAACAATGTGACAGTGAGACAGGCAGCAAAGCATTTCGGAGTTAGTAAGTCTACGGTACATAAGGACGTAACAGAAAGACTTATGGAAATTGATGCAGGGCTTGCCAATGAAGCCAGGAAAGTATT
>JAGAKD010000225.1 GCA_017625815.1 Lachnospiraceae bacterium | reverse complement strand
CTCATTGTAAACGGTGAATACAGTATCATTAAACAATGCTTCTCTATTAGTTGTATCTGTTATTTCTGTACCATCGATAGCTGTATACTTCTTAGTCCATACAAAGCTATTATTGATAACATTCTTAGCAGTAATATCAACTAGTAAGTTTTCATCATTCGTAACCGAAATTGTGGTATCTGTTGCAGATGTTACATCTATTGTATAATCACTTGCTACAGTAAACTCTACATCACTAGCCTTCACATAACCTGTTGGTGTATAGGTTTCTGATATCTTATAATCACCTGCATCAAGCTTATCAAAGATATATTGATTATTACCATCAGCCTTTAAGGTTTCAACTACTACATAATCATTTCCATCCTTCTTATACAATGTAAATTGTGCATGATTTTCAGGATATGCAACTATAGTGCCATCTGGCTGATAATACTCTTTTGTAACAGTGATACTGTTATCTTCTGGTCTGTTAATAAGATTTGCTACTACTGTATCTATATTCTCGTTTTGAATATTTTCTGTTACTGATGTAGTCCAGAAGTCGCTTGCATTACCACTGTAAGTAATGCTTGTTATAACGTTAGCATTTTGATTTGCATCAAATTCTATAACAATAGTTATTATTCCAGCATTCTTATAATTAGGACCTTGGCCAGTTTCAACAACACGATAGGTTCCAGCACCTAGTCCTGTTGCTTCCCAACGCGCCTTTGTGACATTGTACCCAAATACACCCACACCAACTTCTGTCCAAGTATTACCATCTTGCTTCTCCATCTTGAATGTAAATACATTTCCTGCGGTATCTACAGTTGTATCTCCTGCTTGATTAGCAATGTACTTTGTAAGATAGAATCTACATGCTGTAGCATCAAGTGTTCTATTATCCACATTTACAATCTGGTCATAACTTCCAGTTGGAGAAATATTTGTAGTTATAGAATAATCTTTATTAACAGTAAAGCTTACAGTATGTAATGTCTCATACTTAGTAACATCCTTTACAGGAGTTTCTACCAACGATTCCACCAATCTATAATCACCCGGTTCAAGATTATCCCAGATATAGGCATCTGTTTTAGACGAATTACCATCTGCAAAATCTGTGCTACTACTCTTGTAATCAGTATTCAATACAGCTTCAACATAGTTTCCACTAGCATCTTTTTTATAAAGAGTGAAAATAACTTTCTGCTGGTTAGTAGTTGCATTATCCCCTTGAGCTAAACTAACTGGAATAGTTGATGCATCTATCAGAACACCACTTTCATTATAATACGCCTTATTTACTGTTATCTTATTATCCTTAATATGATTCTCCACAGTAAATGTGGCATCTGCACTTGTTCCATCGGCTAAAACTCCGCCTTCATTGTCGCCAACTGTAATATTTCCGTTAGCATCAACAACAACGGTAAGAGGAAGTGCTGTATTTGCTTCATATACATTAGATGCTGCTTCCTTAATGATGTACTTACCTGCCGGAAGTGTCTCTATAGTATATGTTAAACCATTGTCATCTGTTGGAATGGTTGTTACCAAGCCATTTGCGATATCTACATACCCCTGTGTCTGACTGTCATAATATGCTGTCTGCTGATAAGTAAACTCTGCTTTTTCTGGAACATTAGCTATATCAAGCTTTGTGCCTGATGGGCTATAGTATTCCTTATTAATCGTTAACTCGTTTTCAAAGGTCTTCTTATTCTTTATTGTTGCAGAAGCCTCCAAAACTCCAGCTTCATTTTCCCAAGAAATAAGGTAATTGCTAACTGTAAAATTATATACATTTGTTAATATATCATATCCTGTTGGTGCCTTCTTTTCATAAACTGTATAGGTTCCGTCTGGAATAAGCTCAAGAGTAATAGTGTCACCACTCTTGTTATAAGTAAATCCATTGCCAAGATTACCTGCAGCAAGAGGAGTATAGCTACCACTCTGACACTGTTCTAATGTAAGATTACCTTCATATATGTCTATAACTGCCTTATCTGTCTGATTAGTAACCTGAGTAGTACCATCTGCCTCGTAATACTCCTTAGTAATGGTAAGCACGTTCTCTGGTAAAACTGTTGCCGGCATATCAGAGAACAGAAGTGTTGTTCCTGCTGTTATACGATATGTATCTGAAGGAATCTTATATGCTTCTATTGGATTGTCGCTATCTAAAACAATAATCTTATACTGCTTTGTTGTTACCTCATAACCATAAGGTGCTACTGTCTCTGAAATAACATATATATTGTTTGTGCTAATAGTTGCATTTGGATTTGTACTACCAGCTTTTACAGTAAACGCATCTGCACCAACTGTACCATTTGCAGCGGTGGTTCCCTCGAATACGTTTCCACTTTCTTCCCAGGTTGAAGAGTTTTCATTGTAAACATACTCCACTGCCTCAAACTTCGCTCCTGAAAGATGCTTTGTAGTATCTAAGGCATCTACCTTATCTACGATAAATAGCTTTCTACCAACCATATTTGCAGCTGATGAAGCAACTGATTTGTATGTCTGGTTTGATACGAGAGACTCATTACTTACATATGGTCTCGCAAGCTTAACTGAGTTAATATATGTTGTGGCTCCAGCCATACTATCACTAAGCATAGTAACTTTATATGTAATAGTTAGCGGTATGCTGTCAGGTACTGTAAATGTAAGTACATTGTCTGTATATGTTACATGATATATTGAACCATCTGTATTGTTCTTTACTGCATCAGCACTGCTAGTTAAAGATATTATCTCACCGGTTGCAGTATCTGTAACTACTGTTTCTGATGGCATATACACAAGACTAGCTGGCAATGTATCCTCTACAATATAATATGGTTCATCATCATCCGGATTAAGCTTAAGTCCATCTGGATTAACCTGTATAGTATAGTTAAGAACTGCAACACCATCATCTGTTGTCTGAGCACATTCCTTAGTAAGAATCTCTGTTGTGAGTGTCTGACTAGCAAAATCATTTGATGTTGTTGGATTAGGATTTTCATTTACTGTTGCTGTTGCAGATACATTATTCTTATAAGTAGTTGTATTGTTTGAATAAAGGTTCACACCTGCAACCTTTGTTGTATAGTATATTGTAAAGCCTTGGTCAAGAGTTGTTGGGTCAGTTATAGCTGTTGATGTATCCCACACGTTAACATTTGTAAATGAACCATCTCTAAAATCAATCTTATATTCATATTCAGGGTTATCATCAGTATAATTTGATGTTTTAGTCTCAGTAATATTAACAGTATATGACTGATAATTATCGGCAACTATATAAGCCTTCATAGCACTATTTGCATCATAATCATGCTCATAGGTCACATCATTATTCTTGTAGCCCCAATATCTCATATTAGATATTGTATCAGTAAGAACAAGTTCTTTTAAAACACTTGATGAACTAGCATTTACCTTAATAGCCCATGTAATGGTACGACTATCTGCATCATATGATGCCACAGACTTGTCAATAAGTGTTGTCGGTGTATACTGTGTCTCCGCTGAACCAGATTCATTCAATGTAGTATTTCCATCATTCACTGTAAGATTGTAATGGTTTCTATACTTTGTACCAGAATCACTTGGCTTATGTGCATAATTACCTATGGTTGAATAGCTAATGGTAATTGTTGTACCTCCAGTGTTAACTTTCTGTAAGCCTGTTGTAGTAAATTCTATTGCATAGCTTGTATCGCTATTTTTTGTTACAGTGTAATCAGTTCCAACTGCAAGTGTTCCTGATGCTGTTCCACTATAATCAATAGTAAATATTGCATCCTTATCTGTTGTTGTATAAAATCCCAAACCATTTTCATCATACCAAGTATTTACATAGTCACTATATGTCATACTTGTAGTACCTTGAGGAACCTTGATTGTAGTACTCCAAGGAATAATCAAATCACCATTACCATCTGTTTGTAGATTAGCTGCATCACCAGCAAATGCCTTTCCAGAAATATTTTCACCGATAGGGTCTGTATATGCCTTATCTGAATCAGTAAAATTCCCATTAGTTACCTTTGCTTCGTTGTCATAAGTAACCTTACCGTCATGTGCTGGAACAGTTGTCTTGTAGGTAATTGTATATTGACCAGTTGTTCCTTGTGGGAAAATATATTCCGTTGATGTGCCATTAATGACATTCTTCAATCCAGCAACAACATCACTGTTATCTCCTGTAACACTCACAGAATCTGGTACATATGTTAGTCCAGCACCTAATGTATCTGTAAAAGTATATCCACCTAAATCAAAGGTATCTGAACCTGCATTGATAACAATTGTCCATGATACGGTGTTGTCTGTACTATCATATCCATTATAAATCTTATCGAGCACATCTTTCTTAACAGATACAGATGTACTATCATTCTTAGTACTTGAATTATCTAAGAAAATATTCTTTCCATCAAGTGTAGCAGTAATACTGTTGTTAGTTCCACTAGCTCCTCCATTTACAGAGTTTGCACCAGTAAATGCACCGTCAGCAACAGTACATTTATATGTAAAGGTTGTCTCACCTTCTGGAACAGTAGCCATAGTAAATGTAACATTTTGATTATTTGAAATATTTTCTGTCACAGTAGTTGCTGTGCAAGTTACTGAACTATCAACATATGTAAGATTACTTCCCATTGTATCTGAAATAACCAAATCATTAAGAGGTCCACCACTTGTATTATTTACAACAATTGTATATGTAGCTGTCTTAGTAGCTGAATCAAATACTGCATCCTGCTTGTCTATGGTTACACCTGACTTAATAAAATCCTTTTCATCTAAGAATACTGTAGGATTCTTACTTGAGGTTTGTGTATCAAACTTAAGAATATATTCTCCACCCTCGTCAGAAAAGGCATCTTGATTGAGACTACAAGTAAAGTCAAAGGTACCTTGTCTACTAATTGTTGAATCTTGAAGTGTCTCTATGCCCTCTGAAAAGTCAAGTGTAACAATACCACCGCTAATAGAGTATCTACCTACTATCTGGCCACCCATAACTATAGGGAGATTTGATTCATTCTGACTTGTAACTAAGGCTGATACATCCTCATTAGTCACACTATTTTGCTCTGCCTTTACTCCATTCAAATCAAAGGAAAACAAATAATCAGTTTCAATATCAAAAGTCTTACCGTTGAAATTAGCTCCATCATCAGGAAGAGTGAAAACAAGATGAATTTTTAAATTGGAATCCATACTAATCTCACTGTCAACTGAGCTTCCCGGTGTCACACTTATAGTATCAACCACATCCATAAAGTTTGCTGCCGTAGGAGTTGTCGCATCATCCGCCACTGGCTTATATCCCACATCTCCAAATAGAGTGAGCACCATCAAAAGACTCATAACAACCGCCATAAGTCTCGCTCGTTTATACTTCTTCTTAAATCCACCAATCTTCATAATATGTACCTCCGTAAGTGTGTTTTATATGTAAATCTTATATTCAAAAATTATTCTCTATACACAATGGGACCATAAGGTCACATATGCACGCAGATATAGTTATTTTAAATTATAGCACATTATGTAAATATATGAAATAGGAATTTTTTAACTTTTTGGCTTGTTTTGTATGTTTATATTGCAATCAATTAAGCTTTTTATTGTTTTATGTTAACCATACACTATTTTTTAAGTAATATTAGCAGTAATCGCAAATAATAAAGCGTATTTATAAATGCAACAAAAAAAGAACGCCCTAGACATCTAGAGCGTTCATAAGAAGAAAATATACAAATTATAAAAACTATACTATATACTAGTCTTCCTTAGCTTCCTCAGCAACAACGTCTTCCTCATCAAAGAAGCTGTCATCAAAGTCATCATCATAATCATCAAAATCATCAAGATAATCTGGTGTAAGATACTTATATACTGCTACACAGATACCAACGATAATTGTAAGTATACCAATGATAAGAGCTACAGATAAAAAGGCATTTTTAGCTTCCTCAACGCATTCTTCCTCTGCTGCTACAACCTTAACCTCATCATATTTTTTCATAGTTCATACCACCCTTTCATATATTATATAGTTTACCTTACTATGCATATGCAACCATATATGATGGTCCATATCAATAGCTACAGTAATTATAACATAGTAGTTTTTTAATTTCTACCGTTATAAAATATTTTTTACAGTTTTTTCATTTTTACTAGAGAGGCGAACATTTTTTTCTCTCCAACTCGTTCAAAATCAACTGTAATCTCTTGATCACTACCTGCTGGCACAACTGCTGTTACAGTTCCTTTACCAAACTTAAGATGCTTTACAGTATCTCCCACCTCATAATTTGATGCAGAACTTAATTCTCCCATAGGAAAAGCCTTTCCAAATCCTGGATTAGCAGAAGAATTCTTAGTGTATGGGTTACTCTTAGCATAATCACTTTGATTAAGCTTAGGTCTGCCATAACCAATATTCGAAAAACTGCCCATCTTTGGTATAGTTTTTCCACTTGTAGCTGCATCTTCGCTTTTCCCTACGAAAATTCCCTCTGTTTCAATATAATGTCTAGGTATTTCTTTTATAAATCTTGAAATATCATTATAGTTGGTTGTTCCATTTACCATTCTTCTAGAAGCCGCTGTAAGATATAACCTCTTCATAGCTCTGGTTATACCAACGTAGCAGAGTCTTCTCTCTTCTTCTAATGCATCTGGATCATCGCTTTCTAAAGACATATGACTTGGGAATAAACCATCCTCCATACCAGCTATAAACACATAAGGAAACTCAAGTCCCTTAGAACTATGCAATGTCATAAGAGTTATCTTAGCCGCAGGATTTTCCTCATCTTCTTCTGAATCTACATCTGCCACAAGTGCAACCTCCTCTAACAAATCTGTTAAATTAGGATGTTCAGCATTTTCCTCATAGTTAACTATCTTTGTTTTAAGCTCGTTTATATTCTCTATACGAGCCCTTGCCTCGTCTGTTCCCTCAGCATTAAGCTCTTCTACATAGCCTGTCTTCTCTAGCAATTCATCAAATATCTCACTAGGGAAAGCCTCTTCAGCTATCATAGCCTTAAGTCCTTCTATAATGTCTGTAAACTTATTTACTTTTTCTACATTTCTTGACATTCCTGGTATCTCTTCAATATCAAGAAGTGCATCATATAAGCTCATATCATTGCCAAGTGCGAAATCTGACATCTTTCCTACTGATGTGTCACCAATACCCCTCTTTGGAACATTTATAATTCTTTTTAAAGAGTTATCATCACTTGGATTAACAAGTATCTTCAAGTAGCAAATCAAATCCTTAATTTCCTTACGGGCATAGAAATTCTGTCCGCCAAATACCTTGTAAGGAAGGTTTTCATATATAAGCTGTTCTTCTAAGCTTCTTGACTGTGCGTTGGTTCTATACAGTATAGCAACATTATCTAGAGTAATTCCTTGACTTCTAAGGCCTCTTATATTGGATGCTATACCTCTAGCCTCCTCTATGTCAGAATCGTATTTAATGAATTTGACCTTGTCACCATCTTCTTGTTCAGTCCAAAGAGTTTTATCCTTACGACCTTCATTGTTGGCTATAACAGCATTGGCTGAATTAAGGATATTGGCAGTAGAACGATAATTCTGTTCCAGCTTAACTACCTTTGCATCTGGGTATTCACTCTCAAAGTTAAGAATATTGTATATATTGGCACCTCTAAACTTATATATACTCTGGTCGTCGTCACCAACTACACAGAGATTTCTATATTTTGCTGCAAGCATCTTCACCAATATAAACTGTGTATGGTTTGTATCCTGATACTCATCCACCATTATGTATTTGAATCTTTCCTGATATTCAGCAAGTGCATCTGGATTTGTTTCAAATAAAAAAATGGTCTGGTATATCAAATCATCAAAATCCAGAGCATTATTTCTCTTGAGTCGTTTCTGGTACTCTCTATACACCTTGGCAATCTGCTGGTCTCTAAAGCTTGTTGCATGTGCTTTTTCATAGTCATCAGGAGACATGTATTCTTCCTTAGCCTTAGATATAGCCGAAATCATTGCTCGTTCAGGATATAACTTAGGGTCTAAAGTCAAATACTTTAACACCTCTTTTATTACAACCTTTTGCTCATCTGTATCGTATATAGTAAAGTCCTTTGTTCCACCTATCTTATCAATATGTTTACGAAGAATTCGAACACACATAGAGTGAAATGTACTCACCCATATGCTCTCTGAACCGAATCCTACTAAACCATCAACTCTCTCTCGCATCTCTTTAGCAGCTTTATTAGTAAATGTTATTGCCAGAATATTATATGGATTAACTGACAATTCATCAATTAGGTATGCGATTCTATGAGTTATTACTCTGGTCTTGCCACTTCCTGCGCCAGCCAGAATAAGAAGAGGCCCGTCGGTGTGACAACAGGCCTCTAATTGTTTATCATTTAAACCCTTCAATATTACTGAAGTCCCATCTTAGCCTTAAGAGCTGCAAGCTCTTCTGCTACTGCTGCATCTGGAGCTGCGTCATACTTTGCTGCTAATGAGTCTACGCCGCTCTCTTCTGTTGACATATTAAGCTCTGTCATAGCATTTGCCTGATCAAGCATGCTGTTTGCCTTTGCTTCCATTCTCTCGAATGCTGCAATGCTGCTTGATGAATCAGTCATACTTGAAGTCATTTCGTTAAGCTTCTGCTGAGTCTTAGCAACCTTCATCTTTGCCTTGATAGCATCTCTTCTAGCATTGAGCTCGTTAATATCCTTAACAAGCTTATCATGCATCTGTCTCATCTTCATAGCATTTGCAGCTGCTACATCATAAGTCTGCTGTAAGCTAGTCTGCTTAGCTGTAAGTGTATTCTTCTGCTCAAGGAACTTCATAGCATCTGCTTCATTTCCTGCAAGAAGTGCCTTCTCAGCATATGACTGCATCTTAGCAATCTCACTGTTGCACTCGTCAAGCTCTCTCTTACATCTCTGCTCGTCTGCCATAACTGCTGCAGTCTGCTCCTTAACCTCACCAAGATCCTTAGTAAGATTTCTCATAGTCTGATCAATCATCTTCTCTGGATCCTCAGCCTTGTCAAGTAATGCATTGATGTTAGCTGCCATAATGTCCTTAAATCTACTAATAATTCCCATTTTATGTACCTCCCAAAATTTAGTTTTAATGTTATATAGCGACAGTCAAAGCCATGTACAACTTACATTTTAGCGAATGTCTCACTTCAACTATCAATGTCCATTATACATTATAAAATCTGCATAATCAACTTATAAATTCACATCAATAAACTAATATATATCCGTATATCGTTCACATCATGCACAATACAAAACATACAAGATATACGTCAATGGATGTAATAAATAAACTAAAATTCAAATAGAATTATTTATTAATATTTTGCAATTACTTCCTCGTTTGCTTTCATAGCCTGCTCTTCCATCTCTACTCGATGTGCAAGAAGCTTTTCTCTAAGCTCTGGATGCTTTACTGCCATAATCTGAAGTGCAAGGTATGCTGCATTTTTACCACCATTTATTGCAACTGTTGCAACTGGTATTCCAGGTGGCATCTGTACAATTGAAAGAAGTGCATCCATACCATCCAATGTAGAGCCAGAAATAGGCACACCAATAACAGGAATTACTGTCTGTGATGCAACAACACCAGGAAGTGCTGCCGCCATACCTGCTGCCGCTATAAACACCTCTGTTCCATTACCATTTGCTTCCTCAATAAACTCTGAAAGACCTGCATGTGCTCTATGTGCTGAAAGACATCTAACATCTACAGTTACTCCATACTCCTTTAAGATTTCAATAGCTGGTTCAACCTTTGGCAAATCACTTGTTGAACCCATTACAATTGCTACTCTCATATTTTTTCTCCTTTATAATTTTATTTTATAATTGTACTACTCAACAACAAACTTCACAACCTGTTCAATCTGACATGGTTCATCAGATACAGTATAAGCTCCAAGCAGTCTTTCTTTTGCTTCTTCTATAATATCCTCACTATTTGCATGAATATAGGCAAACACCTCATCTTTAGACACAAATTCACCCAAGTGTTTTCTTACATCCACACCTACTGCAAGGTCAATTTCACTTTCCTTTGTAGCTCTACCACCACCAAGAATAAGGCTAACCATACCTACTTCACTATTCTTGCATGATGCCAGATACCCTTCTTGGTTCATGTATACAGGAACTATGTATTTTGCCTTTGGAAGAAGGCTTGTATCATAGATGTATTCCTTATTTCCACCTTGAGCTTCTACAAACTGAGCCAACTTATCAAGAGCCTTGCCTGACTCAATAGCCTCTTTACACATATGGTAGGCCTCATCATAATTAGATGCCTCACCAGCACCCATAAGCATATATGACGCCAGGCATAAAGAAACCTTTATAAGTCTCTTAATTCCATAATTCACATCTGTGTCATCCGACAGAGCCTTGTCTATATCCTTAATAGAAAGCACTTCTACAGCTTCCTCTACTTCCAGAGCATTACCAACCTTGCAGCCCAGTGGTTCATTCATATCTGTAATAACTCCGTAGGTTTTTCTGCCTGCCATATTGCCTATGTCAACCATGGTGCGAGCCAATGCTTTTGCCTCCTCTGGAGTTTTCATAAATGCACCAGTTCCGCACTTAACATCTAAAACAATTACGTCTGCCCCAGCAGCAAGCTTTTTACTCATAATGCTGGATGCAATAAGAGGCAAACTATCTACTGTAGCCGTAACATCTCGAAGGGCATATATCTTCTTGTCCGCTGGCGCAAGATTGCCTGTTTGCCCTACTAAAGAAAGCTTTATATTATTTACATTGTCAATAAATTCCTCTGTAGGAATAGATACATTAAAGCCTTCTATACTCTCAAGCTTATCAATAGTTCCACCAGTATGTCCTAATCCTCTTCCGCTCATCTTTGCCATAGGTACACCTAGGGAAGCAAGTATTGGTGCCACAATAAACGTTGTCTTATCACCAACACCACCTGTGCTATGCTTATCAACCTTTACTCCTTCTATAGCAGATAAATCTAGCATATCCCCACTTGCTGCCATAGCCTTAGTGAGTTCAACTGTCTCTTCATTATTCATACCTTTATAGTACACAGCCATAAGCCATGCAGACATCTGATAATCTGGAATATTACCATTGGTATATCCCTCTACAATATACTTTATCTCTTCAAGAGTATGAGCTCCACCGTCGCGTTTCTTAATTATCAAATCGTACATTCTCATAGGGATAACCTCCTTAAAATAATTAGATAGCTAATTCTTTCTCATTTCAGCAATTAAATATATAAAATACATAACAACACCTAACGTAATCACTGTTAGAATAAAATTAATAGGTGCTACGGACACTGTAATATTTGGATCAATAGGATTATCTACATGATATTCTGGATATAACTTTTGAAGTTTGACGCCAAACCCATAGGTATCTGCTACATCTCCTCCCCAAATTTTAATTCCTATAATCTTTTCATATGTTTTCCCGAGAATATAATTCACAAGGCACATTAAGGTAGTTATTGCAAGTGCTATACTTCCTGATTTAATAATTCTTTTTTTCATTCCTTAATCACCTCGTCACATTAACTTATTTAGTATATAGTCATGTACTCTATCATCACCAAATTTCTCAACTGCATTTTTAGATAATTCAAGTATGCTCTTTCCATTAGAACAAACATAGTCCACTTTTGCTCCTTCTTCTACCAAAAGTTTTACAACCTCATATTCGCCAAACCAAGCCGCATTAACCAATGCATCATTCAAAACACTATCTCGTTTCGAATCGCTAACAAATCCGAAAAGGATTTTTAAAATCTGAGCTTGTTTTATCTGATAGTCAATTGATTTTTGTCTAAATCTCACAGTATGTAAAATCAATTCTTTTGCTATATTTATATCCACAACTTTCCCCAATATATATTTCAGTAGTTCTATATCTGCATTTGCACAACACGGATACGCCAGTTTACACCATTCATACTGACTTATTTCTTCTTTGAATTCTATCTCTTCAATGTGTTCTATAACTTCTGTATCTGTCTGACCCAAACCACGTTTTCCAATATATGTTTGCAAATTTCTAAGCGTTTTATCATTCATCTATATATATCTCCATCGACTTCAGATTCTTCTTTATCTATTTGCTTCCATCGTTACAACATATTTTCTCCTATTTACATCTAGCTTAATTCTCCAACATATCCGTAAGAACTCAAATCCAAATATTTTTTCACTTCTGCTAACTGTTGTTCATATTGCTTCTCTGTTTCAAGATTATAGAACATAACATTCGTAATAATTTCCTTACCTTCCAAATCATCAAAACCTTCAACACGTGCTGAATCTACTCCTATAGAGTATATCTTCGGACATTCCTTGTATATACTCATATCAGGAACAGGGTACTGAAAACTTTGTAAATTTTTCATTTTTGAAATACACTCTAATGCTGTTTCATCCTCAGCTCTATAACGCATAGTAAAATCTTTTAGCTTTGGTAAATCATATAAAAAGTTCAAATTGGCTATAGACACCTTATTAAATTCCAGTACCTTAAGGTTCTTTAATTTTTTTATAAAGTCAAATGATGAAACCTCTGTTTCCTGTAATGACAAGCTCTGTAATTTACTAAAATGTTCTAACTCATCATAATCTATACCTTCAATCCTACGAAGACTAAGTTCTCTAAGTGAGGATATTTCAGCAAGACACAATATGCTATCAAGTTTCATAACATTCAAGCTTATTTTCTTTAACTTCTCAATTTCCTTCAAGCAACTAAAATCTTCGCTTGTAACATTACAATCCACTAAAGCTATAGACTTCAAAGCCTTTGCAGCTGTAATACAAGAAAAATTAGATACTGTACAATTATGTAATATCAATTCCTTAATACTCTCTACATCATCCACCTTGGCAAAGTCTATTACTTGTTCTTTTTTATAAAACCACGAACCCATACAAAGCCTCCTACACATTCATCTTTTCATATTCTGTATGTCCAAATATGATTATTTAAAACTCTTTAATCTTTCCAACAACAATGGTAGTGCTTTGTCAATCCAAAATTCTCCACATATCTGCCCACTGGACATACCACCATGTGCATATTTAAATAAAAATGTATGACAACCACTTGTTAATGGATTACCTGTAAGCTTTTCAAATGTCTCTTTAAATTTCTTTACAAAATCTTCTAATGAAATTGTTACCGACACTGTTGAAAACTCTTTTTTCAGTTCTTCCCACAAATAAGGATCTCCTCGAAATCCCCATTGTTTTGGTTTCTCTTCAAAAATTGCTGAAACAAAAACTGAAGTTGCTTTTATATCTTCCATAGTCGCCTCTCAAACCTAATACTAATCAGATGGTGTGATAATTCAAAGTTTCTATAAGCATACTAATATATGTACTATCGTTTTATATCTACATTGTTTCTAAGTCCAACCACTCTTTACTAACCAATCCACATTTTTTACAAGTTAATGAAATGCTAATCCATTCGAATGCATCTACCCAATCTTTCAATGAAAATGAGTCATCGTTTGATAAACATTCCTCAACAAAATCATCCTTGCCTTGTGATGTTATATGCACAAAAATACTATGAGCATCATCTTCACAATTAGTGCACTTATATTTACTATATGGCATTTTTCTATTAAGGAAATCATCACCACACACAAACCCATTCCAACCATGTTTTCCATTGTCAAATATCAAATATTCTTTTTTGCATTGCTTACATACAGCTTTTACAATTAATCGTTCATTACTTTCCCATATTTCAAAAAATTCATTACCACATGAACATTTTATTTTACCTGTTACTTCAAATTCATTGTTCTTATCTCCCATAAGAGAAAGTATTTCATTCAAATGTGTTGGTATTGGTAAATCCATAATTCTCCTTCATTCCCCACGCATTTTATGCTATTCAAACGCCTTATTTAGTTCCTCTGTGCCCTCTAACACAAATCTTCCATCTTCTATAATAGCAACCTTCTGGCCATCATAATGAACTGAATATATTCCACCTATCTCCTCGTATGGAATAGTTATATCTGTATGGCAATTAAAGTATGCCTTGCTTCGTTCCTCAGCATCCTCAGATTTTCTAAGAAGTGAACATTCATTATCCTTAGCTATAATTTCCTTGCCATCAGGATTATATAGCTTACTATCTTCACTGTAGCTATAACAAGTATCACCCACCGCAAAATGAGGCCCCATCTTCTCTACTATAAGGATAGGCAACTTATAAACCATGTCGTACTTGTGAGCCATAACATATGCTGTAGTATTAGTACCTATAGCAAATTCTCCAATAGGGAGGGTATCGTGGTTATACATAAGGTTTTCTTTGATAAAACCCTTGTTTTCTTCTTCATTATCAAAGTTATCACAGGTATAATCCACTATCCTTCCATCCTTGAAGGTTATACATAAATTATTGTATTTTAAATCATTTAAATAAACCTGACTAACATTTAAAACACCCTCTGTTCCTGTAAGAACAGGTGATGTAAACACTTCACCAACAGGTATATTTACATCAGCTAAACAGTTTTCAAATTTGGTTTCCTTTTCAGGGTTCGATAAGCTTTTTAGCATAACCTTTATATCCGTCTTGTTATCTCCTTTTCCAAGGATCTGGACATACTCTGCCTTATCTAACTCATCTATTATAGACTGCTGAACTGCTCTGTATATATCATTATCAAGAGTATTAACCTTAACTATCTCATCATAGATCTCTTCAAAATTATCTCCTATCTCTGGCATTGGATAGGCAATTATAGTAAAGCTATACTTATCTCTAGGAATATATTTGTTAGTGAGTTCCGCCATCTTAGATGAATATTCTACAGAAAGCTTTTGTTGCTTGTCGCTAAGCTTCAATCCATTTTCGCATATTTCAGGTTTAAATGGTGCCTCACCAAAAACCTCTATAACCGCAGGTCCTGCATAAGTTAAAGCAAGCTCTTTATTCTTTTCATAGATTTCTGCCACAACCTCAAGTTTTCTCTCAGTAAATCCTTTGTCAAAGAAAAGAGTCTCGTCCATTCTATGATCGTATTCCATCTGCTTATTGGCAGGTGTTGCAGTAAAACCAACTCTTGATGTTAATTTTCTATTGATACGACTAACAGGATACCTAAATATGATAGGCTCAAGTCCCTGCTCTTTAAAGAGTTCTATAGCGTATCTAACCATTCTCTCTTGTCCGATTGAATATCTAATATTCACCGTCTTCTTTGGTTTTAAATCTATTCTCATAGTTTCAAAACCTTTTATAAATCCATCCACATAAGTCTTAGCCATAGCTAAAACTTTTTCTTCTGGCAAGTTATTCAAATACATTGAAGTTTTTATTTCATTTTCTCCAATATATTCTCCATATGAGTAAAGATATCTAATATCAGATAAGTCACTCTTCATAATTATATCTGTTGCAAAGGTATACTCTGGACTTATAGTCTCTAGAGTTCGTTCTGCAACTAATACATCAACATAATCATACATATGATAGTATATTGCTT
>JAGAKD010000224.1 GCA_017625815.1 Lachnospiraceae bacterium | reverse complement strand
TGTAATGACAGTAGATCAGGCTGTAAAAAAATACAAGTTAGAGCCACTTAATGTATATACTGCAAAGGCTAAAGCTAAAGAGCTTAACGTAGAAGAAGTTCTTTACATGAATGTTCAGAAAAACAAGTACGCTTACATTGTTAAGGATGGTCCTCGTGGTCTCATGCTTTACACAGATGAGAAGAGTCTTTATACTAAGATGTACAAAGGCCTTAAGATGGAGCCACTTGAGCCTTAATTACATATTTATTATAAGAGAGATTAATAACCAGACTTAAATTCTTTAAGTCTGGTTGATATTTTCTATAGGTCTAATATAATCTATTTCTTCACCGTATATATATTTTCTCACCATACTATTTATATACACACAAGGTAGGCTAATCAATGCCCACAATCCGCTAAACAAGGGACATATCTGTCCTAGGACATTGTATTTCATATCAGAGTAATCCCATACTTCCATATTTAAAATTATATTCACCACAATTCCAGTAAAAAGTTCTAATGTAGTAATTATCATTGTGCCAAGAATCATAATCAATACTATTGCTTTTTCCATGCCAATATTTTGTTCTAATACTCTTTTTCCCATATAACCAACTAAAGAAAAACAAAAGCCTCCACAAATAAACATAGAAAAATGAGAATACCCTCTCATAAGTATTTCCATAGTGACGTACAAAATTCCACCTAAAAACCATGTAAAAAAAATCTTTGATATCTTTTTCATAATTGCTCCATTTTCTTTTTTATTTATTCTTTCAAATACCAGATTTTTTTATTCATTAAAAGGGGGTATTACATCAGAAAAACAATCCATATTTATATGGTTTATATAGATAAAAAAATAACAAGGAGGATTTTCAAAATGAAGATCAAAAAAAGAAACCTACTAACAAAAATAGGGTTATTTATCACATCTATGATTTGGATAATAATCTCTATTCAACCTGCAATGGCAGAGGACGCGAAACACTATGTAACAGATGTTACACAGGTGACCTACACTGGAGACTTTACTTCAACAGTAAATAAATTCACTGTAGATGATACCTACATGGCACTTTGCATAGAGCACAAAAAAACAACCCCTTCCATAGGCACAGAACTTACTATATCTTATACAGATAATAAGGATTTGAAAAAAATATTGTATTATGGTTATGGAGGTCCTATGGAATGGGATGGCTTTAAAAGCGAAAATCACGCTATCGTTTCCACTGCTCTATTACTATCACATGTATATAGCGGGAATGGATATAACGCAAACTGCGCAGAATTTAAATCTTTTATCGATTCTGCCCCCGACATTCCAGATTATACAATGTCATTTTCACCATCTACTGTCAACGCCTACATAGACGGCAATATGCAAAGAACTCCATTAATCACTTTACAAGGAGACAGTAGAATTTCTATTACATTAACTTTACCTGCTGATGTAAGTTTAGTTTATGAAAATGGAAATACTGCCACCCAAACTGTAACTCTTTACGGCGGTACATCTTTTTACCTCACAGCTCCCGGTAGTAAATCAGACTTTTGGGACAGTGGCACATTATACATAAACGAAACTTCCTACACTCCTGTAATTGCAGCCACTTCTAATGAATATCTTCAAGATATAATCTATCTTATGCCAAATTCAAAAAACACTATGGGTAATCTTTCTGTGCAATGGTACAACAAAGGCTCATTAGAAATCATAAAAACCTCTTCTAATCCTGAAATCACAGATAAAAACTCCAACTTTTCTTTACAAGGGGCAGTGTATGGTCTATATTCTTCAAAAAGCGATGCTGTTAATGGGGTTAATTCCATAAGTACTTTAATTACAGATATCAACGGCTACGCCAGATTAGACAGTCTTACTGTAGGCACCTACTATTTAAAAGAACTATCTTCCCCACCCGGTTACAAGCTTTCAGAAGAAATAACAGAGGTTACAATCAACAGCCTAACAGTAACAAGAAAAAGCCTAACTGATATTCCAATCACCCAAGCCTTTCAATTAACAAAATATGGTGAAGGTATTGATGGCGATAAAAATCCTTTAGCAAATGCAGGTTTTATGGCCTGTCCTACAAATCAATTATCTGTAGACGAAAGCGGAAATTTTATATGGGACGATGACAAAACTATACCACTATGTAGTAATGGTTCCCATGAAATGTTTACCGATGAAACAGGTTATGCAAAATCTATTCCTCTTCCATACGGAACATATTTGATAAGAGAAACCACCGTACCAACAAACTATTTGCCAATCGAAGACTTTGTTATAACCATCGACTCTTACGCAACAGACACAAAAGATATGTTGTACTTTACAGATGAAAGTTTTAAGGCATATATAAAACTAATAAAGAAAGATTCAGAAAGTGATATGTCTATATTAAACAATTCTGCCACATTTAAAATCTGGTCCTTTGATAGTGATGAATATGTTAGCTTTACCGTAACTGAAGGTGATAAAACGTACACTATTGACGAATTTTCTACAGATTCAGAAGGAACATTAATCACTCCTTGCCCGCTAATGCCAGGTGAATATTTGTTAGAAGAAACAACTCCGCCAACAGGATACGGTATCCTTAGTTCTACATCAGGTTACAAGGTAACCATTTCAAACACTGAGGAATATGAAAATTATGTGGACGATTCTGGTGATACAACAGATATAGGAATATTCAGTGTAACCATAACCAATACACCCATTACCGGACAAATCAAAATTCATAAAACAGGCAAAACAAAATCCCACAACGAAATCACCAACACCTATTCAGAAGAAATTACTCCTCTTTCCAATATAACCTTTGATATTTATTGCGCCGAAGATATATACTCAGCAGATGGTCAAGGTACATTGTTGTACAAGGAAGGTAGCTTAGTTGAGAGTATAACAACTGACGAAAAGGGCTATGCAACTTCCTCAGATACCCTTCCTCTAGGCAGCTATACCATAATTGAAAAAAATACACCTAAAGGGTATTACAAATGCGATAATATAAACTTAACCATATCCCAAGACAATGAGCTAGTAGAAAATAATGACCACATAATAAGTATTTACGAGTTAAATATAGTAAACGAAGCAATACCAATCAAACCAAAAGAAAACATAGCAACTAACACAGAACCAGAAGATAGTGGTATTGTATTAGGTGAAAGCTATGTTGCACCTACAACAGGTGACTTTATGCCAGTACTTCTCATTTTCGCGTTTTTCTTGCTATCATTTGTAGGAATTCTTTTATTACTGGTTCATAAAAACTCTAAATAAATCTTTTTTCATTTCCAAATAAAATAATATTTTTATACCAACAAAAAACCGGTACTGTAAAAGCAAACTTGCTTATACAATACCGGTAATTTTTAATTTAATTTTTTCTTAAAGCACTCTTTAACGTGTTCTAGAGTTTTTTCATTTAACTCAAGAATAACTGCATTGGTACCATTTTTTGCATTAACAAGAAATGCATACCACATATCTTGATTATCCTTGTTACCTGAAGTGAAGTTCTTTAATGAAAGCTCTGCATTTACCTCAAGTTCATTCTGGAACTTATCCGAATTGTAAGGTAAAACCCTTTGAACATCACCATCTTTGAAAGAATATATATCCTTTCTTGTTGACTTGTTAATTATACGGGCAACATCTAAATCAGCATTAATGAATAGATACTCATACTCAGCATATGAAGAATTTTTGGCTAAGTAAATTAAAAATCCACCTAATACACCTACTGCTACACCAGCACCGAAATCAACAAATAACAAAAGTGCAACTCCCATAGCTGTAACAAGTATGGCTCCTAACATTAGAAGCTTTTCTTTAATGTCTGGTTTTTTCTCCAGTATCTGCTCTGTATATCTATCCAAAATCTAACTCCTATTCTTACTGTGCATTTAAAGACTCGTCAATAGCCTTAGCTGCCTTCTTACCAGCACCCATAGCAAGGATAACTGTTGCTGCACCAGTTACAACATCACCACCAGCATATACATTCTTACGAGTAGTCTCATTAGTCTCTTCCTGAACAATAATACCGCCCCACTTCTGAGTTTCAAGACCTTCTGTAGTCTGACGAATAAGTGGGTTAGGTGACTGACCAATTGCTATGACAACTGTCTCCACATCAATAATGTTGTTTGAACCCTCGATTGGCTCAGGTCTTCTTCTACCAGATGCATCTGGCTCACCAAGGCGCTGCTCTACAACCTCAATTCCCTTAACCCAACCATCTTCACCATGGATACAAACTGGGTTATTGAGAAGCTTAAAGATAACGCCCTCTTCCTTAGCGTGCTCTACTTCCTCTGCTCTTGCAGGAACTTCCTCTGCACCTCTTCTATATACAATATAAACCTCTTCTGCACCAAGTCTCTTTGCAGTTCTAGCTGCATCCATAGCAACATTTCCTGCACCAACTACAGCTACTTTCTTACCTACCTTTACAGGTGTTGGAACCTCATCCTTCTTGTAACCCTTCATAAGGTTAACTCTTGTAAGGAACTCATTTGCTGAGTAAACGCCAAGCAAATTCTCACCAGGAATTCTAAGGAAATTAGGAAGACCTGCTCCTGTTCCAAGGAAAATAGCATCAAAGCCTCTCTCAAATAAATCATCTACCGTAAGGGAACGTCCAATAACAACATTAGTCTCAAGCTTTACTCCCATATCAGTAATGTTCTCTAATTCTTTTGCAACAAGAGACTTTGGAAGTCTAAACTCAGGAATACCATAGCTTAAAACGCCACCTGCCTTATGTAATGCTTCGAAAATAGTAACTTCATATCCCTTCTTAGCAAGCTCACCTGCACAGGTAATACCTGCAGGACCTGAACCTACAACAGCAACTTTCTTGCCATTTTTCTCAATATTAAGCTCTGCTTTCTTACCATTCTGCATATGATAATCAGCAACAAATCTCTCAAGACGACCTATAGAAACAGACTCACCCTTGATACCTCTGATACACTTTCCCTCACACTGATTCTCCTGTGGACAAACACGACCGCAGATTGCAGGGAGTGCATTCTCACTTGTGATAATCTCATAAGCTGCTTCAAAATTGCCTGCTGCCACCTGCTCAATAAAGCCTGGAATTGGCACATTAACAGGACAACCTGTCATACAAGGCTTATTCTTACAGTTAATACATCTTGATGCCTCTTCCATAGCCATCTCAGCTGTATAACCAGTTGCTACTTCTTCAAAATTTTTATTTCTTATATCAGGATCCTGCTGTGGCATAGGAACCTTAGTTGGACTCATATTTGCCATAATGTTTATCTCCTATATCTTATTATAAATTATCTGCTGCATTCTTCATTCTACAAGCATGCTCTTCTTCCTTATAGAAAGTCTGTCTCTTCATACACTCGTCAAAATCAACAAGGAAACCATCAAAATCCGGTCCGTCTACACAAGCGAACTTAGTTTCTCCACCTACTGTAACACGACAGCCACCACACATTCCTGTACCGTCAATCATAATAGGGTTTAATGAAACTGTAGTATGAAGGTCTGCTGGCTTAGTTGTAGCAACAACAAACTTCATCATAATAAGTGGTCCAATAGCAATAGCGTGATCATATTTCTCACCTGCATCTAAAAGTTCTTGTATCTTCTTTGTTACAAGACCCTGCTCACCTAATGAACCATCATCTGTCATAATATATACATTCTTACAGAACTTAGCAAACTTCTCAGCTAAAATAACAAACTCAGCTGAACGACCACCAATAATAACATCACACTCTACTCCCATCTCTGAAAGCTTCTTGAGCTGTGGATAAAGTGGAGCTGAACCAACACCACCTGCAACACCAAGTACTCTGTTCCACTTTCCAAATGGAGCTGGCTGTCCAAGAGGTCCTACAAAATCATCAAACGCATCTCCCTCTTCAAGCTTAGCAAACTGCTCTGTTGAATATCCAACAACCTGGAAAATAATAGTTACGGAATTCTTTTCTCTGTCAAAATAAGCAATTGTAAGAGGAATTCTTTCTCCGTCCTCTCCCAATCTAACGATTACAAACTGTCCAGCTTCACAACGTGTAGCTACATAAGGAGCTTCAACCTCCATCATAATAACAGCTTGATTTAAGACTTCTTTCTTTAAAATTTTATACATGAGTTTTCTCCCATCTTATTTTTTTACCTTTTTGCTCACAGCAAATCGTCTAATTATAACACAACAAAACTTCAATTTACAACGTTAAATCTAAGTATTTATACAATTTCGTCAATAAATGTATTATTGACCATAATGTCTAAATATTTTTGCACTTCTGGAGTTAATATACGTACCATAATCCCCTTGCCATCTGAAACATCCAATTCAATACCTTCTAAAATGTTCTCATAGCCATCAACATCCTTTTCTGCCACTGTCATAATACAGCGTGAACAAGATAATTCTGTAGCAAGCTTGAGTACGCTAATCATAAGAGCCATTGAATTATCCTCGAAAGCTTCAAAGCGTTCAACATACATAGTGTCATCATCAACGCCATAGGAAAAAGCACCAACTATATTTTTATCTTCTGCCTCATCCTCATTTTCTGACAACATATGTTCAGTAACTACGCACATATCTCCACTCTGACAATTATGTTCTAGAATAACACTCTCCAAATATTCTTTGTTTCTTTCGCAAAAAACACCATAGTTTTCTGTTAATTTTTGATTGATAATATCCGCAACAGAAGCAAGGTCATCAAGAGCAAAATCTCGCAAATGCTCTGTACAAAGCATAAGGGACGCGTAGCAATCAGACACATCTCTCTCAAAATCCTCGGGTTCAGTAATAGTAAAATCCATAGTCTTGGTATTATATATTTTTTTGAAGCCAAGATTATTGTAATAATCCTCCAGCGCAGGCATTAAAAACACAAACTCAATACCCTCTTTAGAGACATCCTCTAAAGCTTTTTTCATCATTGCCTTCATAATACCTTTTTCCCTCATAGAGTAAACAACTGCTACACCTACGACATAATAGGATTTTAATTCCTCACCATCCACAAGCATATTGTATGGATTTAAATGTAGCATACCAATAAGCTTATCTCCCACATAAGCAGATAAAACCTTATTCTCCTTACACACATTTTGAAAATAGTAATCTACAAACTCCTCTGGATCATCAAACACTTCTTCCCAAAGTCCTCTGAGTAGCTCCATATTCTTTTCGTAGGTATATGTTATATTACCCGTGTACTCTTCTATCTGTTTCCCGTTTTCGTCCATATTTTCCTTTCTTACTCCTTATCTCACTGTTTATGACAGCCTAAACAACCTGCACACCTATTTTCAACCTCTTCTACATTATAATTAGTTCTATAATCAAAGTTGTCAACAGTCTGCAGAATACATATTGCCTGAGAGCTTATTCCCTTACCTTCTCCAGTAAAGCCCATGCCCTCTTCTGTAGTAGCCTTTATATTAACTTGATTTACATCAATATTCAATACCCCAGCTACATTTTTTCTCATATCTTCAATATAAGGTGCCATCTTAGGCTTCTGGGCAATTATGGTAGCATCTATATTTCCTATTATCATATTTGACTTATCTATAAGCTTTCCAACCTCGCCTAATAACATTAAACTGTCAGCGCCCTTATATTTTTCATCTGTATCAGGAAAATGCTTTCCTATATCCCCTAGCGCAGCTGCTCCTAACAGGGCATCCGATATAGCATGCAAAAGCACATCTGCATCAGAATGTCCCAAAAGCCCTTTTTCATATGGAATATCAACTCCACCAATAATAAGCTTTCGCCCCTCCACTAGTTTATGAACATCATAACCTATTCCTACTCGCATAAGTCCTCCTTATAACCAAAATAAATATATCGTTCATTTTCTGTACTATACCATCAACATCTATTCGCAACATAATTTATCATATTTATTCAAGTAATTCAATGGATTTAACACAATATACAATATTCTTTTATAAATGCAATTTAATAAATATATATCAAATTTTGTATTTACTGTTTTTGATTTTCATTGTAAAATGTATTCATAAATTACATAAGGAGGGTTCATTATGGCACGTTCTATGGGAGGCGGTCGTTCAGGTGGCCGTTCTGGCGGTAGTCGTTCTGGTGGCAGTAGAAGTAGTTCAAGTCGTTCTATGGGAAGCAGACGCAGCGGTTCAAGCCGTGCTTTTGGTTCAGGACGTTCAGGTGGTAGCTCAATAAGAGGTACCGGTAGAAGTTATAGTGGTTCAAGTTCAAGTGGTAATCCACGTATGGGCAGTGGATACGGCGGAGGATATCATCATTCTCCATCACATCACCATCATCACCACTCTTCATACCATCATAACTATCACAGACCTTACAGAAGAACTTACTACGGTGGTAGATCATACCGTAGAAGTAGCGGATGTGGATGTTCATCATTCTTTGCAACAATTATATTTATGATTATTATACTTGCTCTTCTCTCTAGCTTCTCAGGAGTTAGAAGAAACAACAGCATGTACTATAACTATAAGGCACCTAGCTACAATGACACATATTCTAATGTTGAAAGAGATAAATTCGATGGTTTAGTTCAACTCAATGGTTACTACAGTGACCCAGATGGTATATTGTACGACGACGAAATCAAACCTCTTGAACAAGGTTTGAAGCATTTCTATAAGACAACTGGTGTATGTGCATTTGTATACTTTGTTGAGGAATTAGAGCCTGGTGTTGATGGTATCGAAGAAGCTGCAGCACTCTACGATGAATTATTTAATGACGAAGGACACATTCTTCTCTTATATGATTACACTAATGCATATATGTATGATGCTTGCGGATATGAGATTTCAACTACTATTGACTCAGAAGCAATAGACATTATGTATGATTATGTAGAAGCTAAGTGGTCACAAGACAGTGAAAACCTTGGAAACATTTTCGGTGGTGGTTTAGCAGAGGCTGCCGACAGAATTATGTACAAGGAAAGAAGCTTTGGTGAAAAGTACAAATCAATTATCATTACTATAATTGTTAGTATAGTAGTTATCATCATTGTAAGTATCCTTTACAAGTGGTGGAAGGCAAAGAAGGCTCAAGAGAACAAGGAGCAGGAAGACTTAGAGAAGGTTCTTAGTACTCCACTTGAGACTTTTGGAAACGATATTAATGATTTAGCTGCTAAGTATGACGACAATCCTGATAATACTACTGAGTGACGGTATTAAATATTAGATATGTGTTTTTTCAAACACGTTCTCACTCCATTGCTCATGTAGCGGTACTAAATTCATAAAAAATACTATGATATTTCACACAAGGGTGAATATCATAGTATTTTTTTATTCATTAAGTGCCGACATTCGCAAAAGGTTTGCAAAAACACATATCTAATATTTAATTACCTGTTATTTTATACTATAATGCAATACTCTGTTCACTAATCAAACAAAGAACTAATAACATTTATTCCTGCATGCAGAACATCCTGCCAGTGCACTTCCCCACTTCCATGGTCTGTATATTTTACTTCTTCAAAATCAATAGTGTGTCCATCATATTTTCTATAGTATTCTCGCTTACATCCTACTATTCCTTCGGTATCTGAATATTCACCTATAGCAAGGTCACATCGTCCTTCTGAAGTTATCTCTATATTGTAACCTTGGTTTACTACTAGTAATATATGAGAATAATCTGAGCAATTATAGTACGCAGCTCCTGATGCTAGCTCTAACACTCCTTCACCTTCATCACCAGTATTCATAACAGACTCAACTACATTTCCTTGCTGATCATATATATCTATAGTAGCAACCCCTTCTAGCATTACAATATTTTTATTTGACATATATGAATTAGCAAATACGGAGATAGCATTTTCCCTATTCACTCCAGGATAAGTTGTCTGTGCAAGGTTTCCTATATAATATAGCTTTCCCTCATCAAAAGCATAGATATCTACATTATCATAAGTCTGAGCCACCTCAATAAATAAGTTCTGGCCTGTAGGAAGTGAAAAACCTCCCAATTCTTCACTATATTCAAGCCTATCCAATGATCGTATATGCATATCCTTCAGCACGATACTGGTTTTTTCACCACCTATATCACATATGTGATATGCCCCTGTGGAATCAGCATTTACTACATAGGTATCATTGCCAAGATTACCATGCATATAATCATTTCCTGCACCTCCTATAAACACATCATCAGATACATACCCTAATATCACGTCTGAATCTGTTCCACCATAAGCAATATTTTCAATATTAAAGGAGCTACTGATACCTATATCATCATATAAAGCAAAAACGTTTGGCTCATTACTTCCTAACACTACTCTTCCATCTTTTACTATTCCTGTTAGTGCTCCTAAGACATATTCATAATCTATGCTGTTATTACCTATACCAAAATAGCTAGGGATATCTATTTCTTCCAATCCTGCCTCTAATACATTTTTATTAATATCTAAATATGTTATTTCATTAGGCACGTAGGTATATCCCTTATCATCTGCGCCCACCTTTGGTGTAAAATAAACACGATTGTCTTCGTATTGAAGAGTTGACCAAATTATGTGGGAATCCGCATCCGCAAGCTGTGGTATAAAATCATTTTCCACAAGTCCATCAACATTGGTTTCTCTGTCTATCTGATATAAGGAACTTGCATTAGTATGCTGAATCAAGTCTGCAATAGAATACCCTGTATCATCTGTATAATTACAAAATAATACTTTATCATCAGTACCTATTAAGTCTTCTATATTCAAATATTCTGTGTAATAAATCAAATCTATCACATGACCACAAGCTCCATCATAGGAATATCCCACAACGCCTTCTGTCATAGACACATACGCAACTAAGGCTCCACCAAGGGAGTGACCTGTAATGGTAATGTTATCTATTGACTTATTATCAGCTTTAGTGCTTCTAGCAACAATATATAAAAAGTCTCTTGCGTCCTGGAATTGACTACTCAGTTCATTGAACAAAGCAAACTGAAAATCCGTTCCAATCCAATCATTGCTCTCATTTAAGGCAAATTCTTCTGTAAACATCTCACTTCCACGATATGCTATGATTATTTTGCCCTCTTTTTCAAAAGCAACACCATAAAATCCCGAGGTATCATTTTTATTATAACTGTCTAATATGGTCCAATCCCCAACTATACTATTATACATAGCCTCATAGGTTATTCCCGACTCTTCCCATATTTCTCCGCCATATAAGTCCGGATGTGCACTAATATATTCCTCAACTGTAAAACCCTCATATTCATCTAGGCAATCGTAAGAAAGCTTAGCAAATAACAAATGAAGCATTTCTTCATCCTCACCATCGTCCATAGGAACAAACTCTACACTTTCAAAATAAGCTTCCCCATCCTCTGGTTCATCTGTTATTTCAGCTGCAACGATACCTAAACTATAATTCAAAACAAGGCATAACAAGGCATAAACACTAACTATTAATTTTATCTTATTAAAAATCTTAGTCATAATACCTTCCTCCTTAATTTGTTTCGAAATGAAAATATATTTTCTTCATTACGATAATTATATATTATATTTTTCAATTTTAATAGTGAATTATGTGTTACAGACCACAGATATTTTTAGACAAAAAAATATGCGGATAACAGGAGTTGAACCTGCACGGGTGTTCCCACTAGAACCTAAATCTAGCGCGTCTGCCAATTCCGCCATATCCGCATAATAATTACCATATTCATTAAATAAAAAAATCAGATATTAGATATCCGAAGTAAAATAGAAATGAGCCACGGGGGAATCGAACCCCCGACAACTTGATTAAAAGTCAAGTGCTCTACCGACTGAGCTAGTGGCCCATATATAAAAAATAGCTGGGCTAGTTGGATTCGAACCAACGAATGCAGGAGTCAAAGTCCTGTGCCTTACCGCTTGGCGATA
>JAGAKD010000023.1 GCA_017625815.1 Lachnospiraceae bacterium | reverse complement strand
AGTGAGAAAACTCACCTATTATCGTGTTCATAGTTTATTAACTTTTGCTGTTAATTGATAAAAGGAGTTTGTCCGAGCCTTTCTTCATGAAAGGCTTGGCCTCTAAACTCTGAACGACTCAATAGATGGTAAAGCTGCTTCCAAATCTATATCACCAGGCAGTATTATTCCAGATGTTTGACCAGGTATAAATATCTTAGGTTCAATAGATAATTCAGTATGTATAACTTCTTTTTTCTTATCTATAACTCTTACATAAACAAAGTCTCTGTACTCATTAAAACCTAATGGTAAATCACCATATAGATAATTGTCTTCTGGGTTCTCTCCCATTAGAGTGAACCATTCTACACCATCTAAAGAGAATTGAGCTTCATCATCCATATCCATATTAAACACTTCTATCCTTATCTTGTGTTTAGATTTAATAAGAGATTTGTCTTTAGCGTTTTCATCTTTGAATATCTCATACTCTCTTGTCCAAGGTGTCGTTTCTGGTGCATCTATTACATCATTACTATTAATAGCTTCAACCACTCCATTTTCTCTTCTTCTTATTATTTCTTCTAGAGTCATATTCTCTTCGCCCTCATATATTACCATAGAACAGTAAGGATTTCTTCCTGTTACCTCTCTATACGTATAAGGACTCACGTTTAATGCTACAGCATCTTTAGCTTCAAACGTAACCATTCTAGCTGCATAAGTATAATTTAAAGTTACAGAGAAAGTAGTTTGTACGTCGGCGTAGTTTGATGTTCCTGTTGCGTATATATATAAATATGGTTTAGAGTTAACCTTATTTGCCCAGTTTTTAGTTTCAGCGTTTACAGATATAGCTCTGTTAGACATAGTTTTACCTGAACCTGGCCCACCAGTTGTACCTGTAAATTGACCAGTCCAAGTATTTGCTGCAGAAGTACTTGGAGCAACATTACTTCTATAGAAGTATAATGTTTGGTTGTTGTTGTAATATCCTGCTGCCCCTCTTGTTCCCGAGAAACTTGCTGAATTTATAGCAGTAATATTTCCTGAGCCTGTGAAGTTTCCTGCATTAATTCCTAAATATCCTGCACAAGCACCATATGAACTATATTCACCTTGTCTTGCTGTTCCTGTATTTAACCATTTTGAACCCCTCCAAGTGTTAAATGTACTTGAAGATACAGTTTGGCTTCTTGTAACAGAAGTCTCTGGATATAACTGAACCCAAGTAGACCCGTTCCACTTACTTACTTTTGCGTCTACCCAAGCTGACCCATTCCACTTCTTAACAGGTGCAGTAACCCAAGCAGACCCATTCCATTTTTTCGTATAAACTGCCATTTATTTTTTCCTCCTTTTATGCTTAATAATCAAGATTGTTATATAAAGGAGAGCTATTAAAAGCCCTCTTATTATCTATTATATCTGAATCCATACTCCACCACAACTAGGAGCAGATGATTGTATTGAAATTGCACATCCATTTATTTCCATACGGTCAGTAGCTCTTACGATACCCGTAGCTGCTATATGACCATGAGTTTTGATAGCACAACCAACACCACTCCATGGGTCATACCAAGCACCGTCTTTTGAGAATTTAGTTTCTCCAGTTATCTTGTCACTTACAGACATAGCATTTATATAAGTATGCGACCCAATAGTTGCTCCACCATCTACACTTATTGAACCATTAAAATGTCCCCATGCAGTACAACTTATACCGCCTTCTGAATATAAAAGACCTCTTGTATTTATATTACCATTTCTAGTATCAAAGACTATTCTACATGCATCACTATAGTCATGGAATCCAATACCCCAATGAGACCTTATAACTAAATTGTGTTTATTCCAATCAGCTGCATCTCCTGAACCTTGATATATAGAATTATTGTCTCCTCCTAGACTTCCTGATATTGCAAATCTAGGTGCTCTAACCATTCCAGGGAAGCCAGAATTACCTTGACCATCCAAAATACTAGCAGTTCTAACAAGTCCATTAGCATCATATTGTCTAGCATATATAGGCTCATTACCATTATCTTTTGTGTTTATTTCAAGATAACCATTGTCGTCTGCTCCACCACCAATTATAGACCATCTATCAGTACCTCCACCACAAACTCCAGTGATACCTGCATTGTTTGGAGTTAGATGAATATTTCCTCCTACGTCTCCACCACCTGATGAAAATGCACCTATTTCAGATAATGACCATGAAACATTACCAGAACCATTAACACTCTTTCCTGTTTTACCTATAGTAAGAGTTCTTGCAGTACCCCAGTTGGCTGTTGTAATATTTGCTGTACCGTTGAAAGATGTTCCATTAATTGTACGAGCTGTAATTAGTTTATCAGCACTGCCTACAGCAAAGTTATTTTTGTCTTTTAAAAACATAGCTTAATCTCCTTCCTTTTTTGTGTGTTTCATATAAGTTTTTGTTCGCAGTTATATTACTACTTACTATCGTTTTTTATAGTCAGATATAATCAAAAAGTCACTTTATGAAGTGACTTTTTGATTGTTAGCTTATTATATAAGTTTCTTGAATTTAAACGTTATACTTGAAGCTGCTGTAAAAGCATTAGTAGTAGATATTTGTAACTTTAATCTTCCGGAACTCGCTGTTCTTATAGTTCTAAGATACACATGTCTACCGTTTGATGCATGACCTGCTTTATGAAGT
>JAGAKD010000223.1 GCA_017625815.1 Lachnospiraceae bacterium | reverse complement strand
TATCACTCAGAGAAGATTCCTTCTTCATGGTAACCCACTCCTTGCAGCATGGGTAACTAAGAAGATTGGTGATGGTTGGATAACTGACCTTTCTCAGATGGCTAAGCTTAAGAAGCACGTAACTGAGAAGAAGTCACAGAAGGAATTCATGGATATTAAGTATCAGAACAAGGTTCGTCTTGCTGAGTACATTAAGGAGCACAACGGTATCGAGGTTGACCCTAACTCAATCTTCGATGTACAGGTTAAGAGACTTCACGAGTACAAGAGACAGCAGCTTAACATCCTTCACATTATGCACCTTTACAATGAGTTAAAGGCAAATCCAGATATGGATTTCACTCCAACTACATTTATCTTTGGTGCAAAGGCAGCAGCTGGTTATAAAACTGCTAAGCTTACTATCAAGCTTATCAATGCTGTAGCTGATGTAGTTAACAACGATGCTTCAATCAAGGGCAAGATTAAGGTTGTATTCATCGAGAACTATAGAGTTTCAAATGCAGAGATTATCTTTGCAGCAGCTGATGTATCAGAGCAGATTTCTACAGCTTCAAGAGAGGCTTCAGGTACTGGTAACATGAAGTTCATGTTAAACGGTGCTCCAACTCTTGGAACTATGGATGGTGCAAACGTAGAGATCGTTGAGGAGGTTGGTGCTGACAATGCATTTATCTTTGGTCTCTCAGCTGAAGAGGTTATGAAGTATGAGCGTGAGGGTGGCTACTACCCAATGGACGTTTACAACTCAAATCCAAAGGTTAAGAAGGTACTTGATCAGTTAGTTGATGGTACTTACTCAGAGGATAAGGAGCTCTTCAGACCACTTTACGATACACTTGTTAAGCAGGATGTTTACTTCACTCTTAAGGACTTCGATTCTTATGCAGAGGCACAGAAGAGAGTAAATGAGGCATACAAGGATAAGACAGCTTGGGCTCAGATGGCTATGCTCAATACAGCTTGTGCTGGTAAGTTCTCATCTGACAGAACTATTGAGCAGTACGCTCAGGAAATCTGGAAGCTTGAGAAGGTAGAGGTTAAGCTCTAATTTAAATAATATCCCCATAAGGGTTTACTCAAGAGAAAGTGTTTAGGCACTTTCTCTTTTTTTCATAATATATTTTATAAGAACACATAAAGTATATGGTATGAGTAAATGTATAGTCCTCAATTCCTTCGCAACCTTACGGAATTTAACTAATTCTACGGTTCGAGCTTTCGATGTTTGATTACGTGTCGCTTCCGCAAACTCACGTGTCTTAGACACGCTCAGACATACGTCCGCGATACGATTCATCGAAAGCTCTTGCACCTAGAATTACTAAAATCCCTAGTTGTCTTCAGGAATTGAGGACTATATATTTATCTCATACCTTAAATTAATATCTTCATATAAAATATATTATGGGAAAAAGATAGGGGTAAACCTTGGTTTGGATTCATATTTTATATGTAATTACATAGAAATATAGTAGTATGTAAAAATATATTTTTTAGAGGGGGATAAAACATGGGAGAGAAGCTTATGACCTTAGTTGCCACTGTAGCAGTAGTAATTATGGGACCATATTTGCTTACTTGTATAATAAATGGAAGACAAATACAAACATCACTTTTAGAAAATGTAGATACTGGAAAAGATGTAATTATACAAATCAACGGGGAGAATATGCTTATAGATGTTGAGAAGTATATAGCTGGTGTGTTGCCTGGAGTAGTGGATTGGACAGCAGATGCAACTTTAATTGAAGCTCAGGCTGTAGCTGTTAGAGCAAAGATATACTATGCCATGGGTGAAGACAGCTTAATTCAAGCAAGTAATTTAGAATATACATATTATACGAAACAAGAAATTATAGAAAAGCTAGGAAATGAAAATGGCAGTAGAGCTCAAAATATATATGAAAAAGCAGTTTATAATACCAAAGGGATAATAGAATAGCTTGTATTAACAACAATAAATATTTATGTGAAAATGTCTTGTATGTCTATGAGAAAAATTTGAATAAAAGGAAAAAAATATGTCCATACTATTTTCAGAAAAAGGGAAAATATCAGGAGGCATATTTTTATGAAAAGAATAAAGGGATTTTTTAGTACAAAAGGATTTTATATCGCCCTTAGCGTAGGTGTATTTGCCTTTGCTGCTTTAATGGTGGCAGGGGATTTGAGAGAAACTAGAGAAGAGATGGAAAAAGAGCAGATTGTAGATTTGAATGAGCCTGCAGACCAGATAGCAGATTCTACAGATGCAACAAAAGAAGCTGAGGATGATACAAACAAAACAGAAAAGACAACAGAAACAAATTCCCCAAGTGCAGTTGCAGATGTAAAGGAGGAAGACGTTGATGAAGCTCCTGTAACAGAGGAAAGTATTCAAGAGGAAACTGTATTAACAAACAGTGATGGAGCTGAAGCGGAAGAAGCACCGGATATAGTATTTGACGAGGAACGTTCTTTGTTATGGCCAGTAATGGGAAATGTGATTTTGCCATATAGTATGGATACTACAGTATATTTTCAAACTTTAGACGTGTATAAATGTAACCCGGCAATCTTAATCCAGGCAGAAGAAGGCACAAATGTAACTGCAGCCTGCAACGGTATTGTAAAGGATATTACAGAGACTAGAGAATTTGGAACAATGGTTGTGGTTGACCTTGGAAGTGGATATGAGGCAACCTATGGTCAGGTTATGAACGTTTGTGTAAATGTAGGCGATAGGGTGTCAGAGTCACAAAATATTGCAGAGATAGCGCCTGCATCAAGCTATTATTCAGAGGAAGGAAATCACCTTTATTTTGCTATAACTAAGGATGGGGTACCAGTGGACCCTATGAGTCTTATACAGTAAATAAAAAAATGCATATAAATTTTATGGGTATATAATACAAACTGTTTGTAATTATATACCCATAAAATTTATATGCGTTTTTTATGTATTACACTGCAACAGAGTCGGAATTACACTGGTCACAAACTCCGGTAAAAAGTACATTTGCCTCTTCAATCTGAAAATTAGTACATTCCTTAGCCTGATTGATTAGAGTATCCATAGGCTCCATAGGAATGTCCTTGACACCGCCACAGCATTTACATAAGAAATGATAATGAGGAGCTGTGCATGCATCAAAATGGTCAGTCTTTCCATCGCAAGTGAGCCTTAGGATACGTCCAGCTTCTGAAAGTTGCTTTAGATTTCTGTAAACTGTTCCTAAGCTAATATTAGGAATAGATTCCTTTATGTTGTGATATACTTCATCAGCAGTAGGGTGGTCTTTTCTGGATTCAAGAAAAGATATAATAGCCTCTCGCTGATGGCTATATTTGGTTGTTTTTGGGGCAGACATATAATCACTCCTTTAATTAGTAATAATTACTATTATTAGTATAAACTATATTTTTTTCCATGTCAATAAAATTAAATGAATAAATACATGGAAAAATAAACAAAAAACCTATATATTTGATTGACATAATTTTCCTATATGGTACAATTTAGTTAGGTAAAGTATTATTTACATATTTTGTAGGGTGGACATATATGACATTAAGTGATTCTGTTAGTGAACTCAATAAAGAAAGCGGTTTCAATATTGTAGATTCCATACTTAATGCAGGGGATAATGCAACTGTAGTTGTGGATAAGGAAACTTTCGAGATATTATATCAGAACCGCATTGCTAAAGAGCTTTTTGGTGAAAAGCTCTCATTTGTGTGTCATGAGGTATTTTGTACTAGCGAAATACCTTGCTTTGATTGTCCTATGAACACGATGTCGGAAGGTTCGGAGACAAGGATAAGATACAATGACACCTTGGATAGACTGGTCAAATGGGAATTCACAAGAATCAATTGGTTTAACAATAAAGATGTCTATTTGATAACACTGTACGACAATTTGAGTAGACAGATTCCTATGATAAAGGAAGATTTATTGAATATACATAATACAGAGCAAAAGAACGAGATGGATTCACTTACTGGTATTCCAAACTATGCAAAGTTCTATAGCAGTGCAGAGCGTTCTATTATTAATAACCCTGATAAATCTTACGCTATAGTTGTATTTGATATAGATAAGTTTAAAACTATTAATGACCTTTACGGTATGACAGAGGGAGATGCTGCTTTAAAGCACATTGCAGAGTCTTTAAAGAATGTTTTTGAAGGATTGGAAAACTATTCCAGAATGCATTCAGATATGTTTGCGTTTTATATGCCATATACTAAGAAGGGCGATATTATAAAGGTCATCGAAAAGCTGCGTAAGAAGGTTGAAACTAACGACCTAGAATTCCACATTAATACATCTTATGGTATTTTTCTTGCCCAAGATTTATCAGTGCCAATCAACCTTATGTGTGATAGAGCCATGATAGCAAGTAGAACAGCAAAGGGAAATGTTCTTAAGTTCTGTGCCTTTTATGATGAGCAGTTTAGAGAGGACATGCTTAAGGCAAATGAAATCGAAAAGGATATGCATCAGTCCTTAGAAAATAATGACTTTAAGATGTATTTACAGCCTAAGTATAGACTTTCGGATGGTGGACTTTGTGGTGCAGAGGTACTCTGTAGATGGTTGCATCCCAAAAAGGGACTTATACCTCCTATGGAATTCATACCACTTTTCGAAAAGAATGGTTTTATATTAAAGCTTGATGAATATATGTGGGAACAAGCTTGTAAGACATTGAGAGAGTGGATTGATGAAGGTAGAACTCCAGTGCCCCTTTCCGTTAATATTTCTAGATATCATATCCAGCACAATGATTTGGAAAAGGTTTTACTTAACTTAGTCAACAAATATGGCATATCTACAGATTTACTCACATTAGAGATTACAGAATCCTTATTCTTAGATAAACCAGAGGAGCTTAATCGTGAGCTGATAAAGTTGCAGAAGTTAGGCTTTAAACTTGAGGTTGATGATTTTGGAGCCGGATTTTCGTCTCTTAATATTATTAGAAATATAACTGTAGATACTATTAAGATTGACAGGGAATTTTTAGACAGTGAGATGGCATCTGATAAGGGAAAGATTGTTATCAACCATACTATTGATATGGCGAAGGATTTAAGACTACAGGTTATTGCAGAGGGAGTAGAAACTAAAGAACACGTAGATTTCCTTAAAAGTTCTAGGTGTGATATTGCTCAGGGCTACTATTTTGCAAAACCAATGCCACTGTCAGAATTCAACAAATTTTCGTTTTAATTTTTATAAAAAAAGCTTGAAAAAATGTACAGCAATTCCTTGACATATATTGGGGGCTGTTGTATATTGTCAGTATAAAATTACTTAAAGGAGATTTTTAAAATGTTTGAGAAGTTAAAAGACATTATTGCAGAGCAGTTAAGCGTAGATGCAGATGACATCGAATTAACAACTAATTTCAAGGATGATCTTGGCGCAGATTCACTTGATCTTTATGAGCTTGTTATGGCTCTTGAGGAGGAGTATAACTGTGAGATTCCTTCAGATGACTTAGCAGCAATCGCTACAGTTGAAGACGTTATCAAGCAGCTTAAGGAGCTTGGCGTAGAGGAGTAATCCATATATATAAAAAAAGACCTGCGGGTCTTTTTTTATTTCTCATAATGCATTTTATTCATATAAAATGCATTATGAGAAATAAAAAGAGCGACCTTGTGGTCGCCCTTTTTAGATAAGTAGGGGATTAGCCCATAACTACCTCTACTGTATGAGTTGCACCATCTCCAAATGCTGGGATAACATTACCATCAACAGCCTTGCCGTCAACAGTCATGCTCTTAACACCCTTGCAAACGTGATCTGGATTAGAAACCTTAATGTCATAAGTTGCACCACGGAACTGACGTGAAGCAGTGAGTCCGTCCCAAGCTGATGGGATTGAAGGATCAATCTTAAGACCATCGAAATCAGGCTGTACACCTAAGATGTACTGTGAAATTGCTACCATATTCCATGCAGCAGTACCTGTAAGCCATGAGTTCTTACCCTGTCCAAAGTTCTTTCCAGTCTGTCCTACATCAGAACCAGCATCCTTACCACCGATCATCTGTCCATATACATATGGCTCAGTCTTATGAAGCTCTGAGTGCTCCTCAGTGAAAGCAGGTGCAATCTCTGAATAGTACTTAAATGCCTGATCACCTTCACCAGCATAAGCAGCTGCACAGATAATCCATGCATTGTTGTGAGTGAAGATACCTGCATTCTCCTTGTATCCACCTGGGTATGTTGAAATCTCACCATACTGGATGTAGTACTTAGTGAATGCTGGGTTATTAAGTACAAGACCATGCTCTGTATTAAGACGCTCATCGATAGAAGCGAGAGTCTTCTTAGTAACCTCTGGGTCAAGGTCTGACATAATTGCGAAGCCCTGTGGCTCAATGAAGATCTGTCCTTCTTCACATTCCTTAGAACCCATCTTCTCGCCATAAGCATCGTATGCACGGAGGAACCAATCTCCGTCCCATGCTGATTCCATCATATTAGCCTTCATCTTATCGATTTCAGCCTGAGCAGCAGCAGCCTCATCATCCTTGCCAAGATGCTTAAGGATTGCTACGTAGTTTGGTCCAGCATATGTAAAGAGTGCAGCAACGAATACTGACTCAGCAACCTTTGAGTAACCACCTTCTGCAGCAAACTTAGGG
>JAGAKD010000022.1 GCA_017625815.1 Lachnospiraceae bacterium | reverse complement strand
GGTAAGGGACTTACTTGGGGCGGTTCACTTGTTCGTACACAGGCTACAGGATATGGTCTTGTATATATTGTAGATGAGATGTTAAAGGATCTTGGTAAGAGCATGAAGGATCAGACAGTTGTTGTTTCTGGTTCAGGTAATGTTGCTATATATGCTACTGAGAAGGCTCAGCAGCTTGGAGCTAAGGTTGTTGCTCTTTCAGATTCTAACGGATACGTATATGATCCAGACGGAATTAAGCTTGATATCGTTAAGGAGATTAAGGAAGTTCGTCGTGGAAGAATTAAGGAGTATGTAGATGCAGTTCCAACTGCTAAGTACACTGAGGGCAAGGGTATCTGGACTATTCCATGTGATATCGCTCTTCCATGTGCTACTCAGAATGAGCTTAACCTTGATGATGCTAAGGCACTTAAGGCTAACGGATGTTTCCTTGTAGCAGAGGGTGCTAATATGCCATCCACTAGAGAGGCTACTGATTTCTACCTTGAGAACGGTATTTGCTTTATGCCTGGTAAGGCTGCAAATGCAGGTGGTGTTGCTACATCAGCTCTTGAAATGACTCAGAATTCTATGAGACTTTCATGGTCATTCGAGGAGGTAGATGAGAAGCTTCAGGGCATTATGAAGGGCATTTACGCTAAGGTTTCAGACGCTGCTAAGCGTTACGGTGTAGAGGGTAACTTTGTAGCTGGTGCTAACATCGCTGGTTTCGAGAAAGTAGCTGAGGCTATGAAGGCTCAGGGAGCTGTATTATAATTTTTGGAATTTATAATAGTTTATAGTAAGTAAAATAGTAGGATACCGATTGAATGGTCGGTATCCTATTTTATTTTTTGGATAATATAATTATTTTATGTATAACAGCCGATATATATTGAAAGGGTTACTATACCCTTTAGATACAAGGATGTATTTATAATTCAAAAGGATGTGATTTTATGAAGATTGGAGAGGCTAGGCAGACCTATAGTTATCAGATAAGGTCTTACAATGAGCAAAAATGGGCTCTTTCCAAGCAAAAGGCTGAGCTTGAGAAAAAGATGGAGCGAGAGCCTGAGAACAAGCATATTTATGCAGGGGAAGCGGCTGTCCTAGAGCTTACTATTGATGCGGTGAGCGAGAAACAGCAGGAGTATCAGAATTATATGGATAAGCTTTTAGAGCAGAAGTTTGCCATAGAAGATATGATAGTTTCCGAACAACAATGTGATGCAATGGAAGAGTACGCGGAGGACCTTGGCAAGATTATGGAGGTTGCCCGTCGTATTATGAAGGGTGGTACTGTTCCGCCTAATGATGAAAAGAAACTCATGGATTATAGCTTTGAGATGTATCAGGCAGCAAAAAACATTGGCGCTATGGTAAAACAGCGTAAAAAAGAAGAGTATGATTCTCTCTGGGAGGATGAAGAACCTACAGAGTACGAGGATCCGAAGGAGGTATCAGAGAATACAGAAGCCTTCGCGCCAGGACCTGAGGTTGTTGATGTGGCAGATACTATGG
>JAGAKD010000222.1 GCA_017625815.1 Lachnospiraceae bacterium | reverse complement strand
GTGATTTCATATATGAAGATTTGTTAGCTACAGATAAGGTAATATCTAACTTAAGCAGATTATCTAAACGAGATCCTAGATGTAAGGTAGAGCAAAATGTCTGGTATGACTTAGTTGTTGTGCCAATATATACAAATGATCCGAGTGTAGACTCTGTCAGAGTTTACAAAGATGGTGCTGGTACCATCAATGGTAAAGCATTTGGAGGAGGCACTGCTAATGCTGAGACAGTTTACTATTACGGAAGTAATCCGCTCGTAATCAGAAACTTTTTAAATATTTCATCTGTTACTCGCTATAATGATATACGAGACGATAACGGTAAGGTTACAAGATATAGCTGCGGAGGAGGTGGCGGTGGAACAAGTCCTACTTATTCAACTGTAGAGCCTCCATTTGGAACGGAAGGATGTATACTATACCCAAACGTAAACCATTTCAAGTTCAATCCTGAGAATGGAAGCATCAAAGATTGTCCAGGTTTTTGGCTTAATAATACTTTCAGAGTAGTAATAAGGGCTCCTCACTATCGTACAAGGGCACAGATCGAAAATGATTCTAGGTATGGCGGTAAATATAATTATGAGCAGCCTCTAGAAACTGCTTCTAACGGACAGGTTGAAAATCCTGAAGATTTTGAATTTTCAGATGTAATGATTCACATAGGTAAGTATTCAGAGTGGGTTAAAATTCGAGATGCTGAAACTGGCGAATGGGTGTACGATGAAGACGAAAACTTTAACAGGATGCGCTTCAACTCATCTGAATTCCAAGATTTAATAAGACGAAATGCTCTTAATAAAGAGTGGTTAAATGCTCGTAACATTTACACAATACGTACTAACCCTGAAGCGTGGTCTAAGAGAGTTCCTGAAGTGCAAGATGATAAGAACAACGTTAGAGAAACAATCAAAGCTGGCAGTCTAACCTCTTCAGGAAGTCGATATCAAGACCGAATGGTAGTATTCAATCCTAATATGGTGGGAGCTTACACTTATGAGCCTGAAGGATATTATATGCAAGTAAGATTCTTGAATGCAAGATATGCTGGAACTACTCAGCAAGGCACATGGGAAGCTTGGTCTGGCGGCATACTTAACGACGACTCAAAATATGACCTTTCACAAGAAGCTGACAGAGCAGGTTCGCCTTCAGCTGGTAGTTGGAAGAAAGATGAATCACTTGAATACTATGTGCCTGTAAGAAGCTACTAAGATGTGTATACTACATTTCGTCATTATATTAGCGGATCCACACCGGGTTCTTATTTAACAACACCTAACAACTCTAATAAGTTTACAGCTAACTATACAAAAGTTTATCAAGACGGTGATGATACAGTAAAGGGTGCTGGAGGGCATTCACCTTTACATGCAGAAAATATAGCATCACTTAATCTTAGATATCACAGTGATGAAGCATCATTTATAACTCATGGTAGCGTTATTTCAGACACACATTATACAGTGCCTGAGATTAACCCAATTATATCCAAACAATATGAAGGCGACACGGAAGAGTATCAGCCCTGGCCTGCTGATCATGATTATACTGAATACTTTGCATACTTAAGAGATCCAGACATCAATTCTGCTAAGTTTGCTCCTTCTAACGAAGCAATAGAACGATACGCAGCATTCCATGAAATGTACTATCTAGACTATATCATCAGAAATATGGCCAAGCTATATCATTCTAACTGGTCTGAACAATGCTGTACTAAAGAAGATATGAATGCTAAAGATATTGGATGGACACTTGCTAAGGAGTTTATTACAGGATATACTAAATGGTCAAGTGAAGTGTCAGATGGCACATCTGCTTATCGTAAGTCTAAAGCAAATAAGGACAGAGTGGTTACAGATAAATTCTTCAAGCAGTCAATTAAAGTTGAAGACTTTGATAATCTACTTATTGTGCTTAAGAAATTGGTGGATTTCACAAGAAATACTAAATGGAGTGGTATCCATACTAGTAAAACTGATACAACTAATTCTCAAGGCGAACACACCGG
>JAGAKD010000221.1 GCA_017625815.1 Lachnospiraceae bacterium | reverse complement strand
TGAGAATATATTTTACATCAGAGACTTGATTATTGTTAATATAGCCTCTTTTTCTAGCTCTGATTACAGGCTTTGTTGAAATGTAAGCCTGCTCAATAAGACTACAGGAGTAGTCATCTAAATCAAGGGGTAAATTCTTTATTAAATACTTTCTTTCTATCTCCATATTGGTTCTCCGTTTCATAAAAAATCTATAGTATATATAGCTGTATAGGTGTCAACTATTCTTGATTATTTAGCGTATATGTATTATATTATATACTAATTAGATTTATAAATAAACAAAATTTGCTAGTGCATATTGAACATATATTTAGAAGGAGGCATATTATGAGTAAAGTGAATGTTTTTTTTGCCACAGGCTATGAAGAGATAGAGGCTCTAACTGTTATAGATATTTTAAGAAGAGCAGGAATTGAGACGAATATGGTTTCTGTTACAGGTGAGATGGAAGTAACAGGATCTCATGGAATAACAGTTAAGATGGATACATTATTTGACGAAAAGGATGAGGCTGATATGCTAGTTCTTCCTGGTGGTATGCCAGGTACGTTAAATCTTCTCGCTCACGAAGGACTCACAGCTAAGGTAAAGGAATATTGTTCAAATGGCAAGTATATTGCAGCCATATGTGCAGCTCCTACAGTTTTTGGCAAGCTCGGTTTACTTAAGGAGAGAAGAGCAACTTGTTATCCAGGTATGGAAGACGAATTGTTCTGTGAGGAAGCACTTGAGGATGCAGTAGTTATAGATGGAAAAATTATAACAAGCAGAGGCATGGGAACAGCTATAGATTTTGCCCTTGCTCTTCTCACTGTACTAAAGGACGAAGAAGTAGCAGAAGATATGTCAAGCAAGATAGTATATAGGGTTTAAATAAAAGGGGAAGTAAAGTGTTCGAATTAAGTGTAAAAGATATAGTTAACATAACGTCTGGCAAGCTTTTGTGCGGTGACGAAAATACTATTGTTCGAGGAATATGTACCAATTCAAAGGAAATAGAAGAGGGGAATCTATTTGTACCTATAATTGGTGAAAAGGTTGATGCACATCTTTTTATTGAGAGTGCTTTGGAGGTTGGTGCGGCTACTCTTACATCCATGCATAGTGGGGTAGTGATTGCAGATAAACCATATATTCAGGTTAGTGACACTATTAAGGCTATGCAAGATATAGGTGCATATATTAGAAGTATGTATCATAAGCCAGTTGTAGCGGTAACAGGAAGTGTTGGCAAGACAACAACCAGAGATATGATTGCTACAGCTTTATCACAGTGTGCTAAGGTATATAAAACTAAAAAGAATTACAATTCGCAGGTGGGTGTACCTATAACTTTGTCATATCTTGAGGAAGACTCGGATATGTCTGTGTTTGAGCTTGGTATGAGTGATTTTGGCCAGATGGGAATATTGTCAGATATGGTTAAACCTGACATATGTGTAATAACAGTTATCGGTGTTGCTCATATTGAGTATTTAAAGACGCGTGAGAATATCCTTCAAGAAAAGTTATCCATTACTAAGAGTATGAATAAGGATGGAATATTATTCCTGAATGGTGACGATGATATGCTAGCAAGTCTTAAAACGGAGACTGGTGACAAGGTAGTATATTATGGAACCAAGGATTGGTGTGATTATCGTGCGGAGAATATCCGTATGGAAGATAACAAATATGTGTATGATTATGTTCATGGCAACAAGCGAGTTAAGGTAGTTCTTAATGCTTTGGGAACCCATAATGTTGTTAATTCCCTTGCAGGAATGGCTATAGCAGATTATATGAATATGGACCTTGATAAGGTGGCAGCAGGCTTCGATGATTTTAGTGGTATGAGACAGAAAGTTATTGATATATCTGGCAAGTACACTATTATAGATGATACCTACAATGCCAGTCCTGATTCTATGAAAGCAAGTATCAATGTATTAGCCGAGATGGACTGCACTGGAAAAAGAATAGCAGTTTTGGGAGATATGTTTGAGCTTGGAGATAATAGTGAAAAGTATCACTATGAAGTTGGAACATATCTCGCAGACAAGAACATAGACGAATTAGTAGTTATAGGTGAGCTTTCACAGAATATCTTGCAGGGTGTAAAGGATGCGGGTTCAAGTATTAAGTGTAATACACTAAAGGATAACGGTGAAGCCAGTCTGTTTTTACTATCTGTAATGACCCCAGGAGACGTGGTACTTATCAAGGGTTCCAATGGTATGAAAATGGATCAGATAGTAAGCAATATACTTGGTAAAAAAGACGAGATGTTTTAAATATAATATGGTAAAAAAATGCATTTGAAAAAATTTTTCAAAAAGTGTTGACATTATAAAATCCATGTGTTATATTGATTTCAGAGAAAAGTAGTAATGATTATCATTATTGATATCTACTACAAAATCTTTTTACAATGAAAGGAGAATTTATTATGAAATACGTTTGTTCAGTTTGTGGATATGTTCATGAAGGAGATGCGGCACCAGAGCAGTGCCCACAGTGTAAGGTACCAGGAGAGAAGTTCGTTGCTCAGGCAGGAGAAAGAGAGTGGGCAGCAGAGCATGTAGTTGGAGTAGCACAGGGTGCTCCAGAAGATATTATGGAAGACTTAAGAGCTAACTATATGGGTGAGTGTACTGAGGTAGGTATGTATCTCGCTATGGCTAGAGTAGCACATAGAGAAGGTTACCCAGAGATCGGTCTCTACTGGGAAAAGGCAGCTTGGGAAGAGGCTGAGCATGCTGCTAAGTTTGCAGAGCTCTTAGGAGAGGTTGTTACTGACTCAACTAAGAAGAACCTTGAGATGAGAGTTGAGGCTGAGAATGGTGCAACAGCTGGTAAGTTTGACCTTGCTAAGCGTGCTAAGGCACTTGACCTTGACGCAATCCATGACACAGTGCATGAGATGGCTAGGGACGAGGCGAGACATGGTAAGGCATTTGAGGGACTTCTTGCTAGATATTTTGGTTAATCCTACATTGAAATAATATTTAAGATACGCTATCATTATGGTAGCGTATTTTTTATTTTTGGAGGGGAAATTATGATTATAGACATATCTCAAGAACTGTTTTCCTGCAATACATTTCCAGGAGATCCGGTTCCAGAAAAGAATACCATGATGAGTATAAAGCAAGGTGATATATGCAACCTTACCTCGTTTTCCATGTGTGCGCACAACGGGACTCATGTGGATGCACCATATCATTTCTTAGATGATGGTAAAAGGATTGATGAGATATCTATGGATAGTTTTGTGGGAGACTGCTATGTCGCTCATCATACAGGAGATTTAAGTGCCAGTGATGCATGCAATATACTTGATAAAGCTAAAAATGCAGGTGCCGGTCAGCGTATTCTAATAGGTGGAGATATGACTGTTACAGCAGAGGCAGCTAGAGTTTTTGCCAAAGAAGGTATAAAGCTTATTGGAAATGAGAGCCAAACTATCGGACCGGAAAATGCACCAATGGAGGTACATTTAATACTTCTTGGAGCAGAGGTGGTTTTGCTTGAAGGTATTGTGCTTAAAGATGTGCCAGAGGGTAAATATTTCCTTTCGGCTGCACCAATTAATCTAGGAGGCTGTGATGGTGCTCCTTGTAGGGCAGTATTAATTAAGTGATTTAAATTACTATGAAATGGACTATATGTCTAAGACATACATATGGTGGTGGCGTATTATGAAAAAGAAGTTTTTAATGATCATATTAGTTTGTATAGTGTTTTTAATTATTGCATTTGCTATTTTGGGCGGTGGCGAACCTAGAATGAAAAATTTTCCAGAGCTGCAAAGAGATTATGAAACAATAGTTAATGTGGTACAGGAATACTATGCAAATTCAGACATTAAAGAGGATAGTATAGTAATAAATATTACTGATGGACAGGGTGAGTATAGTGTACTTAAATATGAAGATAATGATATCCCCCTAAGTGATGACGAAAGAGCAAGCCTTACTAGAATATGTACCAATTCCTACACAAAATATGATTATATGTGGGTATCATCAGATTATGTTATTTTTTGGGATAATGAGATGAAACAATACGGTGTGTTGTACGCGAAAAAGCCCAGGTCTGTTATGAAAGATATAAGATCATGGTATGAGGATTTAGAATATAATAGATTAGATAAAAATTGGTACGAGATTGGTTATTTTGGAATATAAAAATTCTAATAAAATATTGTAAAAATAGATACACAGCGAATACGTATTATGTTATGATGTAGGTAGTAGTAACATATTGATAAAGCAAGGCAGATATTAGGGGGATACTAATGGGTATTAAGTTGTCTGAATTAGAGGAAGGCTGTCAAATTAGGCTATTAATTAGCAACAAAGATAACAGCATGACCTTGGGTGCATGGATTAAAAATATCGTCAAAGATAGCGTGGCGATTATAGCCTTGGATTATCCTCCTGGTAAACGTTTGGTTTTTGATAATGTAAACGTAGATTTGGAGTATGGCCAAGAGGAAGATGTTCCTATATTATGGAAGTCGGTACGAATTGCAAACTATAAGGGCGAGTATGTTTTACAGACTACAGAAGATGGTAGACGACACAATAGACGTGGCTGTTTTAGAATTGGTGTAGGTGTTAAGGCAGCGCTATGTTCTGTGGGAAGAGGTCCAGGTAAGGTTATGATACGAGATGTTAGTTTATCTGGATATTCCATTACCGACAGAAAAAAGGAATTAGACTTTAAAGTCGGTGAAAAGGTAGAAGTATATTTTGAGGATTTAGGACATGTCCTTAATCTAATGGGTAACGTGGTACGTATTGAAGAGCATGAGGATATGAACATTTATGGCTTGGAGATAACCAATATATGCAAGGATCTTTCATCATATATTAGTGTTAAGCAGAGACATAAGAGTTAATTTTAGTGTTTTTTATTGTGCAAAATGTATTTTTTTTAATAAATTAATTTCGAACCATTGGTAAATACTTAAGAAAATAACGAAAAACCTTGCAAAATCGTAAAAAAAGGGTTAATATCATTTCTAGCAAAATAGAAAAGACATCATGTAGCAAAAGATATATAATTTTTACGGAGGATTTTTAAAATGGCAGTTAAGAAGGCAACAGTAGATTCAACTATGGCTAAGGTAGAGGCAGCTAAGAAGACAGCAGAGACTAAGGCTCCAGCAAAGAAGGCAGCTCCAGCAAAGAAGGCTCCAGCTAAGAAGGCTGAGGAGACTAAGGCAGCTGAGGTTAAGGAGACTGCAAAGAAGGCAGCTCCAGCAAAGAAGGCACCTGCAAAG